>CAZWWH010000001.1:0-237424 GCA_964637365.1 uncultured Peptococcaceae bacterium
GCGATTCACAGACAACAAGCCCTTTTAGTTGCTTGAACAATTTTGCTTTTTTATTGTCTAACTTTTGGGGGGCACTTCAAAAGTAGAGGTTGTTTCTTTTAATTATTTTTTGCCTGAAAATCTTTTAGGATAGAGTGAGTTACCTGGGCCCCTTCCCCCACAGCGGTGGCGATCTGGAAAAAATCCTTACTGAGGGCGTCTCCTGCACCATAAAAGCCTTCCCGGGAAGCTCGTAGTTCAGGATCCACCAGTAAAAAGCCGTGATTATCTAAATCAAGAAATTCTTTGCAGAACTCCGTATGGGGAGAATGTCCCACAAAAATAAATACACCATCGGCTTTCAAATCCCGTTCCACGCCGTTTTGGTTGACAATAACGCCCTCCACGACATTGGTACCGTAAATTGATGAAACTTCCGCTTCAAGAATAAATTCAACTTTTTCATCAGCTTTGGCCTGATCCACTAGAACCTGTTGGGCACGGAACTCATTGCGTCGATGCACCAAATAAATCTTTTTTACAAAGCGGCTCAAAAAGTTAAGCTCCTGTAAAGCTGTATTGCCACCGCCGATAATGACCACGGTTTTATCGCGAAATAGAGGGCCGTCACAGGTACCGCAATAGGAGACTCCGCGACCATAGAATTCCTCTTCACCGGTGGCTCCCAAAGGACGGGGCCCGGCACCGGTGGCAATGACCACGGAACGTCCACGGTAAACCACATCGCCACTATGGACGATTTTTCCTTCTTCATCTTCCGAAAGAGCAGTCACTGTTGCCGTCACGACCTCCGTACCATAACGCTGAGCCTGAGCCAAAAAGAGCTGCATCAGTTCCCAGCCTCCGATACCTTCGGGAAAACCCGGATAATTTTCAATGAGATGAGTATTGGCAGCTTGTCCTCCTACCATAGCCCGCTCTAAGACCAAGGTTTTGAGTCCCGCACGACCGCCGTACATGGCGGCGGTTAGCCCCGCAGGACCACCGCCAACAATAATCATATCATAGAACTGTTTGGTATTTGCCATATCAGTCACCGCCTTAAGGATGTTTCTATTCCAATTTTAACATAGTTGTTTCTATTTTTCACTATTAAAAAAATTCTTCAGGATTTTGACATTCGCCGTTGACCAATACCTCCAAATGCAAATGGTCTCCGGTGGCGTTACCAGTGCTTCCACACAATCCCAAAATGTCGCCGAAGGCCACGGTGTCACCGACTGCCACGGAAATTTCCGAGAGGTGGGCATAACGGGTAGACATTCCGTTTTCATGCTCCAAGGTCACCATATTACCATAAGCGCCGCTCCACTCAGCTCCTGTCACAGTGCCGGAAGCTACAGAGCGCACCGGTGTTCCGGCAGGTGCTGCGATATCCAACCCTGTGTGGCGGTGGCTCCAATAAGAACCGGAGGAACCAAACCGGGCGGTAATTTTACCGGCAATGGGAATCTCGGACTGCCCCAATAGGATTTTTCCACTAACATCAGAAAAAGCGGGACCAGTTCCCTGGGCTACAATACGGTTTTCCGCAGGCTCCACCACTTTGGAGGATACTACGCTTTCCTGCCAGTTACCCTCCTTGTCCTGAACGGCATGAATGGTCTGTTCCTCCACGCCATTTTTACCGGGAGCAAGCTCCTTGCTGGTTCCGTAGGACATAGTTTCATCTTCCACATATTCGGTTTCCGCCTCAATCTCCAATGTTTTAGTATATTCATAGACCACTTCCCAGTTGAGCTTTGGATCTTCGCCACTAGTCAAGGTGTCGACTGCATCATGCTCCTCCACAACCACACCCGCATCTATGGTCTTTTCTTCAATCGTTACCTCCTGCTGGAAGCCTTCGGAAAGGATCTCCGCGTCATCAGCAGGGACTTCTTCATCTTTGCGTGCTTCTCCCAATACCTCGGTAGCAATGGTTTCGTCTTTGACGGCGACGGCGTCTTCTCCGTCAATCACAATCACTGCCGCTTCCATTTCAAATTCAGTGGCCCCCATCAGAGCCTTTTGCCCTTGTTCAGCATCGGAGAATTCCATGTCGCTGTTTCGAAAACAACGCTCCAACGAGATTTCCTCTTTAAAGTCAACGGACTTACCATAGGTTTTTTTACCCTGTTCAAGACATTGTTCTAATATCATTTTGCCCTCTTTTTCACTTTTTATGTATAGCAGAGGTTCGCCTTCTACTGTCACGGCATAAACCGTTTGGTAGTTTAGGCATAGCACTGCTGTTATCATGAAAAACAGCAACAACAAACAGATAGCGATGGTACGTCTTCGAATGAAAATCACGAGGCACTCCCTTTCTTACTTTTTCTTCAATATACCATCGCTGAAAAATAAAATGCAATGAAAATCGTACCTTTCATTTCGACAATCCGACATAACCCGCTATCATCAAAATGCCAGCTCAAAATAAATTCAGCCGTTCCCGCCCACCCGAGGACTTTGACGACAGAAAATATTATAGGGTTAAGCAGGGGAAATGATCCAAACAAACCATACATTTTTTCGACTGATTTTGGACATACCGTATAATTTTCGTCCCAACCTATAAAAAGTAGTGCGGCTGCCCCATGATCTCAAATTTTTGATGATGATGTCGGGTGTTGGCAAAAGAAAAAGCCGCGAGAGCAGCTTTAGATTCTGAATCATCCATTAACTTTTACAAACATCAACCCATGCTTCGGCTCTGGAATACTCCATCAGTTCATCACAAGTTAATTTTACCGCAGAATTAGGAGACCCTGCCGCCGGATAAATCATATCAAACCGTTTCATAGACTCATCCAAATAGATTTTTACGCCATCTTTTACGGCAAAGGGACAAACACCACCTACGGGATGGCCGGTAAGGGATTCCACGACATCGAGAGAAAGCATTTTAGCTTTTACACCGAAATAGGTCTTAAACTTCTTATTATCAATCTTCATGTCGCCAGCGGTAACTACCAAAATACAACCATCCTCCATGGCAAAGGAAAGAGTTTTGGCGATACGTGCAGGCTCCGTTCCCACAGCCTCCGCAGCCAGTTCTACGGTGGCGCTGGAGGCTTCAAACTCCATTACTTTTTTATCTGCACCCCATTGGGATAAATACGCTTTTACATTTTCTACTGACATTTTCACTCCTCCTTGTTAATATTCCATATTCTACCTTATTTTCCCGAGAAAAACAACCTCTCCATTTCACACACTCACAGCTCGGACCAGAACGTCATCCCCCCTTACGATTCAGATAATGGTAAAACAATAGACATATGAGACACGATAAAATAGAACCACAGGGCGCGGCTAAGCCCATGGGAAACAGAGATGTGGCAAAAAACTTTGAGGCGAAATAAGTCCCGGGAATTCTCACCAACAGAATGGAGAGAAAATTATGAAGAAAGGAAATACCAGAGTGACCGCAGCCACAATAGTATCCGCTGAAACAAAAATGAATTCCCGCAAAAATACAATCTATGGCATATGCGCTTAAATACTGGCATCCATAGGTAATAACCGCAGAATCCTTTGAGAATAGCCCCAACAAGGTCTCGGGAAAAAACCAGCAATAAGCAAATACTGCGATACCGTAAATTATACAAAAGCGAAGGCCATGAAATAGTGTTTTTTTTGCTCGGTTTACCTTACCCGCACCAATATTTTGGGCGGCAATGGCTGAAATCGACGATAGCATAGAAGAAGGAACTAAGAACAAAAAGCTGATGACCTTTTCCACAATCCCTACACCCGCAACAATCTCTACACCGCGACTGTTAGCAATCATAGTTATAAACAAGAAGGCCACCTGAATGAATCCATCCTGCAAAGCTATGGGAATACCCGCAATAGAAATTTCCCGCAATAATGCAGATTTAGGATAAAAACATTTTTTCCGAAAGGTCAGTCCAAGAGGACGATGTTTCAGCCAAAATAAGGCGCATACGGTGCTGAAGGCTTGGGCCAAAATAGTACCCCAGGCGGCTCCAAGAGCCCCCATATGAAAACCGGCGACGAGCAGGAAGTCTAAAATAATGTTTACTCCACAGGCAATGGCCACAAATATCATAGGAGTTTTAGAGTCGCCGGTTCCCCGAAAAATGGCGCTAATGACATTATAAGCCACCACAAAAGGAATTCCGGCAAAACACACTGTGAGGTATTGAATCGTTTCCGTTACGGACTCTGGAGGCGTCATCATCAACAATGTGATGGGGCTGGTGTAAAATAATAAAACCCCCGTACTTATCAAAGCAAAAATAACAAAAAAAATCACCGTATTGCCGATGGTCTGGGCTGCTCGCTCGGAATCTCCTTGACCAATGGCAAATCCAATTCGTACCGTGGCCCCCATGGATAATCCCACGATCATGACAGTCATCATATGCAACACCTGGCTGCCGACAGAAACCGCTGCCACAGTGGCGGTGCCATGATACATTCCAACGACCAAAAGATCCACTAAGCTGTAGAGCGTCTGCATAAAATAAGACAAAAAATACGGTAAAGAAAAGTAAATCAGTCTCCGAAACACATTTCCCGTAGTAAGATCATAGGTCATACCCAAGTCACCGCCAAGAACAAAATAAAAAGAGCAAAATTTCAGTCCGCTGAAATCTTACCCCACTTAAATTATAAAATAATAATAATTCCTCTAATAATTAATGTTAATATAGCATTGATGATTCAAATTGTCAAGATTCATACTGCTTTGTGAAAATGTATTTTGAAAAGAACATGACAAACCAGTTCTAATTTTAGTAAGCCACCGACATAACCTGTGTTTTTTTCTCTAGCTGCATTTCTCTTTTAATATCAGATAAAGAGCCTGAATTTATAGAATTTTTCTCAGATAGATATTCTGATAGATATTCTGAAAAAATTGATTTGATTACCAACTTCAAATTAAAATATTGATTATTCATACTACCGTATTACATAAAAATATATTTTACGGAGGTAATGAAAATGAATTCTATTGAATCAGTATTGCAAAAATTAGGTGGTAGCAAATGTAGTTTAGGATATTATTTTACCAAGACAGTGATGGAACTATTGCTTAAAGAGGAAGAAGGGTTCCTAAATTTATACCATCGAGTCTATCCGAAGGTTACCGAGATATATCACGTCAAGACGCATTCCGTGGAGCGCAACATTCGCACCTTTATAAAAGAATGTTATCTGAGAGGAAACCGTTCGTTTCTCAACGAGATAGCGCGCTGTGAGGTGGATCACATGCCAAGTGTAAAAGAATTTCTGGATATGTTGTTCAACTATTTAAAAAAATAATCTTTGCACACCTGAATTTTCAGAGAAATTCCATTTCCCAATAAGCAACAGAGGATGCGATACCTCTATAAATCATGAAGAGCAGTTTTCTCGAAGCAGTATATAATGCGAAATTCGGCTTTGATTTCTAAAATCATTAAATCATAAAAACCAGTATTCCCATGCGAATCAAGAAAATTCCTATTCCGGCCTTGCCTTATTGAAACATAATTTATATCCATTGGCTCTTGTGTGCCTACTAAAAAACATAATCACACCCCAAATCCACTGCCCTTCCGTTGCCAAGCACTATCAAAAACCACCGTTTGTAAGCAAAATGCCTGTTAAACGGTGGTTTCATTTATGGAGCGGGTGAAGGGAATCGAACCCTCGTGTACGGCTTGGGAAGCCGTCGCTCTACCATTGAGCTACACCCGCATATATTTTAAGACCACCTTTGCAGATGGTCTTAGTATCTAGTGGTGACGCGTAGGGGATTCGAACCCCTGAATGCCAGCGTGAAAGGCTGGTGAGTTAAGCCGCTTCTCCAACGCGCCAATTTGGTGAGCCATCGGCGATTCGAACGCCGGACACCCTGATTAAAAGTCAGGTGCTCTGCCTGCTGAGCTAATGGCTCGTCACAAGATAGTATTATAGAGTATCTTGCTTATTTTGTCAACACTTTTTTAAAAAGTTTTTCGAAAAAATGTTATTTTCTGGATTTTTTAAAATTCGTCACGAACAATGGTCTGTTTACGGTCAGGTCCTACGGCGATAATCGACACCTTTGCGTCAGTCAATTCTTCAATACGGGCAATGTAATCCTTGGCTGCCTGGGGTAATTCACCAAAACTGCGGCAGGCAGAAGTATCGCACATCCAGCCGGGCATGGTTTCATAGATAGGCGTACATTTTTCAATCTGATTAAGGGCCGCTGGAAACTCTTTCAAAACCTCGTCCCCGCATTGATAGGCCACGCAAAGCTTAATTTCCTTTAATTCATCCAAAACGTCAAGTTTTGTCAAAGCAATATCAGTAATACCATTGACGCGAACGCTGTAACGAACCACCACAGCGTCAAGCCAACCACAACGACGGGGACGCCCCGTCGTTGTACCGAATTCGTGACCTTTCTGACGCAGAGTTTCACCCATCTCATCCTCTAATTCCGTGGGGAAAGGACCATTGCCCACACGGGTCGTATAGGATTTGGAAACGCCGATCACTTTGTCAATCCAAGTAGGCCCCACCCCGCTTCCGGTCAAAGCACCGCCGGCGATGGGATTAGATGAGGTAACAAAAGGATAAGTACCATGGTCAATATCAAGATGAGTGGCCTGGGCCCCTTCAAAAAGAACCTTTTTATCAGATTTCAACGCATCATAAAGAAGCACCGAGGTATCGGCAACAAAGGGACGGACTCTCTCCGCCAAAGCCATAAAATCCTCAACAATCGTCTCCAGATCAAGGGGTTCCGTACCGTATACCTTTTCCAGCAAGGTGTTTTTCATAGTGAGAGCAATATTTAATTTTCTACGAAATTCCTTTTCATCCATTAAATCACAGACGCGAATCCCGATACGGTTCACTTTATCTACATAGGCAGGGCCAATACCCCGACCGGTGGTGCCGATTTTGCCGTCGGCTTTTGCCTGTTCTTCCAGCGCATCCAAAATTTTATGGTATGGCATAATCAAATGGGCACGATCGGAAATATAGAAATGCTCAAATGACACACCACGTGCTTTTAAATGATCGATTTCGTCAAGAATCACGGCCAAATCAATGACAACGCCATTGCCGATCAAATTGAGGCTGTTGGGATTCAAAATTCCCGAAGGAATTAAATGGAGTTTATATTCTTCATCACCGTTAATCACTGTATGACCAGCGTTGTTACCGCCTTGTGAGCGAACGACTACCTCAGATTTTTCTGCGAGGAAGTCTGTGACTTTACCTTTACCTTCGTCGCCCCATTGGGCGCCAATCAAAATGATTGCGGACATATTATTACCGCCTTTCCATATCATAAAAGGGATAAACCCATAACATAGATATTATACTGGATTGGAGGTTCTGTGTCAAATTTTAGCAATTTATCGGCAGTTTCAAAATAGCCAGTGATAGAATAATTTCAAACTTCTCCACAAAATCAAAAAATATTTGAATTTTGACACAAGGCCATGGAAGCCTTAGCAGTGACGTGTTCAATATTGAATTCAATCATAGCGGTACGGGCTTGACCTTTGGTCATTTCATCCAGCACTGCCTTTTCATCAGGATTATATCGAAGGCCCAAAAGGCGCAAGGACTCCAACCGTTCGCTATCATCTTCAATAACGCGCACATGACCAAAGGCAATAACACTGCGAAAATAGGTATTAAATTCGGCGGGATGCACCTCATCCTGGTCTATCACGCAGAAAGAGGCTTTATCACATTGGCGAATCGCATCAATTTTATGCCCTTCCTTGGCGCAATGGAAATAAATTTTATCACCACTTAAAACATAGCTCAAGGGCACAGTGTAGGGATATCCGTCATCCCCCATGAGGCCCAGAATACCGGCAGTGCCTCGTTCCAGAATTGCACGCGCTTCCTCCTCTGTTAATTGTTGTTTTTTTCTTCTCATTGACCGAAACATAACATCTACCTTTCTGTAAAAAACGGGATGGTCATCCCCATCCCGTTTTGATTCTTATGTTCTTTATCGGATCTTAAAATTAACTATTATAAATCTTTACAAATTTTGCTTTGAGAATACCAGGCACGGCAGTGAATTTTTCCAGTTCCGCTTCGCTGAGTTCGCGATCAACGGAAAGAATAATCATGGCGTTGCCTTCGTTATCGGGAGCGCACTGCATGGCGCCGATGTTGATTCCTAAATCGCCAATGATGGCGCCTACCTGACCAATGCGACCAGGTTTGTCTTCATTGATGATAAAAATCATATTTTCAGTAGGTTTGATATCAAAGAAGAAATTATCCACACGGTTGATGCGAACTTCGTCATGCCCTGCCACCATACCGGCAAAAGTATGTTCTTCTTTTTGACCTTTGATTTTAACCTTCAAAAGATTTTTGAAACGGTTGTCATCTTGTTTCATCACTGTGGCCAAGGCAATGCCTTCTTCTTCAGCAATGACACCAGCGTTGACGTAATTAACGCGACCAGCCATGGCAGGTTCAAAAATCCCCTTCAATACTGCTAGAGTAATGGTTTTAGTGTTAAAGTTGACAGCTTCACCGCCAAAAGTAACTTGAACAGATTCCACTGGATCTTTCCAAATGCCATAATAAAGGTTCCCCAAGCGTTCCCCTAATTTGAGATAATCGAAAAGTCCTTCCATTTCATCGGGGCCCACAGTGGGAAGATTTACAGCGTTGGGCACGATATTGCCGGAAAGCACGTTGATAACTTCTTCCGCCACACAGATACCGACGTTATCTTGGGCTTCGAAGGTGTCAGCGCCGAGATGGGGCGTAAATACCACACGGTCACTTTGGAGCAAAGGAGAAGTAAGGTTTGGTTCATCCTTCAAAACGTCAATAGCCGCCGAAGCAACTTTGCCGCTTTGCAATGCTTCGTAAAGGTCGTCTTCATTATAAAGACCACCGCGGGCACAGTTGACAACGCGAAGACCATCTTTGGCAAGATTCAAAATATTTTTCTCGACCATGCCAAGGGTTTCCGGAGTTTTTGGAGTATGAATGGTAAGGAAATCAACTTCCTTCATCAGCTCTTCCAAGGTTTCCTTTTTCTCTACTCCAAATCGTTCAAAGCGTTCATCCGCAATATAGGGGTCGTACGCCACGACCTTCATACCGAACCCTTTCATACGAACGGCAACCTTAGAGCCAATACGGCCCAAACCAATGATACCAAGGGTTTTACCATAAAGCTCAGAACCCTTAAATTTGGTACGATCCCATTCATGACGGCGAATCATGGCGTCTGCCTGAGGGATTCTGCGATTAGAGGCCAATAATAAGGCAATGGTATGTTCCGCGGTAGTGGTGGTATTGGCATCGGGAGTATTGACCACGATGATCCCACGTTTACTTGCGCCTTCCATTTCAATATTATCAACGCCGTTACCGGCACGACCGACGACTTTTAAATTAGTGGCTTTACTATAAAGCTCTTCGTTAACTTTCGTGACACTGCGAACGACCAGGGCGTCGTATTCGCCGATAATTTCTAAAAGCTCTTCCCTTTTAATGGTAGGGTTGAAATCGACTTCCAATCCAGACTCTCTCAATTTCTCAACGCCTTTGTCCGCAATTCTTTCTGCAACGAGTACCTTCAAAAATTTCGCCTCCATTTCTGACCGAGAACTAAGAATACTTATTGATATTATACTTCTTTTTACGAACCTTTGCAAGCATTATCTTATTGACATGAAGTGACACATTTCATATAATATTAATATGAAATAAATTTGGAGGTTCCATTTTATGAGTATGTCAACCCCAGCGGAAATTGCAGAGCTTGCGGCCTCAGCAGGGCAAAACAAATCCAATCTATCCGCAAAAAAAATCATCCCTTTGGCCATCCTCGCAGGAGCATACATCGGCCTTGCTGCCATCGCTTCCACCACGGCAGGCGCAGGCTGGTCCGAAGAATGGGCAACATCGGGCTTTCACAAGGTCCTATCTGCCGCTCCTTTTACGGTTGGTTTGATTCTAGTTATCCTGGCGGGAGCCGAACTTTTTACCGGCAATAACATGTACTTAACCTTGGCAGCCATGGATCGCCGCTGTTCCTGGGGACAAGTTCTGAAAAACTGGCTCATAGTTTACATCATGAATTTCGTAGGTGCGTTAATTCCTTTGGGTATCGTGTATTTTGGCGGTTTTTTGTTGCAAAACGGCGTTCTCACTGCCTTTGGCGCAAAAGCAGTGGCCACGGCCACAGCGAAAGTATCGATGACATGGTGTGAAGTATTTGTCCGCGGCATAGCCTGTAACTGGCTTGTATGTCTTGCGGTATGGATGTCCCTAGGAGCCAAGGATATGGCGGGAAAGGTGCTCGCAATTTTTCCGCCGATTTTTACTTTTGTGCTCTGTGGCTTTGAACACTGCATTGCCAATATGTATTTCATTCCTGCCGGGATTGTAGCAGCCCAAGGCAGCGTACCGGGATTAAATTGGGGAAGCTTCTTTACCGCAAACTTGATTCCTGCCACTTTGGGAAATATTATCGGCGGGGCCGTATTTGTAGCGGGATTCTATTGGCTCAGTTATCTCCGCAAGGATAAAAATAATGCCTCAGCTTCTAAGGAGCAAGGAATTCCACAGTAACAATCATTGTATCGTATATAAAAGCCTTTCTGTATTCCAGAAAGGCTTTTTGTTTTTCACATCCAGAACTCAAAACCGTTTGGAATAGCTCTGTAAATAAAAATTTCTCATTTTATCACATTCTTCTCTGGGAATCGCTCTGATTTCATCGGGGAATAATTGGGAAATCAGCCAAGCACGGGCATTTTTTTCCGCAACCATTGCCAGGGCGTCTACATCGCCGATGGTTCTGCCGCAGCAAAGCACGCCCGAAGCCTTTACTTGCACGCCGTGGTTGTCCCCCAATGCAGCTACGATGCTATCAGCATCCAAATCACTATAACCCATTACCGGTCCGTTGATTTGTGCAAAATCATCAATATAGGTTTCGATCTCCCGTCCTAAAACAGAATAGGCCAACATAGAAGGATTGGTAAACTGAGTGATATAATTAATATCAGGACGAGCCATATAGATTTTTCGGTGAACCGTTTCTGCAAAATCATCAGTTTCCGCATCAAAACTCACCAAGCGCTGCTCATTATTGCAAAAGAATTCAAATCCATCCTCACAGCGGCGGCTGTAAAAAAGCGGGCATCCTTCTTCGGGGATCTCTACTCCCAGCTGATTCAGAATAATGTCATATAGGGAATCTTCCATAGTCATAGGACGATCTAATTTTTCCTCAAAAGCCATTTTAATTTGATGAGAAGACAGTAATTCTAAACTAACAGCCACCCGAAAGGCCTCTTCCATGGTCCCACCCAAACATAACGCGCCATGATGGGCCATCAACAGGGCGCGGCTGTCACCTTTGGCAATGACGTCTCCCATATTATTTTTCAATTCCTCAGATCCGGGGAAACCGTATTCGGCGCAAAAAACCGTATCTCCGAAGACACCCCCCGGAGCGGCTTCCAAATCGCGATCCAGTGCGCTCATCACCGAGGCTTCGGGCTGGTGGGTATGGATAATAAAATTGATATCAGGACGTAAGCGGTAGGCTTCCAAATGGACACCCTTTTCCGAGGAAGGCAAAATATCTCCCCAGGAACGCCCATCGGAAATATTAACGATAACAATTTCTTGCGGTGTTAAATCCTCATAAGACCGGCCGCTGGGTGTTATTACAAACTGATTGTCATTGAGACGGCAGCTGACGTTTCCCCAGGTACGTGCAATCAGTCCCGTATGGAGCAATCGTTTTCCCGCGTCAATAACCTGTTGTCTGGCTTCTGCTAATTCCATATCAATTCCTCACTTGCTTTGAAATATATCATAAACCGCATTCCTATGGAATACGATATTTTTCAAGATTATGTGCCTTACCGGAAACTTCACAAAGCGTTCTTCTCATTCTTCTCAGTTCAACACTGTTGATTCTCGTTTCGTAAAGCCAAAGCAGCGCCAAGGCCGCTCTGATATCCCGTAGACAATGCCGCCTGTAAATTAAACCCACCGGTAACGCCGTCAATATCCATCACTTCACCGGCGAAATACAGGCCCTTTAATTTTTTGGAGGCCATGGTTTTAGGGTCGATCTCTTTCACGGAAATACCGCCGGCAGTGACAATGGCTTCTTCAATGGGACGGCAAGCTGTTACCGTAAATGGCAACGCCCGCAAGAGACGGCGAATCGTTTTCCGATCCTCACGGTTCAGTTGATGGCCCTGCTTCCAGGGATCGATTCCCGACAGAATCACAAAGACGGGTATCAGCTTTTTGGGCAGTAAGCCCTCTAATAAAGTACGGTAATTTCGTTTGGGATAGGTATCAAAATCCCGAAGCAAACGGCTATCCAGTTGTTCTTCGGTAAGGGCGGGTTTTAAGTTAATGGACAACCCCAGCGGTTCCTTGGGGTTTTTCAGAAAATGTGCGCCGCAAAGGCGGCTCAAGGTAAGAATCACCGGCCCTGAAAGGCCGAAATTGGTAAACACCATTTCTCCGAATTCTCGACCAAGAATTTTCTGTCCCCTCTGTATCGTGACTTCGGCATTGCGAAGGCTCAGCCCTTCCAAATCCTGCACCCAATCCTCCTTTACCACCAAGGGTACCAATGCAGGAAAACAGGGGTTAATTTGATGGTCTAAGGCTTCCGCCATTTTGTATCCATCACCAGTAGATCCCGTCAGTGGATAAGAGACGCCGCCAGTAGCTAAAATTACGGCAGCGGCAGGAATCACTTTTCCCTCAGTTCTAACGCCGGAAACAGCACCATCGGTGACACAGATTTCTTTAACTTCGGCATGAAACCGTACATCCACACCGGCTTTTCTCAGTTTTCGTTCCATAAAGCTCACGATATCACTGGAGCGATCTGATTCCGGGAATACCCGCTGTCCTCGCTCGGTTTTCAAAGGAACACCACCATTTTGGAACCAGTTCATGGTATCCTCCGCGGAAAAATTGCTAAATGCGCTATATAGAAATTTACCGTTACCTACCATAGATTTGACCAGTTGGGGTACGGTGCACTCATTGGTAATATTGCAGCGGCCTTTGCCAGTGATGAGCATCTTACGGCCCAGACGCACATTCTTTTCTAAAAGGATCACATGACAGCCTTCTTGAGCGGCAGCAAAGGACGCCATCATCCCCGCAGCTCCACCTCCGATCACTGCCACTATTTTTTTAGAAGCCATATTATGCTTCCTCCCTTACGGTATTTTCCAGATAGCCCAGGCCCTCAATGGAGATTCGCACCACATCGCCAACATACATAGGCCCAACCCCTGCCGGCGTTCCGGTAAGAATTAAATCCCCCGGGTTCAAGGTCATTACTTTACTCAAATAACTGACAATATGGGGAATCGAAAAAATCATTTCCGAAGTGGAAGATTTTTGACGAATTTCTCCATTGATTGAGGTTTCAATTGCCAAATTCCGAGGATCAATTTTTGTTTCTACCCAAGGCCCTACCGGCAAGAAAGTATCAAAGGATTTAGAAATGGTCCACTGCCCTGATTTGTTCTGTAGATTTCGTGCAGTAACGTCATTGGCAATGGTATACCCCAAAATCATCTCTGCAGCTTTTTCCTCCGGCACATAACGGGCGGTTTTGCCCATGACAACGGCAAGCTCCCCTTCAAAATCCATCTGAGTCACCAGCTCCTTGGGATACAAAATGCTATCACCGGAACCGACCACAGAAGAAGAGGGCTTCATAAAAAATACCGGTTCTTTTGGGGGATTCACTTGCATTTCCGCGGCGTGATCCCGATAGTTTAAGCCAATACAAATGGCTTTGGTGGGCTCTACGGGGCAGAGAAGCCTCACATCCCGGAGGGCATAACGCAATCCCTGGCGGATGGGCTTGTCTAAAAGCCCACCAGCCAAAGGATAAACGACTCCGTTTTCCATCATGCCGTAGCGACATTTTTGATTATGGACAAAACGTACCAGTTTCATCAGAATTCAATGCCCTTTCTACTGCTTTGACCACTGGTAGTATAGGGATGCTTGATTTCCCGCATTTCTGTGACATAATCGGCCCGTTCCTGCAGAGCCTCAGGTGCATTGCGACCCGTCATAACCAATTCCACATGGGCGGGTTTTTTGTCCACAAAAGATAGGACCTCTTCAACAGTCAATAATTTAAAAAATAAAGCGTTATTAATTTCATCGAGAATCATGATATCGGTATCTTCCGCCAACATCAATTTTTCGGCTTTCGCCAAGGCTTCGTGGGCCAAGTCAATATCGACCTGTTGAGGGTCATCGGGATTCAGGAATCCCTTTCTGCCATAGGATACAATCTGTACATCAGGGGCTAACTTGGCAAAGGCGTTATTTTCGCCATACGTCCCGGTTTTCATAAACTGTACAATGCGGACTTGAAAACCATGCCCGGAAGCACGAAGGGCCAAGCCAAAGGAGGCAGTACTTTTTCCTTTTGCCGGTCCGGTATAAATTTCAATAAGTCCTTTTTCCAAGCGGGCCATATTTTCCATCTCTCCTTTTTTGCGGCACAACAACGGTCTGCTGTGCCGGCTTTCTTTTTTCTCTGGTATCACCCAGCAAACGTCGGAGTTCCTCTTTCTTTAAAAAGCGCCACTCCCCTTCCTTCAGCCCTTTGGTACTGAGGAAATCAATATTGGTGCGTTCCAATTCCAATACCGGGTGTTTTATTTCCTGAAACATACGGCGAATCTGTCGTTTTTTCCCTTCGTGAATAATGACCTCCCACTGGCTATCACGTCCCTTTTTGCCCAAAAGACGAATTTTCGCCGGAGCGAAAACTTCCTCTTCCGTTTCCAGGCCTTTTCGCAGCAAATTGAGTTTTGCTTCCGAGGGTACGCCTTTGACCAGGGCACAGTATTTTTTATCAATTTGTTTGGCAGGGTGAAGAATATTATTGGTCATCTTGCCATCATTGGTCAAAATCAACAGACCACTGGTATCCATATCAAGTCTTCCCACAGGATAGATGCGAACGCCCCAATCAGGAAGAAGGTCCAACACTGTAGGACGGTTATGGGTATCGGTTACGGTACATAAATACCCCTTGGGCTTATTGAGCAGGACATAGATCTTGCGCTCCTTCCGCTGGATGAGTTTACCATCGGCTTCGATTTTATCCTTGCCCAAATCGGCTTTGGTGCCCAACTCTCGTACGACTTGTCCGTTGACGCGGATGCGTCCTTCCTTGATCATCTCTTCGGCTTTGCGGCGGGAAGCCACGCCAGCCGAAGCTAAAACTTTTTGTAATCTCTCTTCCATAAAATCCTCCAACTTTATTATATGCCGAAACGGAGGAATCCACAAGTAATATTTTTTATTAAAAAAAGAGCAATGTAATATAAAAGGCAGCAAAGAATGCTACGGCGTCGCCAATGAGTCCCACCCAGAGGGCATAACGATATTTACGAATCCCCACAGCGCCGAAATAAACCGTTAATACATAAAAGGTGGTTTCCGTGCTGCCCTGCATGATGGAGGCCAAACGCCCTGTAAAGGAATCGGGGCCATAGCTTTGAATAATGCTGGCGGTCATTCCAAGAGAACCGCTGCCGGAAAATGGCCGCATCACCGCAAGAGGAAGCACTTCCTCAGGAATGCCCAAAGCATCGCCAATGGGAGCAATGAGACGGAAGAGCAAATCCATAGCGCCGCCATCGGTAAATACCGCAATCGCTCCCAGCATAGCAATGAGAAAAGGCAGCAGGTTCCAGGTGAGCTTTAGTCCCTCTCTTGCCCCTTCGATAAATTCATCGTAAATGGGAACTCCTTTATAGTAAGCGTAGAGAGGTACTGCCGCTAAAATGAAAGGGATAATCCAAACGGAAATTTCACCGAAAAAATTCATCATGGTTTTTTCCGCCCCACTTTCTCTAGGAGAAAGGCGGAAATCAAAGCCGCCGTAAGCCCTGCCAAAGATGCCAAAAATGAGGGAATGATGATTTCTGCGGCATTGGCGGAGCCTGCCTGGGAACGGAGTCCCATAATCATACCGGGCATCAAACTAACAGCAGAGGTGTTTAGGGCCAAAAACACGATCATTTCCCGGGAAGCCACACCTTTTTCATCAGCGGTTTTCGATAATTCCTCCATGGCTTTGATACCAAAAGGTGTCGCGGCATTGCCCAAGCCCAAAAAATTGGCGGAAACGTTCATAATCATCGGCGCCCAAGCCTTATGGTCCGGGCTTAATTTAGGGAATAGCCATTTGAGACAAGGATATACCAACTTGGCCATGGCATCCAACAGACCGCTTTTTTCTGCCAATCGCATAATGCCGCACCATACAGAAAGAAAGGCTGCCAGTCCCATGGCCACTTCAATGGCACCTGTAGAACCATCAACCAAAGCAGGAAAAATCACACTGCCATTGCCATTTACCACAGCAGCCAACACGCCGCAAAGAATTAAAAGTAACCATACTGCGTGTATCATAAAAAAACCCCATTTCTCTAGGGACAAAAATCTCATCCCCGCATAAGATGTACTATACCATCCTATTGAAATGAGGTGTGAAATATGTTCTTTCCATGTTGCGGATTCTGGCCCTTTTTCCCATTTTGGGGCTGTGGACGTGGATGTGGATGCGGATGTGGATGTGGATGCGGCTGCCGTTGCTGTTGTTCACAGTGTCGCTGCTGCAGATCTTGTCGTTGCCGCTGACACAAAAATCCCTACCATGTCATATCATATAGTATCGGTAAAAACCGATACTAAGGACCTTCTTTAAATCACGGAGGGAGCTTCTGCTCCCATAAAAAAGCGGAGACTTGCCAAAAGCAATCTCCGCTTCATATATTTCTAACAATTATCACAAGGTTTTTAAAATAGCGCCAATGGCCACGCCAAAAATTTCTGCTTCACTTTTACCCAAGACATCGGGAGCCACATTAGAATCATCGCCATAGACAATAATTTTTCCTGTTTTGAGACGAATCCGACGCAAAAGCCCTGTTTTTTTCTTTATGCGAATCAAGACAATGTCTCCGTCCTGGGGCTCTTTGCCGTAATCCATCAAAACATAATCTCCTGGAGAAAGCTTTGGCGCAAAGGCTTCATCTTTGACCTGATAAAAGAAGTAGCGATTTTCATCCTCCCTCAAGATATTTGCATCATAGGGTAAATATTGGTAGCGGCCACGGTTATAATGGAAGATTTGATTCCTGGATCCCTCCAAGGAATCAATCACAGGAATTCGCGCTACCCCAAATAAAACTTCGGGTGCTTGAAAAGAATTCACGGAAGTTTGTTCAATGTTCTGAAAATAACCGGCTGCATACATCAATTCCTCGTAAAGCCCTACCAATTCAGGACAAGCGTCTGCAATTTTTCTCAAGGTTTTTGGTTTAGCGATTTGTCCCGCCAGCATTTTGCTGATATTTCCAGCGCTGATACCAGCATGACGAGCAAACTCATTCACCCCTCGACTTCCAATGGCCCTTACAATGGCGTTATGATATAATTTTTCTCTTTGATTGTCTACAATTATTGCCATTTCGACCTCTTTCTTAGATACTATCCTTCATTATCATGTATCAAATAAATCAGAACATTATTAAAAATTATATCATAGTTTTTATGTCAAAACAACAAATTTCGTCGAAAAATATCGAAATATGAAAAAAAAGACGATAGTAAAACACTATCGTCTTTCAATTTAATTACTATCAATATTACAGTGCCCGTGATTCTCCAAAGAAAAATACTGCGATGGTGCCGGGACCGGAATGAGCGCCGATCACCGGGCCAATTTCCGAAAAATAGAACCCTTTGACCTTAATACGGCGGGCAATCTCTTCTGCCAAAAATTGGGCGTCCTCCAGAGCGTCGCCATGGCTGATAAGAATGGTTTGCTCTTCGCTGTTTTGAATATACTTTTCTACTTTTTCCGCCAAATTTAGCAAGGCTTTTTTACGGCCACGGACTTTCTCTCTGGGAATTAAATGACCTTCTTCGTCTACATTCAAAACTGGCTTAATGTTAAGCACAGTACCAAGAACCGCCGAAGTTTTTGAAACACGGCCACCGCGATACAAATGATTCAAATCATCCACTGTAAACCAATGGTTAGTCTGCTGCACACGGTTTTGAATATGGGCAGCCAATTCTTCAAATCCAGCGCCGTTGTCTCTCTGTTCCACGGCATCCCACAAAAGAAGACCTTCCCCCATGGAAGCCGCTAAGGAGTCAATCACCACCACACGCCGGCCAGAGAACTCTTCCTCCAGCTCCTTGGCGGCGATTTGGGCAGAATTATAGCTGCCGCTAAGCCCCGAGGAAAAACAAAGATAGATCACATCCTTACCCTCACGAAGGTATGGCGAAAAAAAATCTTTATATTGTACCACATTGACTTGAGCAGTCACAGGAATGGCGGCTCCATGCTTCATGTCGCGATAAAATCCGGGAATGTCTGTGGTTTCTCCCATATCATCAAGGAATTCCCGATCATCAATGATATAATTAAAGGGTAAAAAAGCGACATCATGCTGGCGCATATAACGATAACCCAAATCCGTAGTGGAATCGCTAATTAAAACGTAGGTCATATTTCTTCCCCCAATCTTTCCCAACATTTTTTGATGGAGTATATTATTTTAATAATAAACGATTTTCAAGAAAAAAGCAAACCAAATTATCTGGGTTTCCATTGAAAAAGTACCGCTTTGTGTTATAATTTTTATAATTAATGTTTGATACACACCATAGGAGGAACCATGGAATCGAAAACAGAAAAAGTTTCCTATAAGCAATCAAAACAAAAAAAAGCATTTTGGAAGGCTATCATTATCACTGTAGCGATTTTTTATTTACCCCTTCTTTTGCATCCATTGATTCCCCAAAATTTCTCTCCGCTGTTTTCCATGGCCTGCCTGATGCTGATCAACTCGCTAACCTCATGTTTTACCGGACTATATTATACCACGGTTTATCCTTTTCCACCCCTACTTTTTCTAATAACTGCCCTTCTATTTTTACCGGCGGCGATTTTCTGCTATAGCGGAACCCCCCTGATTTACTGCGGGATTTATGCCGGAGCAAACCTTATCGGCTGCCTCATCGGTTTTTTGCTCCGCCGTTTCAGCAAACCAGAAAAATAATGGCATAAAAAAAGAACTGCTTGGCAGTTCTTTTTTGAATTGTAAGGACCTCAGCCTTTTGGTTTAAACACAAGGGCCACAAGATAGCCAAAAAGCACAGCCGCACCGAGGCCAGCAGCACCGGCAGTAAAACCGCCGGTTAGAAGTCCCAATACGCCATCTTCCCGAAAGGCCTCCTCCACCCCCTGTACTAAAGTGTTACCGAAACCGCACAAGGGAACGGCGGCTCCCATTCCGGCAAAATCAATCAACGGCTGATATAGTCCGAAAAAACTGAGAACCTCGCCAACAAGAATTACCGTCACCAAAACATGGGCAGAGCTGACAAAAAAAGGCGTGGCATCCATGGCGATCTGAGCGATTACGCAAATCAAGCCACCGATCAAAAAGGCCCATAAACAATTCATCAGCATGATGTCACCTCCCCTGTTTCTACCACAACAGCATGAGCGATAGCGGGAATGGAATTTCCCTGCTGAATCGTGAGAGGGCTTAAAAGCGCCCCGGTACCCACCAATAAAATTTTTTTGTATTTTCCCTTTTGAATTTCATGAAGTAAATGGGTAGACCAAACCGAAGCACTACATCCCGCACCACTACCGCCGGCATGAACATCCTGTTTTTTATCGTAAATCCACACTCCGCTGTCTTGGTACTGAGGTCCCATAGCCAAGCCCTCCCGTTTACAAAGTTCCAACAGGATACTGTGGCCATGATAGCCAAGATCACCGGTGAGAATTAAATCAAAATCATCAGGCGTTGTTTTGCTGCTTGTAAAATAACGCTGAATGGTATCAAAAGCCGCCGGCGCCATGGCAGCTCCCATTTCATTGGGGTCCTTAATGCCGAGGTCAACGACGCGGCCAATCACGCCGCCACTGATGTAAGGTCCTTGTCCATCAGCCCCCAAAACCATGGAGCCAGCACCGGTAACAGTCCATTGAGCCGTCATGGGACGCTGCACCCCCAATTCTGTGGGGAAACGGTATTGCCGTTCCGAAGTAGCGTTGTGGCTTGAGGCCGATACCATCCCGTAGTGACACAAGCCGGAACCAATCAAAGATGAGCAAAGAAGCAGTCCTTCAGCCATAGTAGCACAAGCGTTGTATAGGCCGAGGAAAGGGGTTTTCAGTTTTCTAGCGGTAAAATTGGCGGCACAAATCTGATTCAGCAAATCACCGCCGCAATAAACATCCACTGCTTCCGGAGAAATTTTGGCTTTGTTTAAAGCCGTTGTTACGGCTTCCACTGTCATATCAATTTCTGAAGTTTCCCAGCTATCTTTGGCGGGGCCAAGGCGCTCCATTGCATTGTCAAAATCATCGCCTAAAGGACCCTCTTTTTCCATAGGTCCCACCACCGCCGCACCGCTTAAAATATAGACTGGTCGGTCAAAGGTAAGATATTCTGTTTTTTGGCTCATCATAGACCTCCTGTGGCATGAAGCCAAATATATTTGATAAGCCCCAACAAAATGGAGCCGCAAATGCCGTAAACAATGACAGGTCCTGCCAATGTAAACATTTTTGCCGCTAAACCGCCGATGAAACCTTCCCGTTTCCATTCCATCGCTGGAGCTACAATTGAATTAGCAAAACCGCTAATGGGAACAATAGAACCCGCGCCGGCGTGTTTTCCAATTTTGTCGTAAACACCAAAACCGGTGAGAAGCGCCCCTAAGAAAATAATAATAATCAGTGTAACAGTCATACCGTCTTTTTTCACCATTCCGGTAGATAGAATTATTTCTAAAATAATTTGACCAATCAAGCAGATAAGACCGCCCACAAAAAATGCCCACAGGATATTTTTCAAATAAGGCGTTTTGGGCTTCAGGCCATCGGCCAGGTCTTGATACTCTTTCTCTTTGGCCTTTTCCATGGCTTCCTCCATGGAGCGTTTTAAGGTATCGTTTTCTTTCTTTTGATCCATAATCTGACCTCCCGGTCATAGTTTACCCGCAGAGGTTTTGGATATGCAAAAAAGAGCATATTTCGTTCCCTTCAATAGAAAGTTACACACTGATGAAGCCATTTCCTCTAATGCGGTTTTCATAAGCCCAATGGCTTTTATTGAATCCCAAACAACATATTTGCAGGGCTTAAGAGACTATGCATGAAAGTTCCAGTATACGACAAGCAGCTTTTACCACCTTAGAGATCGATACAACGAGCGTTTCACTGGAAGGTTTGATGATGATACTATGAAAGCTGGTTCGCAAAAACTGCCATTGCAATAAGAATGGCAGACCGGAGGATTCCGCAAACGCATTAAGAAAACTTTATTTATCAGTGCATGAGGTTTGGTAACTGCTTATTAAAAATCACGTACCTTAGCTCCCAATGTATCTACGAACATTGAACTAATTAAAATCTATGGATTCTGTAACTAAATATAAAAAATGGAGATAACAGAAGTTCTGTTATCTCCATTTTTTCTCTAATCATAATGGCACGCGAAGCCGTAAAGGACGCTTAATGTTTTCCACCACGGCTTCGGTACAAATACCGCCGTCCTCACCATCCAGAGTCCAAGAAAGCCCTTCATCACAATGAACGGTAATACGCTGAGCCCGCATGGTATAAACGTTGTCAGAAGTCGGGTGCATCAAAGCGTTTAACATGACCGAAGCGTTAAAAAAATCACTAAGAGCTTTCTTCACAAAAACCACTTCGAAATAGCCGTCATCCATGGTCACATCATAGTTACGGGCAAATTTAAACCCACCAACGGACACAGCATTGCTGATCATACCGTAAATCATATCATCCTCCACCACTTCACCATCGGCTTCGGCAATGATATGATAGGAGCCCAACAGGGGAACCCGTTTGATACCCTCCAGAATGTAGGCATTTTTCCCAATGCGGTTTTTCAGGATCTGAGGTGTTTCATAAGATACATCGGTAAAAGCTCCAAAAGCGGCAACGTAGGAAAAATAACGTCCATTGAAACAACCTATATCAGTTTCCACCACAGTGCCACTGACAATGTCTCTAGCGGCTACCAGCATATTTTTGGAAATCTTGTGGCTGGCCGCAAAGTCATTGACAGTACCAGTGGGAATATAGCCCAATTCCGGAGCCCGGTCTCCCAACTGCATCATACCATTGATGGCTTCATTTAAACTACCATCGCCACCACAAGTCACTACAAGGTCAAAGTCCGCTCCTTTTTCCACAATGGTGCGTTCGATATCCTGTCGGAACTGGCTGGGATGCACCACTACCTCATAGCTACCTTTGGTAAAGATATTCAGGATATCTGCCAGGCTGTTTTTGATTACGCTTCGTCCAGCAGTGGGATTAAAAAGAAACAGCATTTTTTTTTCCATTGCCATCACTTTACTCTCAATACCTCCTCAGCAAATACGGGGAAGTCCCTCTCCGTAAAGCATATCCACCACGCGCTTGCCGCCAAGCCGTGTTTTCATGGTAACGCCGCTGCCTTCCCCCACATAACCGAGAATCACAGCGTCCTTCCCCAATTCCGTACCGCGCATAACTTCCAATGCCTTTTCCGCGTCATTTCCATCTACCACGGCCAACATTTTCCCCTCATTCCCCATATATAATGGATCGAGGCCCAGAATATCGCAGAAGCCACGCACTTCCTCTCTGACAGGAATTTTTTCCTCAGCGATTTCAATGCTGCATTGGGAGGTATTGGCCAATTCGTTCAACATGGTGCCAAGGCCGCCGCGGGTAATATCACGCATGGTTTTTACTTTAATGTCGTTGGCAAACAAGGCATCAACCAGAGGTTTCAGCACAGCGCAGTCGCTTTGAATGGTATTTTTTAAATTCATGCGGGCACTGAGAATGCAGGCGTGATGATCCCCCAAATAACCGGAAACTAAAATGGCGTCGCCTTGTTTTAAATTCGCCGCGCTAATATCACGGCCTTTGGGAATCAGGCCAATACCGGTGGTATTGACAATGAGTCCGCCATGTCCTTCAATTACCTTGGTATCACCTGCCACGATTTTTACCCCGGCTTCATCAGCGGTTTTAGCCATGGAAGCGGCGATGGTCTCCAACTCAGACACTTCCAATCCTTCCTCCAATACATAGGCAGAGGTCAGATAAAGAGGCTCTGCCCCCATCATTAAAAGGTCGTTGACCGTGCCGCAAACTGCTAGTTTGCCAATATCGCCGCCTTTGAAGACCGTAGGAGTCACAACGAAGGAATCAGTGCTGAAGGCAATGCGTCCGGCAATATCAAGTACCGCGGCATCCTCCATTTTATCCAACACATCATTTTTAAAATATTTTCCAAACACAGCTTTCATCAATTCAGCAGAGGATTTACCCCCGCTGCCGTGAGCCATTGTAATTTTCATATCATACCTCGTTTAAATCGTATTGCGGTACCAAATACCGCAGGCGCCTTCAGCGGAAACCATACAGGGTCCGTAAGGGTCCATCGGTGTGCAGGCTGTACCGAACATGGGACACTCATTGGGATGAATCCGCCCCACGATCACCTCGGGACAACTACAACCGGGAGCCAACTCCGCGTCTTCATCCAAACCAAAGCTGCCGCCATCCATAAATTCATATTCTTTTTTCAGATACATTCCGGAATTAGGAATAATCCCTAAGCCGCGCCACATGGCATCACCGGGTGTAAAATATTGATCAATGAGGGCCAAAGCCTTTTCATTACCATCGGTTTTCACCGCATTCTGATAAAGGTTTTTCACCGTCATCTGGCCTTCCTCGTGCTGCCGCACCAGGTCATAGATTACCGCCAGCAAGTGCTCTCCTTCAAATCCCGCCACCACAAAGGGTTTTTGGAACCGCTGCGCAAGGGGCTCATAAACCTTACTACCGGTGATAACGCAGACATGACCGGGACAAATAAAACCGTCAATGTCCGATTCGTTTTCGCAGATCCATTCCACTGCGGGCATGGTTGTTTTCAGCGCTGTCACAAATTTGATATTTTTCACACCGCAATGTAAGGCTTCCTCCATGGCCACGGCGTAGGTGGGAATAGTGGTTTCAAATCCCACAGCAGCGATGACATAAGTGGTATCAGGGTTGGATGCGGCTCGTTCCACCACCTCTACCGGGGAATACATCATTTCCACTTTAGCTCCGTCACCTTTGGCCGTGCTTAAGCTGCCGTTACTGCCGGGCACCTTAATCATATCACCAAAGGTCATAAGGACATGGTTGTCCTTTTTGGCGTATTCGATACAACGGTCAATGTAAGCAGTGGGAGTGACACACACCGGGCAGCCTGGGCCGGAGATGAGTTTGATTTTCGGCGAGATCAGACTGCGGATGCCGTTTTTAAAAATACTGGCAGTGTGGGTGCCGCAAATTTCCATTAATTTTACACTGGGGCCGTCATAGTTTTTTAAATAATCAATGATTTGTTCCGTATTCATTGCAATTCTTCCAATTCATCAAAAATCGCCAGCATTTCTTCGGCCCGGCTTTGGCTCAATACCTCAATGGCACAGCCGGCATGAACCAACACATAATCGCCGACTTTAGCGTCAACCATGCGCACATTGGCGTTCATTTCCGTTCCTTTAAAGCTGACTCTCGCTTTATTATCGTTAATTTCCAGGATTTTGCCCGGCATTGCGATGCACATATGAATCCCTCTCTTTCAAATACTCCATTCCAAGATAGGCCTGACCAAGGGAAATGCCTCCGTCATTGGGACCTACGGAGATATTATAGTAAACCTCGAATCCTTCTTCCCGAAGGAATCCAAGGGTTCTTTCCATTAAAATTTTATTCTGAAATACGCCGCCTGTCAATGCAACCTTTTTGACACTGGTATCATCTTTTATCTTTTTGCAAACAGCAACGATCATTCCCGCCACAGCATCGTGAAATCCCAAAGCCATTGATTCAGGAGAAGCGCCTTCTTGGACGCCTCTGGCAATGGCCTGGAAAATGGTGGCGGCGGAAATTTTATATACACCCTCCTCCTGCCAGAAGAGGAAGGTCATGGGAAAAGGCTCTTTGTCCTGCTCCAAACAGCGGGCCGCTGCGTTTTCCAGCATGATGGCGCATTCGCCTTCATAGCGGTTTTCCTCATGGATACCACATGCCGCTGCCACGGCATCGAATAGCCGCCCCATACTGGAATTATAAATGGTATTGATATGATGATGGATGGCTGCCTTCACCATGGCGTAACGGTCGTCATGGGCCAAAGGCAGTGTTTCTGCCTCATTGCCAATGGCCGCCATATAACACATAGCGGATTTCCATCCTTCTTTCATGGAATTGTCACCGCCGATCATAGGCACATACTGCAAATGCCCCATGCGGACATACTTCCAGCGTTTACATAGGAGGAACTCTCCACCCCAGATACAGCCATCCTCACCATAGCCGGTACCGTCAAAGCTGACGCCGATCACAGCGTCGTCAAGGTCGTGCTCCGCCATAACCGAAGCGACATGAGCGTGGTGATGCTGAATATGGAGGATGGGAATCCCATGCTTCTGGGAATATTCCTCGCCAAAATCGTGAGTATAGTAAAGGGGATGCATATCGGTAACAATCAGATTGGGTTTGATACGGAATAGTTCTGTCATCCGATCAACATTTTCACGATAGATATTGCGAATATTGTCGGCATCTAAATCGCCAAAATATTGACTAACGTAAGCAAAATTTCCTTTGGTAACAGTAAAAGCCGACTTTAGCTGTGCCCCCAAGGCCAAAATTTGATATTGCTTGGGGATCGTGGTACTACCCTGAAGATAGAGCGGCACCGGAGCGTATCCCTTGGAGCGGCGAATCATCTGAGGTTGCCGGTCAATGACACGCACCACGGAATCATCCACCCGCAGACGGATATCCCGTTCATGATAAAAGACCGCCGCTAGTAAAGGTTTCTTTTCCTCATACAGCGCGAACATTTCGTCATCTTGACAGATCATTGGCATATCGGAAAGATTGGCGCTAGTGACGATAAGGGGACCGCATTGATCCAAAAGTAAATAGTGCAGCCCCATGCTGGGGAGGAAGCAGCCGGTATAGCGGCTGGTTTTATTGGTTTCATCGGCAAAGGGCTGTCCAATGGTTTCCAACAGCACAATGGGGCGGGCGCTGCTCTCCAGCAGTGCCTTAGACTCAGGCGTAACCTTGCAGTATTGCTCCACTTCCTCTACGGATCGGAACATCACGGCGAAGGGTTTTTCCTCACGGCCCTTTAAAGTGCGAAGGTTCTGCACTGTTTCGCTCTCAAAAGGAGAAGCCAGAAAGTTATAGCCGCCAACGCCTTTCAAAGCGATAATTTTACCTTGAGACAACTGCTCCGCCGCTTTTTTTACCGCATCTTCGCCGCAAATGTCGCTGCCATAAAGCAACAGTTCGGGACCACAATGGTGGCAGGAAATAGTCTGTGCATGGTATCGGCGGTCGCTGCGGTCGGTGTATTCCCCTTTGCAAAAATTACACATGGGGAAATCGTCCATTGCCGTGTTGCAGCGGTCATAGGGAATACGGTCAATAATGGTATAACGGGGGCCACAGGCCATACAGCTGATAAAGGGATGTCGATAGCGGGGATTTGTTTTGTCGTATAAATCCGCGAAACAATCGGGACAAATCGCCAAATCTGCGGGGATCATCGCCGCTTCATCGTCACCCTCCCCACTGTCGATAATGGTAAAACAGTGAAAATCCTCATGTGGAATCTCCTCGATTTTAATATGGACGATTTCCGACGGCGCTGGCTTTTCCCTGGGAATGGCGTCGACAAACGCTTCAATGCGTTCCTCCGTATCAGTAATAATGACATCCACCAAACCGCCAATGTTCCGCACAGAGCCCTTCATACCCATGCTATCAGCCAATTTGGCGATGAAGGGACGAAAACCGACACCCTGAACAATGCCCCAAATTCTGATTCTCACTGTTTTCATGCTGTAAAAGCCCCCTATTTATCATTATCGGATCAATCCAGCCCTCTGGCCTCCAGCCATTGAGCGACCTCTGCATAGCCTTCCCCGGTACGGCCGGAAACTTTAAACACAGGCACTTCCTTATTCTGGGCACGGACACCTTTCATAAAGAAATCCTCGTCGAAATCAACATAAGGAAGTAAATCGCACTTATTGATCAAAATAATGTCTGCCTTTTCAAAGGCCAGCGGATATTTATAAGGCTTATCGCTGCCGTCAGTGGCAGTAGTAATGAGCATTTTTACATGCTCACCAATGGAAAACTCTGCAGGACAGACAAGATTGCCAATGTTTTCAATAAAAAGAATTCCCTTTTGATCAAAATCTATATGATGAATGGCATCATGGATCATGGGAGCGTCAAGATGGCAGGCGCCGAAGGTATTGATTTGATGGGTCTGGATGCCCAAGTTTTGCAGATCTTGAGTGTCAATATCGCTTTCAATATCCCCCTCAATGACATAAGGCTTAGAATCCTTCAAATTCTTGATAATATTCTTTAACGTAGTGGTTTTGCCTACTCCGGGGGCGCCCATCACATTGATGACCATGACGTTATCTTCGGTCATATGCTCTTTCACGTGTTGAGCAATATGGTCATTTTCATCATGAATATTAGCTTTTAAATCAAGTTTTACGATATCATGCATAATTTTCTCTCCTCTACGAAAGGAATAATGGGACAGGTGAATTTCACCTGTCCCAATTATAACATGTTTCAACATTAAGTTTCAACTTCGATGGAATCAATATAGAATTCTTTACCAATTTCCGTTGGCCCTCCTTCACCACCGCATTCGGGGCATTGGAAGGACATCGGTTTTCGTTCAAAATAAGCACCACAGGAACTACATTGCAATTTGGGTTTCACTCGCTGTATTTCAATGGTGGCGCCATCGCAGAGTGTATCTTTGGAAATCACGTCAAAATACATCTGGATACTCTCGCCAATGAAACCGGAGTAATCACCCACTACCAAATTAACTTTGGTGACACGAGAAGCATTGGCCTTTCGTGCGTGCTCCTCTGCAATTTTGATGATTTGTTCAGTAATTGGGAATTCGTGCATGATTCAACCTTTAATGTATTATTCAGCAGCAGCTGCTTTGGCAGGTTTTTCTTCTTTGGGAGGTCCCTGTACCAAATCCACAACTTTTTCTACGTTAGGAGCGGTATAGGTATTTTCCATTTTCAAGCTGCCTTTTTTGCAGGTCCAAGCGCAGCAATTGCACTGGATGCATTTCATTCTTTCAATGCTCCAGGTTCTGGCATTGCGGTCAACCGTAATGGCATGAGTGGGGCATTTTTTTGCGCACAAGCCGCAGAAAATACAAGAATCAATATCAATGGTCATATGACCTTTGGTAATCGGGGTATATTCCCGGGGTACGACGGGATACATGAGGGTAGCCGGCTTACCAAACAGGCTTCTCAAGACTACTTTACCCATTTTAAATGCTGCCATGTCTACCTCCTTATCTTTCCGTACAACTGATGCAGGGGTCAATGCAAAGAATGATGATAGGAACATCAGCCAAATCGCAGCCTTCCAAAGCTTTCACAAGGAAGGGAATGTTGATGTTGGTAGGTGTTCTGATTCTCATTCTTTCCAAGAACTTCGTACCGTTGCCTTTTACATAGTAAATGGCCTCACCACGGGGCTGTTCCAATCTTGCCATAAATTCGCCATCGGGTTTTTCTTTGACAGGAACGGAAATATCGCCTTCGGGCATGTTATTGCAAGCAGCAATGACGAGATCCATGGATTGATAGAGTTCTCTGATACGAACCAAAGTACGGGCATAGCAATCGCCAGATTCTTCGACAACCGGTTCAAAGCCCAATTTCTGGTAAACGGGGTTATAAGAACGCATATCACTAGGAACACCGGATCCACGGGCAGTGGGACCAACAGCGCAAAGGTCCATTGCTTCTTCTTTGGTAACAACGCCGACACCAACGAGACGGTTCTTAACAGAATAGTCATTGATGAAGACATCGCACAATTCTTTTGTTTCCTTCTTCATGTCTTCCATGGTAGCAGCAATTTTCTGCAGCATTTCCGGTTCGATGTCACGATGGACGCCGCCGACTTTGCAGACAGAGAAAATAACGCGACCGCCGGTGGTGGCTTCAAAAAGATCAAGAACGCGTTCTCTTAAGCGCCAGCAATGCATGAAGAGACTTTCAAAACCAAAGGCGTCAGCCAAAAGGCCAAGCCAGAGCAAGTGACTGTGAACCCTGGACATTTCGTGCCAAAGAGTTCTCAAATACTCAGCTCTTTCGGGGATTTGAATTTTCATCTGGCCTTCCACAGCGAGGCAATAGCCCCAGTTGTGCCCAAAGGCACAAATACCGCAGATACGTTCGGTAACGTACATCAGTTCGGTATATTCTTTCGTTTCCACCAATTTTTCGAGACCTCTATGAACAAAGCCAATAGAGGGAATTGCCTGGACAACTGTTTCGTCTTCGAGTACTAAGTCGAGATGGACAGGTTCCGGCAAAACAGGATGCTGGGGTCCGAAAGGAATAACAGTTTGTTTAGCCATAATTTACCTTCCTTCCTCTTACTCAGATTTACCTTTTTTCCAGGGGGTAGGCTCATTGGTGACAAAGAAGTTACCCTGGAAGTCCAGTGCAATATGATTAATTTTGATGCCGAAAAGATCTTTCATTTCGTTTTCATAAACGAATGCTGCGAAATAAGAATCGGTAATGCTTTCAATTTCGCCGTCTTCCGGCACAACAACGCGATAGTTATAAAGTTCAAGATCTTTATCGAAGCTATAAGTCAATTCATAAGCATCGGGGATCTTGTTAGCGCAAATCTGTACCATCCGGTAGCCTTCCGCTTTCAGCGTACGTGCAGTATCCACCAATTCGGCAGGCTCAATGGTTTTAAGATTGAAATCTAAATACATTGTAATCCTCCTACTTTTACTTGGAGCAACTGCAGCTATCAGCGCAGGGAAGCTCGCCGCGGTCTAATTTTGCTTTTTTTTCAGCCAATACGCCGAGACCCTGAACGATACCATCAATGATGGCTTCAGGTCTGGCAGCACAGCCAGGGACGTACACGTCAACAGGAATTACAGTGTCGACACCGCCCAAAATGTTGTAGCAGTCAGCGAAGATACCGCCGGAGCAAGCGCAGATGCCAATAGCAACAACGACTTTAGGCTCGGGCATTTGTTCGTAGATCTGTTTTACAACGTTTTTATTTTGTTCATTAACACCACCGGTAACAAGGAAGATATCGGCGTGTTTGGGATTACCGGTATTGATGATACCAAAGCGTTCCGCATCGTACATAGGAGTGAGGCAGGCCAACACTTCGATGTCGCAGCCATTGCAGCTGGAACCATCATAATGGATCACCCAAGGTGACTTTGTGATAGATGACATATCAGCACCTCCTATTAAATAATACCGAATAATTGCAGCAGATAGATAGCGCAAATATTCACGAAACCAAAGGTAATAGCAACGATCCAGGAGGAATTAATGGCAATCTGCCATTTCATTCTGGCATAGTTGTTGTCGATAAAGGTTTCAAAGAAATACATCAGGAGACATACCACCAAAGCAATGGGAATGCTCCAAACGGCGGAGAATGCCACGAAGAGGTAGATGATCCCAAGAAGGAATACATTTTCATACCAGTGAGCAATTTCCAACCAAGCAAGGGTTTTACCCGACATTTCAGTGGTAAGACCTTTGACCAATTCCTGGTGCGCATGGTGAGACATACCGAGGTCGAAAGGCGATTTTCTGAATTTCAAAGTCAGGATAAATACAAACCCAATGAACAAACCGGGAAGATAAATGATAGCGGGAAGATCCGCGGTCAAGATTTCGGAAACGTTGAAAGTACCGCAAACGATGTAGAAACCAATAATGGTGAGGAGCACCATAGGTTCATAAGCCATCATGGAGAGCAATTCACGTTCCGCACCGATTTGTGCGTAAGGAGAGTTCGAGGAATATGCGGCAACGATCAAGAAAATGCTGGCTGTGGTCAAGGTGAAGATGACCAAGAGCAAATCGCCGCCGGCGAAGAAGAATGCACCGGTCAGGATAATGAAGAACAAAAAAGAACCCATATAGAAATCCTGAACTTTATTAACGGTGATTGCTTCTTTTTGTCTTAATTTAGAAACATCGTAGAAAGGCTGGAGAACCGGAGGACCGAAACGGCCTTGCATACGAGCAGAGATTTTTCTGTCCAAACCTGCCAGGAAGCCACCTACGAAAGGAGCCAAAACAAGGTAGGCAATGAGAGCAACAATATTGACTACACCAAATTCTGCCGGCATTATGCAACACCTCCCATCGTGATCAATACGTAAATCGTATAAGCAGCCATCAAAACGAAGGTACAACCAATGACCAAAACGGTGCTAATGATACCGATTCGGTTCATTCTCTTTTCACCGAAATAGGTGTCCATATACCAGTTTTTCAACTGAGACTGCTGAGGCTGTTTCAAAGAGTTACGGAAAGTGAGGTTGTCGCCAACGTTTTCACCGGAAAGATAAATCGGTACGATTCTCTTCTTGGTTCTGCCGAAGAAGAAGGCAACCATCAAAACGAGAACCCCAACAAGGATTGACATAATAATGAGATTGCTGGTAGCAAGGATTGACATATCAGCACCAACAAATGCGCTTTCCAAATAAGGAATAACAACATTGTTGGAAAGAACCGGGAAGAACAAGCACATTGCCACGGTAAGGATGCTCAAGAAAGCCAAAACGAACTTTTCTTCACCGGGAATGCCGATGGATTCACTGTTGTCTCTGCCAGCAACGACTGCACAGAGTTTACCGAGCCATTTTGCCCAGAAGAACAAGGTAACAGCGCTACCAAAGACGAGCAACATAATGATGAACGGGTTACCGGCTTCGATAATCGAAACCATACCGGCCCATTTGGAAATTAGCATCCCAAAGGGAGCCAAGAACATGCCGCAAATACCAATGATCATGAAGACAGCAATTTTGGGCAATCTTACAAAGAGACCATCCATATCTTCGATATCTCTGCTGCCAATGCGATGTTCGGTGGTACCGACGCTGAGGAACAGCAAGGATTTGGCGATGGCATGGAAGATGATGAGCATGATCGCAGCCCACACACCGGCTGGAGTGCCAAGACCGGCACAGAGAACGATCAAGCCAAGGTTTGCAACGGTGGAGTAAGCAAGTACTCTTTTGGCGTTGCTCTGAGAAATAGCAGCGCAGGAAGCGAGCAAGAAAGTAAGACCGCCAACGAACATGACCATCAAACCAGCGTAGTTCACTTCAAGAATGTTACCGGTACCGAAGGCGGCGCCGGGGAGCCACGCACCCATCAGGGGAGAGAGTTTTACCATGAGGAAAACCCCAGCCTTAACCATGGTGGAGGAGTGGAGCAAAGCGGAAACAGGAGTGGGCGCGACCATAGCGCCGAGAAGCCAGCTATTGAAGGGCATCTGGGCAGCTTTGGTAATCCCTGCGAAAGCCAGAAGGCCAACGGGAATCACAAGATAGATGCCGAAACCACCGGCGAGACCGATGCTCAAAAGCTGATCCAATTCAACCGTTTTGCAGGTGATGCCGATGAAGACGATGGCAAGGCAGAATGCCAACCCACCACCGAGGTTCATGATCAAAGCGCGGAAAGAATTGTTGGTAGCTTCGGTAGTTTTAGTATAACCGATGAGGAAGAACGAGCTCAAACTCGTAATTTCCCAGAAGAAGTACATCCAGATCAGGTTGTTGGAGGTTACGATGCCGAACATTGCGGCAAGGAACACAAACATTACGAAGAAGAACCAAGGTCTTCTGTCTTTTTGATCCGGATTGTGGTGTTGGAAGTCCTTCATATAGCCTAAGGCGTATACGGTAATGATACTCCCAATGATGCCGATAATCAAAGCCATGATTATCGAAAGGCCATCGACGTACATATTGTAGCCGATTTCGATTCCGTGGCCGTGGGTCAGTTCGAACCAGACCATAATGGGTGTCTGAATGATTGCCAAAAGACCTGCGGCATATTTTTTGTATTTCACGCTCAATACAATAATGATGACTGCGAGACAAATCTCGATGCCCATCATAATGTAGGAGATGGTTTCGCCATCAAAAGCGAATTGTTGACCACCCCGCATGCAATACAAGATTGCCAGAAGGATGGAGCCTGCTGCGATTGCCAAAGCGGAAACTTTAACAATGGCTCCTCTGGCGCCGTCAGATTTGACAACCAAAAGAATCAGTGCAACCACGATCGGAAATAAGATTAGTGCAGATAATGTGCCGAGAAACATGGTATCCAATGAAATCCCCCTCTTCTTTTGGTTTTCCGTGGGTCTTTCGTTTAACATCATGATACACATTACGCCAATCTTCGGCAATGGTATTTGATGGTAACTGACCCAGGTTATATTTTGTACAACGTCATTATACTGAGAAATTTTTTAAATTGCAAGAAAATTTCGTCACGCAAATGCCCGATTTGGCACATATGTCAAATTAATCGACTATTCGCAACGTTTTTTCATTTTCCTACAGGGGTCATGGATGTGGCGTCGACAAGATTCCCCCAAAAAATTTTGTTTCGGATTATGAAGCTGATCCAAATAAACCAATGGTAACGACATAGTTTTCTTCAATATCTCCCCTCCTTTCCTAAAAATATCCAGACAAGTTACTCTAGACATTTTCATTCATTTATTGTATACTTTTGAAGGTTTAAGGCAGATTTTGTCTGTTTATAAAAATTTTAGGAGGGAATATCGAACATGAAAAAGAATCTCGGTAATGATTTGCTTTTGGGTATTCAACATCTGTTTGCGATGTTCGGGGCGACGATTCTTGTACCATTGATTACGGGAATGAACCCGGCTACCGCATTGGTGGCAGCCGGTATCGGCACACTTATTTTCCATGTTTGCACAAAATTTGAAGTCCCTGTATTTCAAGGGTCTTCCTTTGCATTCCTGGGAGCTCTCAGTACGGCAGTGGCCACCTATGGCGTTCAATACGCTCAAGGCGGTATTATGGCCGCCGGCGTTTTATATGTAGTATTTGCAGCCATCGCCTATGCGGCAGGCTCTGATCGCATCCGCAAAATTTTTCCTGCCGTGGTCACCGGTCCCGTTATCGTGGTCATTGGTCTGAATCTCTCATCTACAGGGATTAACGATGCGATGGCTACCGTGGAAATGGCAGGTGGAACCAGCGCCCCCTGGCTCAGTATTTTGATTGCCATGTTCACCTTAGCGGTAATTATCATTTGCACCATCTTCGCTAAAGGCTTCTTCAAATTGGTGCCTATTCTCATTGGCTTGGCCAGTGGCTATATTCTCTGCGTAATTCTGGATTTCTGCGGAATTTGGGCCATGGATTATTCCGCCATTACTCAGGCACACTGGATCAATATTCCGTATTATACAGAAGGATTTTTTACCCTGCCTAAATTTGACCTTGCAGTCATTCTTTCCATTGCTCCCATCGCCTTGGTTACCGCCATGGAACATATTGGCGATATTACTACCAATGGCGCGGTGGTCGGCAAAGATTTCTTTAAAAAACCTGGGCTCCACCGCACCTTATTGGGGGATGGCCTTGCATCCCTATTCGCAGGCTTCATTGGCGGTCCCGCCAATACTACATACTCCGAAAACACCGGTGTTTTGGCCACTACCAAAAATTATAATCCCGCATTACTCCGTATCGCTGCGGTATTTGCTATTCTTTTGGGTTTCTTTGGCAAATTCGGCGCTGTGCTTCAAACCATCCCCACCCCTGTTCGAGGCGGTGTAGAACTAATGCTCTTTGGGATGATTGCTTCTGTAGGTATCCGTACTCTGGCAGAAGCAAACCTTGATTTTACTCACTCTCGCAATTTGGTAATCGTAGGCTTAATTCTCAGCGTAGGCTTGGGCTTTAGCATTGCCGGCGGCCTCACCATTAACTTTGGCTCTGTTGCCATTAACTTCTCCGGACTGTTTATCGCCGTTATCGTCGGCGTTTTGCTGAACCTGATTCTCCCCCAGGAACTGGAAGGGAAACTGGAAGAAAAAACAAAATAAAACGGAGGCACTACTATGAACGAAAACGTCCATGTCATGGAACATCCCCTTATTGCTCATAAAGTAGCAATGCTGCGGGGAAAAGATACCTGCGTCAAAGATTTCCGTCATCTGGTCTATGAAATCGCCCTGCTGATGGGCTATGAAGCCACCAAAGACCTACCGTTAAAGGATCTCGTTGTGGAAACCCCTTTAATGGAGGCACAGTGTAAAACCATCGCTCAGAAAGTCACCATTGTGCCCATTCTTCGGGCCGGCCTTGGCATGGTAGACGGCGTTCTGGATTTAATTCCTTCGGCCACCGTGGGACATATTGGCCTTTACCGCGACCATGAAACTCTCCAGCCGGTGGAATATTACTGCAAAATGCCCGCCGACGTCAGTGAACGCCAGGTTATCGTGGTTGACCCCATGCTGGCGACCGGTGGAAGTGCCGCCGCGGCCATTGACTTTATCAAAAAAAGAGGAGCCAAAAATATTAAATTCATGTGCCTAATCGCCGCCCCCGAAGGTGTCAAGGTTCTCACTGAAGCCCATCCCGATGTAGAAATTTATATCGGCGCTCTGGATAAAAAGCTCAATGATAAGGGTTATATTCTTCCGGGACTCGGCGATGCCGGTGATCGTCTTTTTGGTACTCTTTAATACCGCTTATTCACTTATCTATTCATAAATTTGAAAAGTATCCCTCTTTGAGGGATACTTTTTATATATCTCAACATTAGGCAATTTTATCCTACGCATCCTCAATCAACTCAATCAATAGGATGCGTTCTTTTTTGCATCTCCCACTCTCACAGGTTTGCGACATTATTTGCCCGAATCTGCCAGCATAAAGAAATGTCCCCTCATCCATATTAAAGACAGAGAATGAATGGGAGGGACAACATGAATCAAAGAAAAGTAGACTTATGCGGCGTCGATACTTCGAAATTGCCGGTACTAACAAATAAAGTAATGCGGGAACTTTTTGTTAAAATGCAAAATGGCGACAGAAGCGCCAGAGAGGAAATCATCAGCGGCAACCTGCGTCTGGTCCTCAGCGTGATTCAGCGTTTTACCGGCCGCGGTGAGAATCTCGATGACCTTTTTCAAGTAGGCTGCATTGGCTTAATGAAGGCCACAGACAACTTTGATTTGGGCCAAAATGTACGTTTTTCTACCTATGCCGTACCAATGATTATCGGTGAAATCCGCCGTTATCTCCGGGACAACAACGCTCTACGCGTCAGCCGCTCTTTGCGGGACATCGCCTATAAAGCGCTGCAAGCCAAGGAAAAACTCATGGCAAACCAGGACAGGGAACCCACCATGGCAGAAATTGCCAAAGAGCTGGACTTGCCCCAGGAAACCGTGGTTTACGCCATGGACGCCATTCAAGACCCCATCTCCCTTTACGAACCCATTTATCACGACGGTGGCGATCCGCTTCTGGTCATGGACCAAATCGGTGATGAAAAAAATAACGATAGTCTCTGGTTAGAACACGTGGCCATCAGCGAAGCGATGAAAAAAATCACTCCCCGAGAAAAGAAAATCATCGACCTGCGGTTTTTCCAGGGGCGCACCCAAATGGAAGTCGCATCGGAAATCGGAATTTCCCAGGCACAAGTTTCCCGATTGGAAAAGACAGCATTGCAAAACCTGCGAAAGCATTTTTGATAAAAAGAAAAAAGGAGACTTATGAAAAGGATTGTAATTCTTGTTTTGCTCTGTGCCACCGTGGCGGGAATGCTCTATTGGACGCAACCGAAAGACACAGAAGCGGAAATTCCTTCACTCATTCGCTTTCACGTGGTAGCGAACAGCGACAGCTATGAAGACCAACAAGTCAAATTAAAGGTACGTGACGCTGTTTTAGAGGAATTATCCCCTGCCCTGTCCCATTGCGCTGATGAAAAGGAAGCGAAATCTTATCTTTCCGAACACCAGGAAGATATCCGAACCATTGCAGAAAAGGTTTTGGCCCAGGAGGGCTATGACTACAGCGCCCAAACCAGACTGGCCGATGAGGAATTTCCCACCAAGGCTTATGGCGGCGTAACCTTATCCGCCGGTACCTACCATGCCCAACGAATCATTTTAGGAGAGGGGCAAGGGAAAAACTGGTGGTGCGTGCTGTTTCCCCCTCTGTGCTTTGTGGATATTACCGATGATATATCCGTAGCGGAGATAGTCACTACAGAAACCGGCGATAATGCCGACACCCGAGAATCAACAATTCCCGTCAGCGGAAAGCTCCAAAAGGTGGAATTTCGCTCTAAGCTAATGGAAATGATCCTTCCATAAAGAATCTTCACGACACAAAAAAGAATCATACCCAAATTGGTATGATTCTTTTTGATATAACGCTTAATTTTCCTGATACTGACCGAAATTTCTCTGAATCAGTTCATTCTTGATATTCCAAAGCTTTTCCGATAAATCAACGTAATGGACATGAGGATATTCAAATCGCTTCAGTTCGTCCCATAAAAGTTCCACCTGGGCTTTGCAGTAATCACGAATATCATCAAGGGAGGGGCAATCATAGACACATTCCCCGTTTTTAAAGATAGGCACCATCAACTCTTTGATGGTATAATCGGTAAAGGTCTTCTTCTTCCAGGGATGATTAGGATCAAAAAGAGTCAAAGGCTGAGATGCGTCGATCACTTCATCATAAACGGTAATATAATCAGCCTGGGCTTTACCGGTGACCTTGTCAAAAATTCGGTAGACCTTTTTAAAGTGGGGCGTGGTAATTTTTACAGCATTTTCACTGACCTTGATTTTGGGAAGGACATTACCGTCAGCATCCTCCACGGCAGCCAGCTTATAAACACAACCAAAAACAGGCTCGCTCCTGGCAGTGATAAGGCGTTCGCCAACCCCAAAGGCGTCAATTTTCGCCCCTTGCTGGAGTAGGTCACGGATAAGATACTCGTCCAAAGCATTGGAAATGACAATTTTACAGTTTGGTAATCCCGCTTCGTCCAGCATTTTTCGGGCTTTTTTCGTCAAATAGGTAATATCACCGGAATCAATGCGAATAGCTCCGTCTTCGATTCCCGCTTCATGAAAGGCTTCAATGGCATGGGGAATCCCACTTTTTACAACATTATAAGTATCCACCAACAATGTGGGTTTTTGGGGATAGATTTTGCAATAAGAGCGGAAGGCTTCTAACTCATCATCAAACATTTGCACCCAAGAATGGGCCATGGTGCCGCCGGCGGGAGTTCCGTAAAGTAAATCTGAAATGGTACAGGCTGTTCCCACGCAACCGCCGATGCAAGCAGCACGAGCGCCAAGAATGGCCCCGGAAGCACCTTGGGCACGGCGAGAACCGAATTCCGTAACAGCCCTTCCGTCGGCGGCGCGGCAAATGCGATTAGACTTGGTGGCGATAAGACTCTGATGATTCAGGGAAAGTAAAATGAAGGTTTCCATAAACTGAGCTTCCATGGCGGGTGCACGTACCGTTATGATGGGCTCATTAGGAAAGATCGGCGTACCCTCGGGAATAGCATAAATATCTCCGGTGAATTTAAAATTACGGAGGTATTCTAAAAAGTTTTCATGAAAAATTCCCTTGGAACGCAGAAACTCAATATCCTCTTGGGAAAAAGAAAGATCTTTGATATATTCTATCACCTGCTCCAAACCGGCAGCAATGGCAAAACCGCCATCATCGGGAACTTTACGGAAAAACACATCAAAATAGGTGATTTTATCCTGCCAACCATTCTGAAAATAACCATTGGCCATGGTTAATTCATAAAAATCACAAAGCAGGGTATAGTTCATTTTATTTGTCATCTCAATCTTCTCCTTGTCTTACGACCCAAACGTGCAAAATTTGTTTTGCTTTTTTAATATATTATAGCAAATGTATCCCATTGTAAAGGATTACCAAAGAATTTTTCCTATTAATATAATAAAAACCATTGCAGCGCGTATCCTGACAACATTAAAGTCCACTTTATTTTTATAGTTTTCTATGCTATAATCATCGTCGAACAAAAATTTTAGGAGAAAATATCACAACATGGAACAGACAAAAAGGAGTTTTAAAGGAGAAGCCGCACTTTTAACCACAGCGGCCATTTGGGGCAGCGGATTTCTCATGGTAGACAAAGCCCTGGATTGCGGCTTCAGTCCTGGGTTCATTAACATGATGCGTTTCTTGATGGGAGCCTTCATTCTACTGGTTTTCATCAATAAAAATATCACCAAAATTACCAAGGGGGAGGTCAAGACTGGATGCGTAGCAGGTTTTTGGTATTTTTTAGGCTTTTATCTTCAAACCACAGGTCTACAGTTTACCGGTATTTCTAATAATGCCATTATCACTGCAACCAATTTATTGATGGTGCCCTTCATCTGTTGGCTGGCCTTTCGCCGCAAACCTGCCAAACGGGTTTTTGCAGCAGTGGCTCTTTGTTTTTTGGGCATTGCCATTCTCACTTGGACCCCTCAAGGCATTGGTTTCGGTCTGGGAGATTTCTTGACTTTAATTTGCGCCTTTGGTTTTGCTTGCCATATCGCCTATCTGGGCGTAGCTACCGAAGGGAAAAACCCCCTGCTTCTTACCTTTATGCAGCTTTTGGTAGTAGGGCTTTTGTCGGCAGTAACATTTTTCCTCTTTGAAGGCGGCAATACCAGCGGCGCCCAATGGAACCCAGGCATTTGGATTTTAGTTTACCTGGCAGCGTTACCTTCGGCCCTTTGTTTATTCTTGCAAACCTTTGGGCAAAAATGCACCCCCACTTCCACCAGTGCCGTTTTGCTCTCTTTTGAATCCCTCTTCGGAGTGGTGTTCTCCATCCTTTTCGGCATGGAGGATTTTACCATCAAATTGCTGATTGGCGGCGTCATTGTGCTGGCATCAGTAATCTGGCTGGAATTAAAAGGCACCGAAGAACAAATAAAACCTGCCGCAAAATGATGGCATTGCGACCGATCACCGCATTTCGCCCAATCATTTACGGCACAGAAAGGAATGACCATGAAAAAGACAGGTATTTTTAGTTGGTACGGTTATTACAACGAATTTCAGCAGCGCATCGAGAACATCAAAGAAGCCGGCTTTGACGGATTGATGATCTGGTGGGAGGATGAGGAAGGCCAGTGGCCCGTGTCCCGCCATGAAATGCCTGCCAGAGTAAAAGAAGCGGGCCTTGAGATTTTCAATATCCATATGGCAGGCAGTCAGGATAATCTCATGTGGAGCGATGATGAAGCTGCCCGCAAAAAACATGTGGAACCAATTAAACGCACCATTGGGGAAATCGCCGATTACGGTTTGCACAATTTAGTAGTTCATCTTTGCGAGCGAGGTGACGTGCCCGCTCCCAATAAGAATTTGTTGAAAAGTGTGGAAGAACTGATCCCCGTGGCGGAAGCTAACCATACGGTACTTTCTTTGGAAAATACCTGGCGAAGCGATTATTTGGAAGCAGTCTGGCAGGAATTTCCCGTAAAAGAGCTGGGATTTTGCTTTGATACCTCTCACGCCAATCTTCGCGACCAATTCTATTTAGCGGAAAAATACAATCATCTTTTAAGCGCCTACCATCTTTCAGACAACGATGGCATCGAAGACCGCCATTGGCTGCCTTTTGACGGTAAAATTGACTTCACCAAAGTGATGCCCTTACTGAAGGATAAAGGAATTCCCTATACCTTAGAGGTTATCGCCAATAAGCAGCTCTATCCCGAAGAAAAACAATTTCTAGCAGCGGCTTATGAAAAGCTCAGCCGCTTGATTGATTTGCCCTGTTAAACCACATGCCCCGTCGGAATATTAATTCCGATGGGGTTTTTCTTATTGAAAGCTAGAAATGACTTGCCAAATATTAACTAAAAGCATAAGTCGTATCCAACTCATATATTCTTATATTCTGAAAATATTTTCGCAACACCGCAGACAAAAGTCAAAATTTACTCATTAAGCCCTTTTCATTTCTTAAAGTCAAAATTAATTTAAAAATAATGTAAATTTTATCAATAGGCAATGATTTAAAAGTCATTTTCAACTTGCAGAATTTCATAAATCCACAAAGTCATTTTTGATTCAAGGATTCAAATGCCGAACTCTCCCACATATATCCAAGTACATAGAATTCAAACTTCCGTCCATGATAAGAAAAAAGAATTTCTCCTATTTCTGTTGATGTGATATAATGAGAAAAAGGATGTGATACTATGGATCCCACTCAAGATTGGCTATTGCGAATGATTTGGGAGTTCGCCAACGGACTCCAATCCTTCCACCGCAAAAAAGCGGAAGCCGCCATCCCCCGCCCTACCAATTCCATAGGCAACGACGAAATCCTGCCAGAGATATTAAAGGGCATGGCAGACAACGGACAAATTGACGAAGCCGAAGACCTCTTATTCCGCTGTGTGGAAAACTATCCCCTGGTGGAAAATTACGAAATCGGCTTGGAGTTTTACACCCATCTTGTCCACAAATCCGCCGAGGAATTGGCTGCCGCAGGGTGGACACGCCAAGAAATCTTCGACGGTCTAAACGACCTTCACATTCTGATTTATCACGAACCAATTCCAGAATCATAATATAACACATTCAAAGGAGATTCTTATGGGAACAATCATCGGCAGATATATCCTGCCTCATCCGCCGGTTCTCATTCCGGAAATCGGCAAAGCCAAAGCCAAAGAAGCCCCAGACACCACCGATGCCCTGGCGGCCATTGGCAGAGAAATCGCGGAATTACAGCCCGATACCATCATTATTACCAGCCCCCACGCCCAATTTTTCCGGGACTATTTTTTCATTTCTGACCAGCCCAGAATCAGCGGTGATTTATCCCAATTTGGCAAAAAAAATATTCTGTTGGGTTTTAATAATGACGTTTCCTTGGCCCAAGCCATTGCCGCCAACGCTACGGCCAAGGGAATTCCGGCGGGCTCTATGGACCATAAAGAACTGCGGCGGCGAAACATGGATTACGATTTAGATCATGGTATCATGGTACCGATGTATTTTATCTGCCATTTTTATCGGGGATTTCGCTTGGTGCCGGTGGCGTTATCTGGCCGAAGCAATGTGGATCATTATCGCCTCGGCATGGCAATGCGGGAAGAAATCGAAAAAAGCGATCGTCGTGTCGTGATCATCGCCAGCGGTGATCTTTCTCATAAATTAAAAGAGGACGGCCCCTATGGCTTCGCTCCCGAAGGTCCCAAATTTGATACTCTCATTGAGAAATCTTTCCGCCAAGGAAATGTCATAGGTCTTTTGGACATGGACTGCAATCTGGCGGAAAAAGCAGCCCAATGCGGTCTTTATTCCTTTGATATTTTATTGGGCACTTTGGAAGGACACGCCATGGAAGCGGAAATTTTATCTCACGAAGGGCCTTTCGGCGTAGGTTATATGACCGCCAAAATCATAGAAGGTCCCAAAGACCCCAGCGCCTTGGAAGCATATGAAGCCCACTGCCGCCAAAAAATAGACGACAGTTTCCAAAAAGAGAGTTTTCCCCAACAGCTGGCCCGTGAGGCTTTGCGCCATTATTTGGAAACGGGAAGGGAAATGGCGCCGCCTCAAAACACGCCCGCAGAATGGCTGGAACGCCAAGGCGGCGCCTTTGTCTCCTTTAAAAATAAAAATGACCTTCGGGGATGCATCGGCACTTTGGCAGCCACCCACCCCACCTTAGCCGAAGAAATCATCAACAACGCCATCTCCGCAGGAACTCGTGACCCGCGATTCCCCTCCATACACCGCAATGAGCTGGCGGAGTTATCCGTGAGTGTCGATATTCTAGGGCCGTTGGAAGCGGTCACTTCCGAGGATGAGTTGGATCCTCACCATTACGGTGTTGTTGTATCGGCCGGCGACAAACGAGGAGTACTCCTGCCGAACCTTGAGGATATCGACACCGTGGAAATGCAGCTGCGAGTCGCCAAGCACAAAGCAGGTATCAACCGCTTTCGTCCCGTAACCTTACAGAGATTTGAAGTCATTCGCTATGGGGAGGAGGAATAATGAAAAATTCAGCGCCCCATCCTGCGGAATACTGGCATCGGGAAAGCGGCGCAATTCGCTGTGAGCTCTGCCCCCATGCCTGCCTTATTCCCCGGGGAAAGGTCGGCTTTTGTCTGGCCCGCCGCAATGTGGAAGGACAGCTGATCGCGGAAAGCTATGGCAAAGTTACGTCCATCGCCGTGGACCCCATCCAGAAAAAACCCCTGAACCGCTATTACCCCGAAAACACCATTCTCACCGCTGCCTCTTATGGCTGCAATTTCAAATGTCCTTTTTGTCAAAATCATCATATTTCCCAACAAGAAGCGGATTTTACCTTTTATGCTCCTGAAACCTTGCGGGACATGGCCCTCCATTATACCGCTTTTGACAATATCGGTTTGGCCTTTTCCTATAACGAGCCCACCATCAATTTTGAATACATTCGAGACAGCTACCGCTTGGTCAAAGAAGCGGGACTCAAAAACATCCTGGTCACCAACGGATATTTGTCCGAGGAGCCTTGGCAAGAGCTGCTGACCCTGGTAGACGCCATGAACATTGACTTAAAGGCTTTCAGCGACACATTTTACCGCGGGCAATGCAAAGGCGATCTAGAAACGGTAAAGCGCAACATCCTCGCCGCCGTCAAGAAATGCCACATCGAGCTGACGACCTTGGTAATACCGGGCTGTAATGATTCCATCGAGGAAATTACCGCCATGGCTCAATGGATCGCGGCCATCGATCCGGAAATCCCCTACCACATCAGCCGCTTCCACCCAAGATATGAAATGAGCGACTTGGCCCCTACCCCGGTGGATACTTTAGATGACGCCGCCGAAGCGGCGTCTCAATATCTTCATTATATATATCTCGGAAATCTGTAACGCCATAAGAGACCGCTTTGGGCGGTCTCTTTTTAGCGACATGGACTTTAACAATACACATTCTATTTAGTATACTCAAGGTATATTAAATAGAATTGGGGTATACCACTTGAAGCCATTCAACAGAAAAGAACAGATTGCCGCCCTTCATCGGGAAAATATTCTGACTGCCGCAGAAGCCCTGTTTTTAGAAAAAGGCGTTACATCCACTACCATTGATGACATCTCCAAAGCAGCAAAATACAGTCGCCGCACCATTTACGCCTACTTCGACAGCAAGGAGGATATTCTGTACCACATCATCTGCAAAGGACTGACCATTCTTAGAGATGAGATATCGGAAATCCTTCGGCAAAATCACGGTTTTATGGAGGGATACTGGGCCGTCTGCCATGCCATGGAGCGCTACCACCTTGACAGCCCTCAATCCGCTGATTCTGTTAATATCATGAAATATGGGGATATTGATGTGAATACCTTGCCTCAGACGGCCCTGGATATCTTTGCTTTGGGGACAGAAATCAATGAGTTGCTGGCAAGATTCATCGAAGAGGGACAACAACAGGGCGTGGTTCGCGCCGCCATTGAGCCGATGAAAACCGTTTATATCATGTGGAGCGGTATCTCAGCACTTTTATCTCTGGTTCAAAATCAGGGCACCTTTCTGGAGCAAGAGTTTTCCACGTCGCAACAAGCTTTTTGGGAATACGGATACAAACAAATCATTAATTCCATTCTGGAGGAACGAATCATATGAAAGAGAACCAATTTAGTTTAACGGCACTGATGGCCTCTTTTACCAGAGCTCATCATACGGAACACGACACACCCAAAATTTTCTCCGATCCCTTAGCGAGGCACCTTATGACCGACGAGGAATATCGCTAATCATGGATTATATCATTGGCGGCATTGACTCTTTCGCTCCTGAAAAGAAAAATAAATACTCCGATCAACAGGAGATATTAAAATGGATCGTACAGACCCAGCTGGCTCCAACGCCTTTGACCAGGGCACGGTACTGCGAGGATATGGTAATGAATGCCGCAGCTTTGGGAATGAGACAATACGTGATTCTCGGTGCGGGATTGGACACCTTTGCTTACCGCAATCAAGCGCTGCTCTCCCAAATTAGCGTCTTTGAAGTGGACCATCCAATACACAAGCATTGAAAAAGCAGAAAATCCAACAGGCAGAATGGAAAGTTCCTAATCAGCAGCGGTATGTTCCCATGGATTTCACCAAAGATAATCTCATGACGCAATTAGAGGAAGCGGGATTCGATAAAAACAACGCTCCTTTTTCGGCTGGCTTGGCGTCACCTATTACTTATCCCAAAAGGATAACGCCAAAATGTTAGCAACCATTGCTTGCTTCCCTATCAGAGGAAGCAGCAGCCTTTTATTCGACTATGCTGATGAAGGCTTTCTTTCCTCCAACGTCAAACGTGTTCAAAAACAAATCGCCATGGCCCAGGCCGCCGGAGAGCCAATGCAGTCCGGATACCGTTACAAAAAGTTGAACAGACCTTGGCGGAAAATGGTTTTTTGATTTATGAGCATCTTTCCCCCGCCGATATCGAAAACGGTTTTTCTCCCATCGCGACGACGACCTGCACGCTTTTGAACATATCCACTACATTTTAGCAGTAAAGAAACGGCAGCATTAAGTTTTCCATAAAAAAGCCACCCGCTGGGATTCCTCCGAATCAACAACGGATGGCTTAATTATAATCATGGATAGATAATACTGGGGAACAATTTTGCGCATATTCAAAATAGGCTGAGAACCATCTTCCATCATTACGATTTCAATTCAATACCCCCCAATACCGGCCGACACTCCAGATAAACAGTAACCGCAGAAGGAGAAACTACAGAAATGATTTTATTATCCACACCGCCGAAAAAGGGAGAGGAATTAACTTCTACTCGCACATTGGGCGGAAAAGTGATTTCAATACCGCCCATGAAGGTACTGGCTTTGATGGTAATATCCTCAGTGATGACGGCGCGGCGTAAATCGAGCTCCACACCGCCCATGGTCGCGCTGATGGCGCCACCATGGTAAGGGGCATCTACCACTCGCAATTCTTGGCCGCTGCAAAATGCCGAAATATGTCCGGAATCTCCGTGGTATTCTTCACCTCCCCGGCGTCCAAAGAGAAGCGCCAAACCAATGAGAACCAATAGGCAGGGAATGGCCAGCTTCCAAATAAGGCTCCAAGGGAAAAATCCCCAAGCAGAACAGAGCAACGCCAGACCGATCAAAAGCCCCACGGTGTTACCGGCGTGAAAACCGTCTTTAATAATTCCATAAACGCAGGGTACGATAATGAACAAGGTCCACCAACCGGTAAAGAAAATATTTACATCCCAAATATCCATGGCATTACCTCCAAGGATAATCCCACAGCAAATCAACAGGACGCCCCAAAATATAGTGCCGAAATTTTTCATATGATAAATTCCTCCAATTTTCTCTGAGATTATTATACCATATATTTCAGCACCACTCCATTAAAGTTCCATTAAAATCCTACGAGCTACTATGAATTTTTGGCCACTTCCTCCAATCTGCGAAGAGCCTCCTTCTCCAAGCGGCTCACCCGCGTCTGACTGATATCCATATCCGCTGCCACCTCAGACTGGGTTTTACTGCGATAATACCGTTCATAGAGAATCTGACGCTGGCGTTGGGGCAAGCTGCGAAACAGCTTATGACAAAACAAACGGTTTTCCACATCCTGAAAGGACTCCTCCCATTGTCCATCGGGAAGTTCCTCCGCCTGTTCCATGGGGATTTCCTGTTGCTGAAGAATATCGCCGGGTTCACAGCCCACCGATTCCGCTAATTCCTCTAAGGTGGGACTGCGCCCATGGCACTGCAAAAAGTTATTTTCCGCCTCAATCAGTTTGGAGGGAGATATTTTATGATGTTGCCCCATCTCTTTTTGAAATTGACGGCGCACCTCTCCAAGAATATGCGGCACCGCAAAGGTGGCAAAGGTGGTTCCGCGCCGAAAATCAAAATGATCCACAGCTTTCATCAAGCCGATCATCCCTGCCTGGAATAAATCCTCCCGTTTTTCCTTCCCCGACGAAAAATGAGATACGACGCTCCAAACTAAAAGCTCATTGCTGAGAATCAATATTTCCCTGGCGTCACCGTCGCCCTGCTCCAATTTTTGCCATAAAGAGTTCCTCCGCTCTTGGCTGAATGTTTGATAACCGTCCATGGTCAACGCTGAGGTTTCTTACGCATCAACAGCGTGGTGCCACAGCCCGGTGAAGAAAGGACCGTCAGTTCATCCATGAAGGATTGCATAAAAACAAATCCCATACCCATGCGTTCCTCAGTAGTGGAATAGGCAGGCTCCATGGATCGAAGAACATCGTCCATTCCCACGCCATTATCACGAATCATCACCAAAAGCTCTCCCTGACTTTGAGCCAAAGACATCACTACACTTTTCTCAGAATTCTCCAAATACCCATGAATCATAGCATTGGATACTCCTTCAGAAATGGCAACTTTTATTTCCTCAAGCTCTGCCATGGAAAAACCGAGACTGCTACCGAAAGAGGCGGTGGTGAGCCTGGCCACTGAAACATTCCCATCTACAGCCTGAAATGTCATGGTCAAGCGATTTTCCGCATTCCGAAACAGCCGTTGCCATGCTTCTATTTTTTCCTTTTCATTCATGGCGCTCCCCCTTTTCTTCCTGGATTTCCAAAATTTTATCTAACCCCGCCATGACAAAAAACGGCATCAGCAGTGGATTTACATTTTTTACAAAGACACCGCCACCCATCGGCGCTGTTTTTTTATACAGGGTCAGCATTAAGCCAAGTCCTGAACTGTCAATAAATGTGGTGGAAGAACAATCAAATACAATGCGGTGAACCCCCTGTTCCTCAATTTGCGTAAAGGCGATCTCCCGTAAAGCGGGGCATTTGCTCATATCAAATTCACCTTTGACTTTTAACCAAAGACTGCCATCTTTCAGGTTCCATTCCATGGACAAACCCTCCTTTCTTTCTAAGATTCAAGATTTCCCGCAACAACCCTTTGTTGGAAGCTAAGAGACTTTGTCGAAATAAGCGGAAAAACGTCTAGGCCATCATAGCCTAGACGTTTCAGATATCTTTTGTACCATATCAAGTTTTAAAAAAGATTTTTAAAGAAGCGGACAATGGCCTGCCAGAAAGTTTGCTTTTCTACAGCGTCTACAGTGACCAGATCCGCCCGGGCCAGTTCTTTGCCATTAAGCGATACAATGACCTCTCCAGCCTTTGAGCCTTGTTCCAAAGGAGCCACCAAATCGGAGTTCACCTCATATTCCACGGTATAATTGGGCGCTGCCGTTTTAGAACTGGGCAGCCGCACAGCTTCCGTGATCATAAGATTAACAGTTTCATCTTTCCCTTTGGCGATCCCAACGGCAGTTAAGCTTTGATTCGGCGCAATAATTTCCGCCATAGTGTATTGTGAAAATCCGTAATTCATCAGCTTCATGCTTTCACTGTAATGACTGTTTTTCACGGTACCGCCCATAACGACGCCAACCAGCCGCAGGTCATCCCGAACCACAGTAGACAAGAGACAGCGCCCTGCCGGCGAGGTGGTACCGGTTTTCAACCCCTGGGTGCCTTCATACCAAAACAAAAGCTTATTGGTATTGTAAAGAAGCATTTTATGAGGATCGGGACGGAATTCAAATTCCTTCATGGAAGTGAAGTCCAAAAGCTGCGGCACCTCAATGGCGTAGAGTGATAAAGTCATCATATCCCGTGCCGTGGTGTAATGATTATCGTCGTGAAGCCCATGAGGATTCATATAATGAGTGCCAGTCATGCCAAGGGCCGCGGCTTTGTCATTCATCATTTTCACAAAGCCCTCTTCGCTACCACCAAGATATTCCGCCACCGCCATGGCAGCATCATTGGCAGAGCCTACGGCCATAGCTGCCAGTAAATCATGGAGGGTGTGAACTTCCCCTTCAGCCAGCAAAGCGCTGGATCCTTCAATAGAGGCGGCGTAAGCCGAAGCGGTCACTTCATCCTCCATAGAGAATTTTCCATCATTGATAGCCTCCAAGGCCAAAATCAACGTCATTACTTTGGTAGTACTGGCAGGATACACCTTGGCATCAGCATTCTTTTCATAAATAATATCACCGGTTACAGGCTCTACCAGCATAATGGCATTGGCCTGAAGATCCGGCAGAGTCCCCTCGGCCACACCGTTAACGGCGGCCTGAACTTCCTGATATTCCGCTTCGGTATACTGTTCCGTGGACGCTTTTTTGTTTGGATTCGTGCCTTGTGTCGCATCGGTATTTGCCGCAAGGATTCCCCAGGAGCAGCCGAACAACACAGCAACCACCAACCATAGCGCGAAAATCTTTCTCATACGGTTCATTGTTTCATCTTTCTCCCCTCAATTCGATATTCAAGTTTATGAATTTACAAGCAATTTATGAATGACGCCCTTTAGTTCCATTTGTTCTTCCCCTATCAACACGGTACCGCTGTTATCCGGTGGTACCTCTTCCTTTTCTCCCAGAGAAAAAGCGTCTCTCGCTTGTATCAATAGTTCTTTCGGAACCTTTTTTCCATATAGCCAAGCCAGAATTTCTCCTGACTGTACCGTATCGCCTACAGATTTCGCCAAAACAATACCAGCACTGTGATCAATTTCATCGGTCAAGATTTTTCGCCCCGCTCCCAAATTCATGGCAGTGGTACCGATGGCCAAAGCGTCAATATTAGTGACATAGCCTTCTTTACAGGAAATCACGGGAACGCCATCTTCCGGCAGGTTCAGGCCCGAGCATAAATCCAATCCCTGAAATTGGCCGCCTTGACTACGGAACATATCGCAAAGCTTTTTTTGACCGCTACCGTCGGAAATATATTGCTTCGTCAGAACTAGAGACTCTTCCAGATGATCGCAGACTCCCGCAGCATAAAAGCCCAGAGCCCCCAGGAAAAGGCTATGCTTCATCAAATTTTGATTGCCCCGTCCGCCTAAAAGATCATAAGCTTCTTTTACCTCCAGGGCATTGCCCACATGATAGCCCAAGGGATGATCCATGGGACTCAACAAAGCAGCTACCTTTCTTTTGGCTTTTTTCCCAATTTTTATCATGGCTTTGGCCAAAGCCGTGGCATCTTCCTTTGTCTTCATAAAGGACCCGCGGCCGAATTTCACATCCAAAACAAGAATATCAGCGGAGGTTGCCAGCTTCTTGGACATAATGCTGGAAGCAATTAAGGGCAAAGAGTCCACCGTGGCGGTCACATCCCGCAGAGCATAAAGTTTTTTGTCCGCAGGCACCAGATTTTGACTCTGACCGGTAACGGCAATATGGTTTTCCTTCACCAAAGACAAAAATTTTTCCGGTGTCAAGGTCACATCGCAACCGCGCACCGACTCCATCTTGTCAATGGTGCCACCAGTAAATCCCAATCCGCGTCCGGACATTTTAGCTACAAATAATCCCGATGCGGCCCAGATGGGAGCGTCGATCAAGGTGAGCTTATCGCCTATGCCGCCGGTACTGTGTTTATCAATGGTTAGCCCCAGGGAGGAAAGATCCATCATATCACCGCTATGCATCATAGACATAGTGAGGTGATATGTTTCTTCCTCGTCCATACCTCGAAACCACACCGCCATCAAAAAAGCAGAAAGCTGATAATCCGGCAGGTGGCCTTTGGTATAGCCGTTGACAATATAAGAAATTTCGTCAGGGCTTAAGGCTTTGCCGTGTTTTTTCTTTTCGATCAATGATAGAATATTCATTTACGGGCCTCCTCAAAGCCAGTGATGCCCCAAGATTGGCTGCTGTCCCGTCAACCACCGGAAGGCCGTAGCTCCGATATCAGCCAAAGAAGCGCGGTCGCCAATGGCTTTTCCCTGCAATGCGGGACCATAACAAAGCACCGGGACATATTCGCGATTATGGTCAGTACTGGGAGTCGTGGGATCGTTACCGTGGTCCGCAGTAATAATCATCAAATCTTCCTGCTTCAAATGTTTCATCAGCTGGGGCAGAGCTTTGTCAAACTCCTCTAAGGCTTTGCCATAGCCAACAGGGTCATTGCGATGACCATAAAGCATATCAAAATCCACCAAATTGATAAAAAAGAAACCTTCATTTTCTCGCTCTGCCATCAGTTCCTGGGTTTTGCTCAAGCATAAGGAATTTCCCTTTAAGGGATAAGACATATCAAGAAATTGAGCGGCAAAAATATCGCTGATTTTCCCTACCCCAGTGGTAAGAACGCCAGCCTTTTGCATCTCGTCCAGAAGATTCGGCATTGGCGGCAGCAAAGAGAAATCCCTGCGGTAGGCAGTTCGTTCAAAATGTCCTGCATTTCCCCGGAAGGGGCGGGCAATGATACGGCCTACACCGTGGCGGCCGTGGCAGATCTTTCGAGCCTTGCGACACAATTCATAAAGCTCTTCGTTGCAATAGACATCTTCATGACAAGCAATTTGCAGGACGCTGTCGGCAGAGGTATAGACAATCGGCTTTTTGGTACGGAGATGCTCCTCGCCTAATTCAGCAATAATCGCCGTACCAGAGGCGGGCTTGGTGCCAAGGATGCCTATGCCAAAGGCGTCCTCCAGGGCAGTGATAAGCTCATCCGGAAACCCTTGGGGATAGGTGGGAAACCCTTGCTCCAACACAATGCCCATCATCTCCCAATGTCCTGCTGTAGTATCCTTGCCATGAGTGGAGAGCATGGCTCGTCCCCAGGATCCTGAAGGCTCTGCCACAGGCGGAACGCCCTGAATGGGAATGATATTCCCCAAACCCAAGCCCGACATATGAGGCAGATTGAGGCCTCCCACGGCTCTGGCAATATTGCCCAGGGTATTACTTTCGCTGTCGTCAAACTCACGCCAATCCGGCAGGGAACCGACGCCAACGCTATCTAACACAATTAAAAATACACGTTTTTCCATTTCTCTTTTTCCTTTTATAGTTTTCCATCCATAGACCATATCGGTTAGCTGCGAGGATGGCAACGTTGAAATTCCGCAGCAATGGATTTTTGCAGCAACTGAGTATAAATTTGGGTGGTAGCCAAATCAACATGGCCTAAAATCTCCTGTACTGTGCGAAGATCCGCACCATTTTCCAGCATATGGGCAGCCAAGGAATGACGCAGCGTATGGGGACTGACGGCGTCGCCGAGACCGGCCATGGCGCCGTATTTTTTCATCATATTCCAAACGCTCTGCCGGGTCAGAGCTGTGCCTCTGGCATTAACAAACAGAGCATTGGAACGCTTTTCCTTCAATAATTTCGGCCGGCTTTCCTCCAAATATTGCCGTAAAGCTTTGATGGCGTAAGAACCCAGGGGTACGATACGCTCTTTTCCTCCCTTTCCGAAGCATTTGGCATAACCAAATTGAAAATTCACATCATCCAAAGATAGCCCCACCAGCTCGCTGACGCGCATTCCCGTAGCATAGAGGGTTTCTAAAATGGCTTTATCCCGTATGCCACCTACGGTAGAATCATCGGGCTGGGCCAAAAGCAAAGAGACTTCCTCCTGCATCAGAACGTTAGGTAGGTATTTGGCCTGTTTGGGGTTCTCTAGCTCTGCCGTAGGGTCTTTTTCAATACGCCGGTCCAGCATCAGGAATTTATAAAAACTTCTCATAGCGGAACGTCTTCGAGCCATAGAGGAAGCAGCCAAGCCCCGTTTGCGGCAGTGGGCGAAATAGGCCATAATTTCCTTTCGTTCTCCCTCGACCAAGGGCTTATGATATTCCGCATCCAAAAACAGGCCATAATCCGTTAAATCCATGGCATAATTTTCGATCGTATGGAGAGAACTCCCTTTCTCCACCAGTAGATATTCGGAAAAGGATTGAATATCCTGCGCCGAAGACCTAGGTAGCAAAGGAGATTCCGATGGTTCTGTAGCTTGATTGAAATGCCTATCCTCTTCCATTGGTTCCATCTCCTTTCAAATTCGTAGTAGCATTCTATATTATAAGCGTTTTCTATGGATTTCGCCAGTAGGTTTTATGGATTTTCTAAAATCTTATCAGGCTGGTAAAGGAGGCCGCCATCGCCCGGCAGCATGACCCGTAGGGGTTCTGTCAATTCCTCATAGGGTTTTTCATTTTTTTCTGCCAATACGCCGTAAAAATGAGGAACTCCCCACAGAAGCCCCAGAAGAATCGCAAAAGAAATTAACCCCTTCCAAATTTTTTGACGCACATTGCAGAGAATGATTTTCATGTCGGCGCCTCCCTTATGGTAATCTTTGTAATTTTATGATAAGAAAAGCAGAACCATTCCAGAAATTCCAGAAAAAACCTCTGCTGTTTTATGGATTACAGCAGAGGTTTCTATGTTGAAAGAAAACGTTTCAACGATCTTTTTATTTTCAAATTAAGCCAGACGGTTAGCCATTTTGAGTTTATCAGCAATCATGGCGATGAATTCCGAGTTTGTGGGTTTGCCACGTTCCACGTCAATAGTATAACCAAAATACTTATTCATTAATTCAATATTGCCTCGATCCCAAGCCAGTTCAATCCCATGACGAATGGCCCGTTCCACGCGACTGGCCGTAGTATTATACTTTTTGGCAATCATGGGATACAATTCCTTTGTGACAGCACCCAACAAATTAGTATCATCGATCACAAATACAATGGCATCCCTCAAATACTGATACCCTTTAATATGAGCAGGAACGCCCATTTGATGCAGAATATTGGTGACCTCCACATCAAAATTTTTACCGTTTACCACAGCAGGCTCCACCACAGCACTGGCCATACCTGCCAGTTGGCGGATACGCATGGAAAGAGTTTGGAAATCATAAGGTTTCAGCAGAAAGTAATCAATCCCCAAACGAACAGCTTCTTGCGTCATATTTTCCTGTCCCATGGCAGTGCTGATGATCACCTTGGGACGTTTGCTGAAGGTGTTCAAACGGGATAATACACCCAAACCATCCAAACATGGCATGATAAGGTCCAGCACAAGAATATCCGGCGATAGAGATTCCACCAATTCTAATGCCTCCAAGCCATTGTTTGTCATACCGACGACTTCTAAATCCTCGTGAGAGTCAAGAAACTGTTGCAGACTTTCTCTAAAATTTTTGTTGTCGTCTGCAATTACAATTGAAATGATTTCATTCATAAATGAATCCTCCCCAAATAAATAGTTTTTTTATTTCTTTTGGGAAATAATTCTATATTAAATTCAACATTTCCTTCTTTTCCATCTAAAAATTATTTCGTCAAATTGCCTATAAAATCGTCATACACTATCAAATTCTGTCGTTTCTTGTAGGAAACATATCTTGTTTATCATCTAAATTCATTATTATAAAAAAATATCCCCAAAATTCAACACATAAATTACCATGAATTATCATAGATTTTTCTCATTATTTTTGAAAAATCACTGGGCTTTTTGAGGAATAGCGGAATCTTCTAACATGTAACCAATTAAGCATCCAAAACCTCGGTTGGGACGGTCTACCATCACATAGGTGACGGCACCGATAATTTTATTATTTTGTATAATGGGACTTCCGCTCATCCCCTGAATAATTCCGCCCGTCTTATCCAGTAGCTTTTGATCGGTAACTTCAATATAAAGACCTTTACCGGTATCATCGTCCTCAATGACGTCGAGAATCTCAATATCAAAAAATTCTGTTTTATTTCCCTCCAACACCGTAATGATTTGGGCTTTTCCTTTTTTTATTTCATCAGGACGAGCAGGCTCCAAAGGCTCCATGGTATTTTCCATAGAAAAAAAGTCCAAAGTCCCAAACACACCATAAGAAGAAACCGTATCAATGGTTCCATCAATACCACCGTCATCAAAGTAACCAATCTTTTCTCCGGTTTCTCCTGGCTCAGCTTTTTTGATACCGTTAACGGATGCAGATAAAACACGCCCTAAAGTATTTTTACCGCTGCCTTGTTCCGCTTCTGCAATGGGATGTCCCAATGCCCCATATCGTTTACTTGCAGCGTCATAAAAGGTCAAAGTGCCAATACCGCCGGTATTGTCACGAATATAAAGTCCCAATCGATAACGTCCTGTTTCGGGACAAAGATAGGTTTTCACTGTCTTTGTGGAAACAGCGTCGCCGTGACGAATTTCCAAATCCAAATCGCCGTCTTTCCCCAACTGGTCAATGAGGGTTAAAGCCTCATCATCGGTGGTAACTTCATTACCATCAATCTTTAAAATACTGTCTCCCAAAGTAATGCCGGCTTCCTTGGCTGGATAAAGGACTTCCCCTTCGGCCCCCGCGACGGCGGAGAATCCCACAATCACCACGCCGCTGGTCTTTAAAATCATGCCCACAGATTGACCACCGGGTACTAATTCCATAGAAGGATAGACAGATAAAGAAGCCTCCTTCACTGTGAGACCTAAGAACTTAACACCTAAATGGTAGTTACCAATTTCATCAAAATGGAGTTCAGAGAGTTTTCCCTCGGAAATGACCTCGGTATCATCCTTTAATTCATATTGGAAGGCCGACGAAACCAGAGCCGGGCTGGAAAAATGCTGTCCCAAATAATAAGCATATTGATTATGGAAAAGTGACTCGATCGTACCAAAACTCAAGGCTACCAACATGAGAATGGCAATCAAAAGGCCTTTTCCCTTTTTTATGAATTTCAAATCCAGTTCCTCCGTTTTTCATAATTCGATCTTTTTTATCATTCCTCGGGTCAACATCGTTTTATCCCGGCCAAAATAATGATAAAAATGGCAGCCTTTAAGAACGCCGTTCTTTAACGGCATTCTTTGAATTGTTAAAGTTTGGCGGAAAACAAAATAGGATAAAAAATCCAACATCATTATTAAATTTTTGTTATCAGAGAATATGATATAACAAGGGAAACACTTGTAAATTGTAAATAAATCAGTTAAAATATTACAATTAAACAGATAACGATCATATATCGCTGAAGAAGGAGGCCGTTCAAATGGCTATCGAAATCACCAGAAGTACCAATTTAAAGGAAAAACCCGATGCCGAACATTTGACATTTGGGAAAGCTTTTACCGACCATATGCTCATTATGGAACATGACGAAAATGGTTGGGGCGAATGGAAAATCGTTCCTTATGGTCCCTTTTCCCTGGATCCCTCCTGTATGGCGCTGCACTATGGACAATCGGTTTTTGAAGGAATGAAAGCCTACCGCACCCCCAGCGGGAAAATCAATATTTTCCGTCCCAGAGATAATTTCAAACGCTTAAACCTCTCCTGCAGCAGACTCTGCATTCCTCCCATTGATGAGGAAAAGGCTTTGGCCGCGTTAAAAGAACTGCTCCGTTTGGAACAGGATTGGGTACCTTCGGCACCGGATACCTCGTTATATATTCGTCCTTTTATTTTCGCAAATGACGCGAATCTCGGCGTCAAAGCGTCCCACCACTATATTTTCGCAATCATCCTTTCCCCGGTGGGAGCTTATTATAAAGAAGGCTTGAAACCGGTAAAAATCTATGTAGAAGACGAATACGTCCGCGCTGTCAAAGGCGGCATGGGTTTCACTAAAACCGCAGGAAACTACGCTGCCAGTATTTTGGCCGGAGAAATTGCCGAAGAAAAAGGCTATTCTCAAGTACTTTGGCTTGACGGAATTCACAAGGAATTTGTGGAAGAAGTGGGTTCTATGAATATCTTCTTTAAATTTAACGACGAATTGGTTACACCGGCTTTAAACGGCTCCATTCTCGGCGGTATTACCCGCGCCTCAATTATTCAATTAGCAAAAGATATGGGACTCACCGTCAATGAACGTGCCCTTTCTATCAATGAAGTGTTTGAACGCCATGCCAAAGGTGAGCTGGAAGAAGTTTTTGGCTCCGGTACCGCCGCTGTAGTCAGTCCTGTATGCGAACTGAACAAACATGGTGACATCATCACCATTGGTAACGGAGAAATGGGCCAGTTGACCCAAAAGCTTTATGATACACTGACAGGCATCCAATGGGGAAAAATCGAAGATCCCCATGACTGGACCATGGGTATTGAAGAATAATTTATATTGATAATCAGTCAGGAGGGTTATCATGGAACCAAAAGATCTCCCCTTTGATTTTAATGAAGCCAAAGCCTTGGCACGAGACTATTCTAATGCCACTGGGATGGAATGTCTTGTTCTCCGGGAAGATGATCAGACCATTTTTAACCCTTGTCCCGGAAAAATCCACAAAGAGCTTTGTTTTGAAAAATCTTCCGAAATTGCCAAATGGTGTGCCATGACGCATCGTCGCAGCGCAGCCAATGCCCAAAACCAACAGAAATGTATTTCTTATTTCTGTCCCATGGGTTTGTTGCATTGGACGGCTCCTATTACCGTAAACGGACAAATTTGCGGTGCATTTGTGGCTGGTCATGCTTTCTTAAATAAAGCCAGAGAGAATATTCTGGCGTTAAATAGCCGTTCCTCCAAATATGACGAAATCCTGGAAAACTATCCAGATTTAAAGAAAAGCCTTTTGGCCTCCCCTGTCATTGACGATGAAAAGCTATTCAGTCTTAAACGTATCCTCGTGATGATGGCGGATTCCTTGTCCGATGACACCAGGTCTAACCAGGCTCTGAGACTTGAAGAATTACTTCAGGGGGATCACAAAGAAATTGCTGAAGAACAGCACAAAAACAAGCTATGGAAATCTTTTATCGAGCATTTACACACAGGAAATCCTGTGGAAATTGAAAAAGGTTTACGTCGCGTCATTCAAGAGCTGCGCAGCGGAAACCATGACATTACAGAGTTTAAATCAAGACTCACCAATATCATTCTCACCATTTACCAAGACCAGGAACAAGGTGAAGCTCCCAACTACCTGACCGATGTTTGTCTCAACGCCTTGAACGAAATGGAACACATTTCCGATGAAGAGAACTTGGCGGACTGGGCTTCAAAAAATATTCGCGCCCTATTAGAAGATGCGGAATACCTGCCCAGCATTAAAAATGCCGATGTGATTTACTCTGCCATAGAATATATTGATTCCCATTATCAAGAACACATCAGCCTCCAGGATATTGCAGACCATGTACATTTTAGTCCGCCCTATTTCAGCAAAATCTTCAAAAAGGAAATGAATATCACATTTACACAGTATCTGACAAAAGTACGCATTGAAGAGAGCAAGAAATTTCTGAAGGATACTTCCATTGCTTTGTCAGATATTCCATCCATGGTGGGGTTTGAAGAACAAAGCTATTTCACCAAAGTGTTTCATTCCGTTGTGGGGACAAGTCCCGGAAAATACCGCGAGCAACAAAATTATTAAGGATACGGCTTCTGGTAAAACAGAAGCCGTATTTTTATATTAGTTTGCACTGACGCTGTATGTTTTATTGCCCTAAAGGCAAAATCAAACCAGGAATACTTTGATATTCCCTGTATTTTCATGTCCATTTGTTCCATTGAATTAAGTTTTTGAACATAGCGTGTTAGAATATGAAAGGTTTATTAACCCTCAAAACGATTGTATTTGAAGAGGTATAAAAATGTCAAATCAAATTGATCTTGTGGAATTAACCAGACAAATCATGCGCCACCTTTATGATCAAAAACCAGATTCCATTTTGCCCTACCTTGATAAAAACTTATTGTGGATTGGCCCCTTGGATTTCCAATGGGAGACAGCTGCTCAAAAGGCCCAAAGGATGGTTAGAATTCTGGAGGAGGAGGGTTCTGATTCTTGTATCTTGACAGATGAAGAATATTTCTCCGTTCAAAAAAGTCGGAATCATCAAATTGTTTGCGGTAAAGCACGAACCATATCGAGCGCAGAAACCGAACACAAAATGCAGCGGAGTCTACGATTCACTTTTGTATGGAAACTGTCCAAAGATCAATGGAAAGTCACCCATATTCACCTTACCCAACCTTACGAGATCCCCCAACAAAGCGCGTCTAATTCAGCGATAAATTTCCCATATGACGATATATCAAGACTATTAATCAATAAAGACCCGGAAAAGGAACATAAGCTGATGCTGCGGGATACCAAAGGCCGGCTGCATTATCTTTTTGAGGATGAAATTTTATATTTGGAAGCTGATAATCTTTGCTGTAAAATCATCCTGAGAAACGATGTTTTCACCGTTCGTAAATCCATTAGTCTCTTGGAACAGCAGTTTTCTAACCGTTTTCTGAGAATTCATCGCAGTTACCTGGTAAATCACCACCATATTTGCTGTTTTGAACGCTTCCGAATGGAAATGAGAAACAATGTCTGGCTCCACATTCCGGAACGGCGATACGCCGCAATCAGGGCCGCGTTAAACAATGAAGCCAATAAAAAAATAGAAAAACCAGAGTTCTATTGAACTCTGGTTTCTTTCTAGCTAGGCATAAATCGCCATAAATAGCGTTCCCACTACAATCAAACCAAGGCCCACCCAGGCCTTAGGAGTTAACCTTTCATGAAATACAAAAAAAGAAAAGGCAATGGAAACCAAAATACTCAGTTTATCAATGGGCACCACAGCGCTGACAACACCTTTTTGAATGGCATAATAATAACAAAGCCAAGACGCTCCGGTGGCCACACCGGATAGGGAAATAAAAACCAACTCTCGCCGGTCAATCTTTCGCGCCAATGCTCCCTTGCCTTTGGAGAATACAATCAACCAAGCCATAATCAGCACGATGCCGGTACGAATGGCAGTTCCGAGATTGGACTCTACATCCTCGATACCGATTTTCGCCAAAATAGAAGTTAATGCCGCAAAGAAAGCAGCAAGAAGGGCGTAAATGAGCCAGCGCTGACGAAACCGATGCTCTTCATGCGGGGCGCTGGTTTCCTTCTTTTCAATCATCAACCATGTGCCAATGGCGATCAAAAGCGTACTAAAAATTTTCACCCAAAGATGATTGGTTTCCCCCAGCACAACGATGGCAAAGAGTACCGTCAAAATAATACTGGATTTATCAACCGGCACCACCTTATTGACATCCCCCAGGGATAAAGCTTTGAAATAACAAATCCAGGAAGCCCCGGTGGCAATACCTGATAAAATCAGAAAGAGAAATGACTTCGGGCTGATGGCCGTCAAGGTAGAAAAAGAGCCAACTACAAACACCATGATCCAGGAAAAGATCAATACTACGATCGTTCTAACCGCCGTGGCCACATCGGAATCAGTTTTTTTGATTCCGCATTTCGCCAGAATCGACGTGATCCCTGCAAAAAATGCCGATAACACAGACATCACAATCCACATAACAAGTCTCCCATGTTACAAACTGCCAAGTCTTGGCTTTATTTGTTAGTATGCGCATCCGTTTCCCAATAATGCCTTAAACAAAAAAGAAAACAGGCCATAACCCTTAAAATGGTCATGACCTGACATTTTCATGGTATCAGTCCACGGAAAGCTTTGCGATATAGGGCAGATTTCGGTATTTTTCTGCGTAGTCAAGACCATAGCCCACTACAAAATAATCGGGAATTTCATAGCCTTTATAATCAGCATAAAAATCCGTATTACGGCGGGCCGGCTTATCCAAAAACGTACAGGTACGGATGGAGGCGGCGCCTCTAACGTCAAGCAATTTATAAAGGGCGTTTAAGGTCTGCCCAGTGTCGAGAATATCTTCCACAATGAGAATATGACGGCCTTCGATGGGTTTATCCAAATCCTTTACAATGCGAACTTCTCCGGGATGGGTATTGTCGCCATAACTTTTAGCAGCCATAAAGTCCATCTCCAAAGGCAGGTCAATGCGTTTTACCAAGTCTGCAGCAAAAATAAAGGAGCCTTTTAAAATGGCAATAACGAGAAGGTCTTTCCCTTTATAATCCATGGTTATTTCTTTAGCCAAGGCATCCACTCGTTTGGCAATGGTTTCTTCATCAAATAAAACTTCCAATTTCTCTTTATTCATCATGATAATCACCATTCCTATGATATATTGGTAACATTTTATCAAATCTCACCACATTTGACAAGGACAAACCTCAAAAAATACAACTTTTTTCTCTGCTTCATCCTATGAGCCATTGGTAAATATGACACTGGCCTACATATCTCTCCTCTGTCACATTTTCGATGGCAGTTCATAGAATATCATGGAAAGGAGGAAATGTGTGAACCACCATATCAAATCCAAAAAACTTAGGGTTGTCATTACAATGACAATTTTAATCATCATAGTCCTCGCCTTGGGTTCCCTAGGAGTATCAGCAATGGAACCGGCAGAGGGAGAAATATATGACGGTATTGATGTCAGTGCATGGCAAGGGGATATCGACTTTGCTGCAGTGAAAGCTGCTGGGAAAGAAGTAGCATATATCAGAGCCAGCGTTGGCAGCAATTATATCGATCCCTATTTTGAGCAGCATTACAATGGCGCCAAATCCAATGGCTTGCGAGTAGGTTTTTACCATTACATGACGGCTACCAATGTAGCAGAAGCCCGCGAAGAAGCACGATTTTTTGCCTCTGTCATCAGTGGAAAAGCCGCAAACTGTCGTCCGGCAATGGATTACGAATCTTTCGACGGACTCAGCAGCGACGCTGTGACGGAAATATCCTTGGCCTTTCTGGAAACACTGGAGGAAATCACTAGTCAAAAGGTATGCCTTTACAGCGACGCTTCCAATGCCGCCAATATGTTTGGCCCGGCATTGGTCAAATATCCCCTTTGGGTTGCCGAATATGGGGTCGGCTCTCCCGCCAACAATGGCAAATGGCCTTACTGGGCGGGATTCCAATACAGTGATACCGGCAGAGTTAGTGGTATCAACGGCGATGTAGACCTGGATTACTTTACCGAAGCATTATTTCTAGACAACACAATGCCACCGCCAGATACTGAAATATACGTTAATTACACCGTACAACGCGGCGATACCCTTTGGGCGCTGGCGATGCGATATCAGACCACAGTTAACGCCATTGTGGAACGAAACAATATCACAAATCCTGACTTGATTTACGTTGGAGAACAGCTGGAAATCCCCACTACTGGCTATACCATCAGTACTTATACGGTACAACGAGGCGACACACTTTGGGGAATTGCCCAGCGGTTTCATACCACTGTGGGACACTTGGTAGCTTTGAACCATATAAAAAATCCCAATTTGATTTTCCCAGGTGAAACCTTAGAATACTGAACACAGCAACACAAAAGCAAGACCCGGTAGCCGAAGCATCGGGTCTTGTGGCTCAACTTATCAAAAATATGAACCTTCCCTTTCCCGCAATTTAGGGCATTCCTTCCGGGAGCCATGGCGACGACCGTTACCTATACCGTGAAATAGATTTGCCAATCCTCGATAAAGCAAATCAATCACATAGGACAAGACCAGAGAGCACAAAAACACCAATGGCACTACAAGAAAATAATAAGGAAAGCGATGGGACACATCTGGCACTAAGTGGTTAAGAATGCCATAAAACACATGGTCAAAGATACAGGATAGCAAGAAAGCTCCCAAGCAAAGATTCGATATTTTTGCCAGACTTGCCTTTGCCCGGGAAGAAAGCTGCGCCAAGTCTAAGTTGGCCAGTAAAAGGAAGGCTAAGAGCGACACAATAACATTGGGGAGGGCGCCCCAGGCCTGATAGGGGCCCAGGTAAATGTTGCGCCGTAACTGCGATAATAGTTAAAAGTCCCGATCAGAAGGATAGAAGCCAAAAGTAACAGCACGTTAGAAAAAGGCTTCAACTTGACTCGAAATTCCCTGCAATAGCATCCAATAAAATAATACGTAAGAGGATAAATATTGCTCCACCAATCAGGGATAAGCTTACTGTAGTCGGTGTTTTCCACCAGCCATCCATGGTGAAATTATAAATATTGACAATGCCAGGCAGCGAGGTTAAAAGCAATAATGTTACCAGCAAGATACATTTTTGCTTTTTGGTAGACAAACCGTGGTACATTACATTAAAAAAGGGTACCAAAAAGAGCAACCCCAAGTTTTTGTATCAGATGTATTTCAATCAACGCACAAATAAAAAAGCAAGTCAAAGAATTGACTTGCTTTTTGGCTGGGGTGGCTGGATTCGAACCAACGAATAGCGGCTCCAAAAACCGCTGCCTTGCCGCTTGGCGACACCCCAACGTTGAACAATGTTAGATCTATATAAAATTTAGCTATATACATATGGGGTGAGTGATGGGATTTGAACCCACGAGTGCCGGAGCCACAATCCGGTGCGTTAACCGCTTCGCCACACCCACCATATTTCATAATTTGGCGCGCCTGCAGGGACTCGAACCCCGGGCACACGGATTAGAAGTCCGTTGCTCTATCCACCTGAGCTACAGGCGCAATGATGTTGTGTAAACATAACATAGATATTATAAAGGATACGATACTATTTTGCAAGTGTTTTTTTTAATTTTTTAAAAAAAAGATATCATCGTTCGTGATTTTAGCAAAGAGACCCTTCGATTTCTCCGTACCCCCAAAGACTGCGGGCATCCATAGTGGCTTCCCATTCTTCCTCTGAAAGACAAGTGGTCATCTCATCTTCGTAAACATCAAGCATATCGAGAAAATCAAACATTTTCACACCTCCATTGATTGATGATATTATCATAGCCAATTTAGTGTCCAATAAAACGTACAATAAATATTTTTTCAGGAATTTTTCTTATGTTTTGGAAAAAATATGGTATCATAAAAAAATAATCATGATTTTTTCTTACAAAAGGAGCCTTTTTCCCTTGAAACGACTGACCAAAAAACAGAAATGGCTGTGGAGTTTTTTTGCTCTCTTTGTGGTGCTGGTCGTAGCCACCTCCTTTGGTAACGATTTGGCTGCCCGCAAAGGACAAGAGTTCCCTTCCTATTCCCCAAAAGATATCACATCCCTTATCGAGCAGCTTTCACAACAAGGTCAATTAAACATGAAAGAATTTGACTTACTTTACCGTCAAACCGGGTTGTCGGCAAGTGCCGCTGTTACCTTGGCAAATCAGGGAAAAGCAACCCAAATACTTGATTACCAAAATGCTTTATTTCACAAAGCGGAATACAAAACCCTTTCCACCAATCTTTGTACCGGTGAAGAAACATTGACCGCACCAGAAGAAGACTTACTGGCTTTCCCAGACCTTCAGGACGGCGACATTCTGGTGACGGCGGCAGCCCATACCCTGGGATGGCGCCATGGTCATTGCGGTTTGGTGATCGATGCTGAGAAAGGAGAAATTCTTGAGGCTTTTACATGGGGCAAACCTTCGGAGATTTGTTCCCTGAAAAAATGGCTCAGATATCCCAATGTGATACAACTACGGCTGAAAGAATCCGGCACCTCACAAAACACAGGTCTTTTGGCAGCAAATCATGGACGAGCCGAGTTGAACGGCGTGCCATATAGCTTATTTAGCGATTTTCACCAAGATTCTGATACGCCAAAAACCACTCACTGCGCCCATTTGATTCGCGACTCCTATCTGCCCTATGGCATTGAACTAAAACGGGGATTCCTTGTCACTCCCAAAGACATCGCCAACAGCGATGACTTTAATGTCATTCAGGTACGGGGTATGGATCCGATAACACTTTGGGAATGAAAACAGTAAATAATTCACTTCTGAGTCGCTTTATTAATCCTTATATGATATATTAAAATAGAATATAATATAATATGACAAGTCTGAAAAAGTATCAAAGTATATTTTATTGTTAGTAATTACACTGATTCACTTTTCTTTGCCAGTAACCGCAAAATGTAATTGGGGAACAAACCGCCACGTTTCTGTACCGTTTCGCGAAACATAAAGGTTACAGCACAACAATGGTCAACAGCTTATCTCAGTTTACAGATCGAAATACCATATCCGGCTATGCCGTCACCCCTATGAAATGGACCGTTGGCAATGGCATCATGTCAGGACGCAGCGATACCATTTTGGCGCCGAAAAAAACGCTACAAGGGCGGAAATGGCAACAATGACCCAAGACTCCATGCCAGATTCGGGAAGTAAGCTCATGAAACAAAAAACAGCTGTGACGATTTTAGGGATGAATTTGGGCTTATTGTTTCTGTTTGCCTTTTGGGATATCTTCATATCAAAGTCGCATCTTTACGAATGGCGCACCCAGCCACACTTTCTGGTTTTTACCCTTCTCTGATTTGAATTGTTTTTCGGCCTCATTGCCGCAGGGATCTCTGGATTTCTGAGGGAGACCTTGTTTTATGGCATATTCGCCATAATCTTCACGGTGCTCTCTTACATATCTGTCATAGGAATGATGAATATTCCGATGGAGCTTATTTATGTACTGACCATACTTCTGGATTCTTTTTTCAATAAAATCGCCGCTTCCTTCATTTTTTCGGGTATCTGGGGATCTGCATAGCCCCTTTGACCTTGAGAAAGGGATAAAATAATTTCACGGCAGCGATAAAAAGACCTCTATCCTAAGGATAAAGGTCTTTTTCTGTAAGTTATTTTTCTTCAGGCCCATACCACATATGGCGAACCAAATTCACATTACCATCGGATAAAAAGTCAACGCCTTCCATTTCCAACAGCAGCCTGTGGGTTTCCTTTCCCATGGGTTCAAAGGCATCGCTCAAGCCACCAAAACGGTTCACCACACGATGGCAAGGGAGTTCCTTGGGGGCGGTATGCAGGGCGCAGCCCACAATTCTGGACATATGGGGATTTCCCAAAAGTCTGGCAATTTGCCCGTAGGTTGTAACTTTTCCAAAGGGAATCTGTGCGGTAATCTCATAAACCAATCGAAAGGTATTATTCATAGGCAATGAATCAAAATTTTCCACCGCCGCCACCATGGCTGGTACCGGAGGAACCCACATGGGTACTGCTTCCACCGTTATCCTTTGGTCGCGGCGTTTTAGCGACAGTAGTATACAGAAATAAATCGCTGGAAGAAGTTACATGAAAGCTGTCCTCCCTCATATAATTTCTGGCAGCGGGCTGACGTTTCACGGATTTCAGCTGGGCACGCAATGAAAACAGCACAATCAAAGCTACAGCAAGCCCTACAGCCAAGGCAATACCAATGGTACGAAGATAGTCAGACGCGGTTGTCATATGATTTCCCTGGTCATAGGCTTCGCCCTTTTCCGCCTGTACTAAAAAGTCGTCACTTAACGTGGCAAAGTCCATAAAGGCGTCATAATATTGGCCGTCACTCAAAGAAGGCACCACCTGTTCGCCGATGTAGTCAATGCCCCAATCAGTAAAGGCGGTGATGCCGAACCCCGTTGTGGAAATCCACCAGTCGCGGTCTTCCATACTGACGAGAAACAAAGCGCCGTCTTTATTTACCCCAGAGCCATAACCGTTATAATCATAAAAATCATCGGCAAATTCCATAGGCGTCTTCCCTTCACAGGAAGGTGTTGTAACCACCACCAAATCAAATTGGTGGGCAGTAGAGACCTGCTCTAAGGCTTCCGCAAGAGAAGCTTCCTCCTCAGTGGTCAAAAGGTCGGCGTTATCCACCACAGAAGGTGTTTCATCAGCGGATACAGCCATAGATAACATTAACAAAACGCAAAGGAGACATCCGATAAAAATGGAAAAAAATCGTTTCATACAGGCACCTCCTTACATTAGTAGCAGTCCAATCGCAGAAGCGATGACCGAAACCCCAGCAAATACACCGGCAAACCAGCGAACAGCGGCGCCTTTATCCATGGGGAGATTTCCCACAAATTTTCCAGTTTGGCCATTCATCGCAAAGAGGTATTTTTCTCCGTTCCAGGAGGTATTAAGAATCCAAACAGGCAGCAATGCGTAATGAACGTCTCCTTTGGTCAAGGACACCTGAGAGCTGCGAATGCCGACGGTTTCGTATCCCATAACTGTTTCCGCAAACAATTCCTCGGTACTGCGCTTAATACGCACATTTGCCCGATCCCTGCTTTCTTCAGCGGTCACATCATATTTATCCGCTAAATACCCGGCGAGATAAGCGGTTTGAAAATCCACTGCTTTGGAAAAATCAAAGGGCTCAATGGACTCCATCAAATCATCGGGCATATGACTGGAACCATCCACAGGGACGTTATCGAACCCCACAGTTCCCCCTCTAGTTACCAGAAAATGAGAGGTTTCTACATAATTATAATCACTGTCGCTCCAGGCACGGGTGCGAGTTGCATTGTAAGCAATATTAGCATCAGTATCACAATCAAAAAGCCAGAATGGAACGTAAATCCCTTTGATTTCGTCAATGTGGTTTTCATCCTTAAAAACTTTCGGCAAAAGTTTTTTTCCTGACATATGATTTTTCAGAGCATTTTTGGCTGCCTCTTTGCTAATCTGAAAAGGAACTACCAAATCCGGCTTTAAAGTTCCGGAAAGCTTTGACCTCATCACCACAGGGCTGTCACAATAGGGGCATTGGGAAGCCGCGGTGTTTTCGTCTACGATGATTTCCCCGCCGCAGGATTGGCAAACATAGACGGTCATTGAGTCCTCTTCACCCTCATCCCACTGCCGTACATGTTCTTCATTCCAATCTAAAGTGTCTGTTCCCTGAACATTTAATACATCGTCGCAAGCCTTCAAAGTTTCTACATCAAATTCCGTATCACAGAAAGGGCACACCATCTTCTGGGCATCGCTATTAAAACTGATAGCGCCGCCGCAGCATGGGCATTTATATTCCATTAAATCACTCATAGGAACTCCTTATTTGATATCGTTCTCATCAAACCGGTCGCCACATTCAGGACAGAATTTTGGCGGATGATGAGGATCTTCCGGCTCCCAACCGCATTTATCGCAGCGATACAACGGCGCTCCTTGGGGCTTGGGACTGCCGCATTCGGAACAGAACTTGCCCTTGTTCACGACTCCGCAGGAACAAGTCCAACCTTGGTTTGCCGCAGGTTTGGGACTGCCGCATTCTACACAGAATTTACCCTCATTCACTGCGCCACAGGAGCAGGTCCACCCCTGGGATTGATGAGCACTCTGTGGTTGATTCGATTGCTGGCCCATAGCGAAAAGATTTTGTGCATTGGAGCCGCCAGCCTGCTGGGCCATACCAAGGCCCATAAATCCCATCATGGCGCCGCTCTCATTGGCTGCCGCTGCTTTCATGGCATCGCTTTGGGCTCCTACCAAGGTCGCCGCCGCCATAGAGGGATCCCGCATAATGGCATTGCGCTGGGCCTGCTTGATCATATCTTCATCCTCAGGGCTAGCGGTCACAGAATTCATCGCCATGGAGGCAATCGCAATCCCGCGGGTTTCCCGCCATTTAGGTGTTAAGACACTGTCCAGGGCCTCGGTAATCTCCACGGTATGACCGGGCAAAGCACTGTAACGAATCCCCATTTCGGAAATCTTCGCAAAGGCTGGCTGTAAGGCTGAAAGGAGCTCAGCTTTGAGCATACCGTCAATTTCTTCTCTGGGATATTCCTGTTCCACGTTGCCACAAACATTGGTATAGAACAGCAGAGGATCAATGATTTTATAGGAATAGGTCCCGTTGCAACGGACAGAGATATCAATGTCCAGGCCAATATTGCGGTCTACCACACGGAAAGGAACGGGATTCGGCGTTCCATATTTATTATCAAGAATTTCCTTGGTATTGAAATAGTAAATACGCTGATCCTTCCCGGTATCGCCGCCAAAGGTAAAACGTTTGCCAATGGTGCGAAAGGTATCCTTGATACCGTCACCCAAATTACCCGTAAAGATGCTGGGCTCGGTAGAGGTATCGTAAACAAACTCGCCGGCTTCAGCACAAACCTCTACAACCTTTCCTTGCTCCACAATAATCATACACTGGCCGTCGGCTACGGCAATACCGCTGCCGCTGGAAATAATATTATCATTGCCTTTGGTATTGGAAGACCGACCGGAAACGCGTTTTTGCCCCTTGACTACCAATACGTCCTTATCAATGGAATCACAATAGAAAAATTCTTTCCATTGATCTGCCAATGTGCCGCCGGCAGCGCCAAAGGCTGCTTTGAGAAGTCCCATATACATACCCCTTTCAACTAATAGAATTTATTATGCTTTCTGGATAGTCATGAAAAAAACGCCTTGCTTCGACATTTTATCGCTTATTTCTCCATAATAATTATTATACCATGATTGACAACAATGTAACACAGTCTTTTATTTAAAATTGATTATTTTACATCGAAATATACTCATTTGCCATCATAAGGTTCCAATTCAGTCACAATGTATTGAAACGCTTCGACCACTTTTTTTTGAACAAGTTTTTCTATTATTTAACGAATAAAAATCTTTCGATAAAAACATGGCTTTCACGTACACTGTTTCTTGGGTGTCTACCGCAAGACATGATAAACACCGAAGTTCATTGACTTTTCAATATTCAGGCTCAATAAAAAACCACCGTTTCAAGGAAAGTACCTGATAAACGGTGGTTTTCTTTTTGGAGCGGGTGAAGGGAATCGAACCCTCGTAACTAGCTTGGAAGGCTAGGGCTCTACCATTGAGCTACACCCGCTTAACAGATATATATTATATCTCTTTTTTTCGTTTTGGTCAAGTGCTTTTTTTATAATTCACCGACGTCGACCATCTGTTTCACGATGTCCTTAAAAGCACGGCCACGGTGACTGATTTTGTTTTTTTCCTCCATGGTCAGTTCCGCAGTGGTTTTACCATAAGACTCCAAATAAAACAGCGGGTCATAGCCGAAGCCCCCGTCGCCCCGATATTCAAAAAGCAACTCTCCTTCAATAACCCCTTCGCTGAAAAACTTCCGACCATCTGGAAATACCAGCGCCAGGGAGGCTCGAAACTGGGCCTGACGCTGTCCCACAGGCACATCTCTCATGGCGTCGAGGAGCTTTTGATTGTTTGATTCCGATGTAGCGTTTTCTCCGCTGTAACGGGCGGAATACACACCGGGCGCGCCCTTTAAGGCATCCACTGTAATGCCGCTATCATCAGCCAGAGCTGGAATCCCGCTATAATCCACAGCGGCCTTTGCTTTAATATATGCGTTTTCCTGAAAGGTAGTACCGGTTTCCTCCGGCGCCTCAAAGGCCGGGAAATCTTTCATAGTAAGGATCTCCACATCATAGGGAGCAATCAGGGACACCAGCTCTTTGACTTTTCCTTGATTACCCGTGGCAAAAAAAAGTTTTTTCATACCGCACCTCGTCAATTGTTTTGCTTTAAAAAGGCCTCGTCAATGCCGAAGATTTGCTCAATCCCCTTCTGGGCCATGGCCAATAATTCATTTAATTGGGCTGGAGAAAAATCACTATTTTCGCCAGTGCCCTGGATTTCGACAAAATTGCCTTGTCCCGTCATCACCACATTCATATCCACATCAGCTTTGCTGTCCTCTGCATATTCCAAATCCAAAGACGCCTCGCCGCCCACGAGGCCCACACTAATCGCGGCGATTTTGTTTTTCAGAATTTTCGGATTCCAGCGTAGCTTTTGGGCTGCCAAGGCCAGAGCCAACCAAGCGGAGCTGATGGCGGCAGTCCGTGTACCGCCATCGGCCTGAATTACTTCACAATCAATTTTAATGGTGTGTTCCCCCAACAGCTCCAAATCCACGGCCTGACGCAGGCTGCGGCCAATGAGACGCTGAATTTCCACAGTACGTCCGGTTTGTTTCCCCCTAGCGGCTTCACGATCACTGCGGGTCAAAGTAGAAGCAGGCAGCAAGGCGTATTCTGCTGTCAGCCATCCTTTACCGGAATCTCGTAAAAACGACGGAACTCCCTCCTCTACGGTCACAGCCGTCAGAACCCGAGTGTCGCCCTGACTCCAGAGAACTGAGGAAACAGCGTATTTTTGCAAACCCGTTTCAATTTTAATGGAACGGATATCATCTAAGGCTCTTTGGCCTCTGTACTGATTCATAATTACCCCCCTATTAGTCTTCATCAGGCTCATCAATGGACTCTTGAACCACTTCAACACGAATAATGCGCCGATTTTCCATTTCACGCACAATGAATGTCATATTTTGATAGGAAATTTTATCTCCAGTGGAAGGAATGCGGTCAAAGAGCTCCAGCAAAAATCCGCCTACAGTGTCATATTCGGGTACATCGCCAACGTTGAGATCAATACGGTCGGCAAAAACGTCAATGGGCAAAGCACCGTCCACCAAATAATGACCTTGGGATAATTCCACAAATTCCTCTTCATCATCGTGGAGATATTCGTCATCCATCCGGCCAACGATGACCGCAAAAATATCACTGAGGGTCACGATGCCAGAGGTTCCACCATGCTCATCAATGACTACGGCAATTTTCGTTTTCTTTTTCTGGAACATACGAAGAAGTTTCCCCGCGGAAATTCCTTCGGGAACCGCTTCCAAGGGACGAATTTTCAGCGCACTTTTATCGCTGCCGGGAGGCAGAGTAAATAAATCCTTAATATGGACAAACCCAATAATATTATCCTTTTCCTCACTGCAAACGGGAAACCGGGTATATTTGTACTGATTGACAACCTTTAAATCTTCTTCCAAGGGATCTTCCAAATAGAGACAAACCATGTCGGTGCGAGGAGTCATGATCGCTTCAGCGTCTTTATCGCCTAAATCAAAAATATTATCCATATAGCGATATTGCTGGGGATCCAACAGACCGCTATCGCTGCTTTCCGCCATCAGAAGCTTAATTTCCTCATCAGTATAAGCCTGATTCTCTTCTGTGGATTTATGACCCATTAGACGCATAGCGCCATTGGTAACAGCATTAAAAAGTAACATGATAGGGTACGTCAGACGGTAAAACCAAACCAACAACGGCGCCGACCGCAAGGCCCAGCGTTCTGTTTTTAAAATCGCCAAGGATTTGGGGATCAACTCACCCACCACAATATGAAAGGCCGTAATAATGATAAAGCCAATGGCCACAGCAATGGTGGAAATCACGGCTTCACTTAAACCAAATTTTGAAAGCAGTGGACGAATCAAATCGGAAACCGCAGGTTCTCCCAACCACCCTAGGGCCAGAGACGCCAGGGTAATACCCAACTGACAGGCGGATAAATAGGCGTTCACATTGGCGGAAACCAACTGGGCGTATTTCGCCCCGGCAACGCCATTGGCTACCAACATATCTACCTGGGATTTGCGCACGCGAACCAGGGAAAATTCCGCCACAACGAAAAAGGCGTTCATTAATAAAAAGAAAACAACTAAAAGCAAACTAATGGCAATCGACATTCCAATTCTCCTTTAAACTGTTCATATCACATTTAAGTCTCCAGGGCAGTAAATTTTCAAGTTCCCAGAGATAGATTTTAGCAATTTACATAAAAAAAGACGCAACTCAATATGGAAGCAGGCTTGCTCCCCGTTGCGAACTTAATCTGCCATATTTTTATGAACAACCGGTGACTTCGATAAAGGAACTTCGTCCAAGAATCATTCTCCTTTCACACTTTATCAATTAACTACTGTTATAGTATAACAGAACCAAGGAAATTATCAAGGATATTTTCAAGTTTTTCCAGATTAACCTCCAAATATTCACAATAAAAACATATTTTAGTTTTTTCATACCATTGAAAAGGTCCAAGAGACAATCTCTTGGACCTTTTTAGCTGTTAAGAACGTCTTTTATGGGCTGAGATAATCCCCATTGACAATCCGGGCGAATTGCTCTATGGAAGTTGTAGGAGAAATCCCCAGGCGATGAATGCCATATCGGGGAGAATCCGCTGTCATATACTTCCCTTTGATGATAAAGGCGCAGGAATATCCGGCAATTTCCACGGCTCCAGCCAATTCCTTACTGCACTTCCCATAAGGATACACATAATAGGGATGTTCCTCTCCTACCTGCTCCCGCAATAGCGCGCGTCCCCGCCAGCAATCATTTAAAACCCGTTCACAGTATTGATCTTCCGTTTCTAAGGTGCCTGTGATCACTGAGCTGGCAGGCTCGGCCATAAAGAACTCATTCCTGATTTGGTAGCTTTTACTGGGTCCATGGCCGTGATAGGTATGAGAACCGATTTCCACCAAACCGCTCTGATACATTTCCTTCATCATGGCAAAAGTGTAGCGGGGTAAATCCGCAGTTTCATCCAGTCCGGTTTCACTTTTTAGCTGAGAGCTATAAATAACCGGCGCCATATTGGCCTTAAGGCCCAGTTCCTTTAAAACTGGGAATCCCAATGTGTAGTTATTTTCATAACCGTCGTCAAAAATCACTACCACACTTTTGGACGGAGGCAGTTGGCCGTAGCGCTCATAGGTCATCAATTCAGAAACCGTCAATGTTTTAAAACCATTATTCTTCAGATATTCCATTTGCTGACGGAATTGAGATACCGGCATAATCATGGCATTCCCGTGATATTTCCCACCGGGAGCGCAATCGCTGTCATTGGCGGCCAGGAAATGGTACATCAGAACGGGGATCTTATTGGCCCCCTCGTAAGAAGTTCCCTCTACCTTCACAGAAACCGTTACTGGTTCGGACCACTTTCCCCGAGAATCCTTTACACTAAGAGATACCTCATAAGTTCCTGCTTCAAAATACCGTTCCTGGTGGTTTTGCCATTTCATATCGACAACTTCATCCTTTTCATCCTCGTCAGCAGTGACGGTCTGAAAGTCCACCAATTCTCCAGGGGCGTATACTTCTTTGGTAGTAGTCAATTTCACAGTAGGCGCATGATTATTTTCATCGGACACATAGATATCCGCCCGTCCCGAAGCAGGCGTATATTCCACGGCAAAGCCAAAATGCTTCGCTAAAAAACTCACGGGTACCATCAAATGGTCATTTTCCAGATAAGCCGCATTATCCATTTCTCGATTGATACCGTTGCAGCGGGCAATTTTACTGTTCACCGTAAAAGCGATGGTATTATCTCCATCAGTAACGGAAATTTCCCCTGTCGAAGCATCAGAAGCCACTGTTAGATTTAAAGCTTGGGCCAAGGATACCAATGGCGCCACCATTAAGTGGTTACGGGATACTGCCGGCAGAGGCATGGTGATGGTTTCCTCCGTTCCTTTAAGGCGGTCACTACCATAATAGATCACCGCATGAAGGCTTTTATCTCGGGGAATCTCTGCAGTGGCAGCAGCCTTCGTTGTATCCGTCGGTAGTGGATCATTGTCCTTCTGACCATAGTGCCAAAGAGCATAGCATCCAACGGATAGAGACATAACTAAGGTAATGAGAAGTGCCAAAGGGATGATGCGAAATTTTTTATTAGATTTTCTAACCGAATTTCTAGAAACTTTCTTATTTTTTATTTTCGCAGTTTTTTCACGATGACTTTGTGCCGGCTTGTCAAAGGGAGGTGTATTTGCAACGCTTTGATTTCTCCCTCTCACGCTGATATTCTTTTTTTTATTGTAGTTGACTCGATTGCCAGCCATAAGCGCAAACCTCTTTTAGAAAAAGTTTTTCACCTTTCCTTTGCTTTTATTCTTTATAACGATGATTGTTTTACTTTTGTTCCAATGCATCCTCCGTAGCCCAACGGTACCCGTTCTGACGCTCGGAAGAAATTACTGATGAAGCATTTTGGCTTTGGAAAGTTACAGAATAGTATCCACCCTCATCATCTGTCCCCTCATCGTCTGTAGAACAGCAAAAATAGTTACGGTAAATCTCATTGGAAGAGATGGTAGAGGTCATGATCTCATCAAATCGATCCGCTGGGATTGCCTCGCCGCCATTCTCTGAGTCATAGGGGGTAAATTCAATGGCTGAAATAGAATAATCCTCACGATCCACGTCAAACCCCATATCATTCAAGACCTCTTTGGTTCGTTCAAAGCAGTCATATATCGGGGCAAAAACCTCCCGGAAAAATACTTTTTCCGTGTCTGCCAGGGATTGATCCAAATGCTCATAGTCAATGGAAAAATCAATGAAACCGATCATGGGAGATTCCTTCATCCTATCAAAGGTTAAATCAGCCATATCCTCTTTATAGGCTTCCACCAATTGTTTTTGATTTGCCGCCGAGAGACTGCCGGTGCTCAATCCCACCTCCGAAAGGTCAATATCGGAAATGATCAGATCGTCCTGTTCCAAATATTCTAATTGTCGTTCACGCAGGGATTCATCGTTTACAATCGTTTCAATGGCATCCAGCGTTTCCTTTTTATTGACACACAGATAGTTTCGATAAATAATTTTACCGTTTTTTAACACAAAGGCCATAGAAAAATTTGCGGGAATGATACCGTCGTCTACCAAAACCTCATCACTTTCGTTGGCCGTCTTCTTATAATATCCACGATGTTCGATACCATTTTCCGCTAATTTCAAAGCAGCGGCTATGGTATCTTTTTGATCCAAGGTAAAATGCCCATACTGCTCTTCAAAGATACTAGAATGACTTTGTCCTGCGGCTGTGTATGCATAAATGGTTCCGTCGCCATAAAAAATAGCATCTCCGCCAATAATCACCTTAGCGACATCGCTTTCTTTGGGCAAATAGGAATCATATCCCGTTAAGTCCAGGGCGGGAACCGCTACAATCGCGGCAGCCACCACTATAGATACCGCAACACTAAGCCAATGAAGCTTTAATGCGCCAATATCAAAGGCAAAAATCACTTCAATCATACGGTTAATTAAAATTAACCCCAAAATACTGCCCAGAATAAACCAAGCATCCAGCGCAACCTGAGAATAAGCCATGGAATTCAGGAATAATCCCAGGGCAATCCCGCCGGCAATCGAGAGAGGATATTTTACGATGGCTTTAAACCAAGGGAAAGCAATGGCTTTCCCTGCGGACTCACTGGAACGCCTGCAATACAAGATCAAGCCAACAGCGGCAATTACCAAAGCTCCCAGAAAGGTAATCAGCAGATACCAGGGGGATTCCGGCTGATACTTCATTACCACCATTAAATATTGAAACACTGGTGAAGACCAGTAAAGTATTTTATCCCAAATGATCCCAGCGATCATAAAGGTTTCATAAAAGGCTTCCATCAACAAAAACGCAAGAAGCAACACCATAGGAACTGCCACCAGGAGATATACGGCGGCGCAGAAGTGCACCAAGACATTGCCGGTGAGCATAGCGGCTACTACAGAAAGACTATAAATTGCCAAAAAATAAATGATGGGGCGCAGTAGTCCTAGCCAAATTACTCCGTCGGAAAGATAACGGAAGTCACCAAATACGGCAATAATCACGAGATTTAACAGGTAAAAGAATAAATATGGCACGAGAACGGAGAAGGCACCGGCGAGATATTGCGTCACATAATATCGCTTGCGGCTTACAGGTAAGCTGTGAAAAAAGTCCACCTTCTGCTTGCTATGAAGGAAGGAGAAGAAAATCATACCACTCAAAATCGCCAAGGCAATCATGATTATTGCCACAATCTCATTATAATTTACAAGATGCTCCAAAGTCATTTTGACGTCATTGATAAAATGAATGTCTTTATTGACGTGTGAGCTGTGACACCGCTGTAAACATATCGTGAGAGGAACCGACAGCGAGAAGAAAAATAACACTACAGTGATACAGAAAAACCATGCTTTATTTTTTATTGATTCTACGGTCAATCCCAAATCAGAGCAGCAGTTTTTTAAGGTCATAGCCTTTCACCTCCGTTTCGCTGATGAAAATTTCTTCTAATGATAAAGGTAAAGCCTCGATAAACAAAGGACTTTCCCGCTTCAGGGTTTCCATTATAAGGTCTTCTTCCCCTCGTACCACCAGGGTATAGAGGGAACCCCTGCGATCCATTTTTAATACTTTTAAATCGGCAAAATGTTCCTTAATGACTTCATGGTCAAAGATCGCTTGGATTTTATGAATGGATAATTTCATATCGTCCAAATCCTTGGATAAAAGCACACCGCCTTTATGTAATAAGCCGATATGGTCGCTGATATCCTCTAATTCTCGGAGATTATGAGATGCCACAATCACGGATAACTCCCTCTCCGATAAAGCGGCAGCCAAAAGGCTTTTCACTCCTTGGCGAATGACGGGATCTAAACCATCAAAGGTTTCATCACAGAAAATATATTTCGTTTTAGCAGCCAATGCTGTAATGACCGCCACTTGCTTTTTCATGCCTTTGGAAAAAGTATGGAGCTTTCGTTGAGGCTGTAAATCAAAGTTCTCTAAAAGATGCATAAAGTAGTCTTCATCAAAATCAGGATAAAAACGGCGATAGTAACGTGCCATTTGCTTCGGTGTAGCATTGGAAAAATAATATGCTTCATCAGGGATGAAGAAAATCCGTTCTTTCACCGGAACATTTTCAAAAACCGGTGCGCCGTCCATCAAAATTTCTCCTTCATCCTGACGGATGATTCCGGCCATAATTCGAAGCAGGGTGGATTTCCCTGCACCATTGGTACCGACCAAACCAAAAATGGATCCATCCTTGATTTCCAGATCCACACGATGCAAGGCTTTGACATCATTAAAGGTTTTGGATACGTTTTTAATCTCTATCATTTGGGTTCACCCTCTTTCTTTGGGCTTTGACAATGGCGACAATACGCCGAAGAAATTGCTTCAAATAGTTCATCTTGGGTTAGACCCAACGTAATGGCTTTTTCAAGCAAAGCATCAAACTCTTTGAATAGGTGCTCTTTTTTGACAGTGGTCAGCCGCTCAAAATCTTCGTTAATGAAAGAACCCTTGCCTTGAATGGAATAGGTCGTACCACGCTTTTCCAATTCAAGGTAAGCCCGCTGAATGGTATTGGGATTGATGGACAATTCCACTGCCAAAGAACGAACCGAAGGCAACTGCTCATTGGGCTTTAAAACTCCCTTTAAGGCCAAATCTTCGATGCCATCGATTACCTGAATATAAAGAGGACGTTTATCTTTTAGATCCAAAACGATCATTCTTTTTCCTCCCTTCATAATTAATTGGGCCTGTGTTTACTGTATGAACATTATTAATACAGTTAAAGTATAGTAGATTGATTCTTTGATGTCAATAGTGTAGATAAAAACTTTTTTTTGTCATTCTTAATGATTCTTCATTCTGGAAATCAAAGTTAAGCTATGGCATAATAGAATTAATCTCAGAAGTGTGAATAAAAAACTTTTTTCGGCATTCTTAATGATTCTTCATTCTGGAAATCAAAGTTAAGCTGTGGCATAATAGAATTAATCTCAGAAAGGAAGGTACTTTCGATGAAAAAAGCAACAGCACCTATCATCATTGTTTTCGCAGCTTTGCTGTGCTTTTCCGCCTGCAGCAATGATTCCACAGAAAATACCACAAACCGTCAAGGGACAAGTTTAACGGTGGGCAGTGAAATCATTGCCAGCCAGCTAATGGATTACAGTGAAATGCTGGGTCGCAGTGAAAAGGATCTCATCGCCCAAAAAGGGGAAGGCGAAATCCGCGTAGATAGCAAAGAAAACGTCGCCAGCCGCTGCTACGAAGAAAATGTGTTGGGCTTTTTAGGCAGCGTTTATTATATTTTCTCAGAAAAAGATGGCGATTTAATTGTAAAAGAAGTTATGGTGGTGTTTCGGGGCGTTACCTTTAATGACGCCGTAACAGGTATCAGTCAGCAACTGGGCGATGCTGCTTCAGTGGAACATAAAGAGACCTCTGCCGATGCTTATTGGAACAGCTTTCATTGCCAATATCATCTGGCCAAATATGAAAACGCCTTGATGCTTTCGGTAAAAAAAGACTCTTGATTTCCTCTTCATAAGCTGGACAAAAATATGACTTTACAGTAAAAAAGCCCCCTGCTATACTACATATGACACAAAATCAATGAAAAAGGCAGGGAACTTTTTTTATGTACGCAGCCATTGTCAATGCATTGGCCATTGTCCTTTGCAGTATTTTAGGAATCCTCTTTAAAAACAAACTGAATCCTCGTTTTACCGACGCTATTTTGGTTGGCCTTTCTATTGTAGTTTTGATTTTAGGGGCTAGTTACGCTCTGAAAACCGAGGATATTTTGGGAATGATTATCTGTGTTTCCATCGGTACGCTTTTAGGAGAATGGATGCAAATTGAAGAGCGGATGGAATCTATGGGGAATAAAATTCGCGATAAATTCCTAAAAAGCTCTGATGCCAGCAGTTCCTTTACCGAAGGCTTTATGTCCGGCTCTCTGCTGTTCTGCATTGGCTCCATGGCTATTGTGGGATCTATGGAGGCCGGTATCAACGGCAACCCCACCATTATCCTGTCAAAATCCGTCATCGACGGCATTGCCTCCATTTCCTTTGCCATGTCCATGGGCATTGGCGTGGCCTTTTCCGGTGTGAGCGTACTGCTTTATCAGGGAGCAATCACCTTGCTGGCCACGGTAGCAGCCCCATACCTTCCCGACGCAGTGGTACTGGAAATGTCCGCGATCGGCGGTATTTTGATGATTGGAATTTCCATTAATATGTTAAAACTCAAAAAAATAAAGGTAGGAAATATGCTGCCCGCAGTATTCCTACCCATTTTATACCAGCCTGTAGTCCATTTGATTACAAAACTTTTTTAAAGGCCCGAAAGGCAGAGGGAATAGCGTACTGCTCCAAAGCATCGCCATCAACCCAAATAAATTCCTCAGAGCTAGGAGGCTCCTTTAAAACAATTTCATAACCAATCATTCGCCATTCAATGTGGGTAAAGACGTGCTTCGCCTTGCCCACATTTTTGATTTTTCCATTAGGATAGCGCAATGCCAAATCCTCCAGGGATAAATGCCCCAATTCATTGGGAAACTCCCAAAGATTGGCCAAAAGCCCCTTAGAATCCCGACGGTGAAGGGCCAACTTGCCACCACATTTCAAAAGCAATACGGTGCGGGGCTCTATCTTCCGCGGCTTTTTGCTGGATTTTACAGGAATTTCCTGCCAGTTTCCCTCGGCATTACAAATACAGAGATTTGACCAAGGGCATTCCCCGCAAAGAGGCGCTCCGTTGGGCACACAGACAATGGCTCCTAGTTCCATGAGAGCTTGGGTAAAGTCCCCTGCCCGTTCCTCCGGAAAGATATCTTTGAGCCAACCCTCCACCGTAGTTTTAAGCTTTTCCTCTGCAATATCATCATAGCGTCCCAAAAATCGCATAATGATGCGCAGCACATTACCGTCTACAGCGGGACAAGGCAGGCCGAAGCCAATGGAAGCAATGGCCCCAGCAGTATATCGACCGATTCCAGGTAAAGCCAACAATGCTTTATGGCCTCCAGGCAGTTTGCCGCCATAGGTCTCTGCTACAACCTTAGCCGCCTTGTGAAGCATATCGGCGCGACGGTAATAGCCCAAGCCCTGCCACAAACGGTAAACCTCGTCTTTATCCGCCGCTGCCAAAGATGGAATGTCGGGAAATCGTTCCAGAAAGCGGTGATAATACTCCTTCACCGCTTCGACCCTGGTCTGCTGGAGCATGATTTCGGAAATCCACGTCTCATAGGGAGATACTTCGCCTCGCCAAGGCAAATCCCGCTTATTGTTATCATACCAAGCCAAAAGCGGCGTTACCGCCGCTTTTAATTTATCAGAATCACTCATTCAGAAACTCCTTCGCTGCTTTGAAGCCATAGGCAGGCTCCGCATGGAGCACGGCATTGTTAATGGCACGGGCCATCACATCTGCGGCCAACACTCCCACCAAATCCGTCATAGCCTCCACTTCCCCCGAAGCCATGGCGAAAATGGTATCACCATCGTTGGAGGTATGCACCGGCATAATGGTGCGAGCATAGCCATTATGGGCCATGGAAGCTACCTTGGAAACAGCAGCTTTTGTCATTTTAGCGTTGGTAACGATACAGCCAATGGTGGTATTCCCGCGAAAGACATCAAAGGACGCGTCAGCGATTTGATAAAGAGCCTCGCGGCTGGATAAAACCCCGGTGCCATCACTATTTAAAAGTCCTGCTAAGGGGCGACCCGTTTCATGATCCACTACGGTACCCACGGCATTTACCGCTACCACTGCGCCGACCTGTACCGCTCCGATCTGAGCGGCATAGATTCCCAAACCCGATTTCATGGCACGCTCCGGTCCAAATAGTTTTCCCACTGTGGCTCCGGTGCCTGCTCCCACGTTGCCCTGAGCAGGATTGTTTTGCTCCGTGTTGACCAAGGCACGGTATCCCATATCACGGTTGGGACGGCATTGAGGATCTCCTACCGCCAAATCAAAAAGACAAGCCGAAGGAACGATGGGAACCACGCCCACCTGGACGTCAAAGCCGATGTTCTTTTCTTCCAAATATGTCATTGCACCGTCGGCGGCGGCCAGTCCATATGCACTGCCTCCTCCCAACATCACACAATGGATTTTTTCTATCATATTCACGGGATTCAGCAAATCAGTTTCTCTGGTGGCCGGCGCGCCGCCACGAACGTCCACACCCCCCACGGCACCGCTAGGACAAAAAATTGCAGTACAGCCAGTACCACCAGCTTCACTCTGGGCATGTCCCACAGAAAAACCGCGGATATCAGTGATGGAAATTTCTTTCATTTAAATCACTCCTTACAGGGCTCCCATGCCCATAATGACCTGAATCAGGGCAATAATCACGCCGACTACCGCTTCACCGCCTAAAAGACCTGAAGCCACAATAAGGCCGGTACCATTGGTACCCCACTGAGGTTTTACCTTATCCAAAATCAGCTTCACCATGCCGCCAAGGAAAGCGGTAAAGGACAAGTAAAAAGGCAAATAAATCCCAAGGCCCAAAGTCATGACCGGCAAACCAATGACATAAAGAATCACACCGGCAGCCAAGCCAATCCAGAAAGCGGGAAGATTGGGAATCCCCCCAACCATGGCAGCCACAACCCCGGCTTGAGGAGCTGGCAAATCAGGACTACCAAAAGCGGAAACGCCATAGGCTTTGATGAGAATAAACAAAATGCCAATAGAAACCACAGAACCAATAAGGCCGCCAATGACTTCTCCAAACCATTGAGCTTTCGGATTCGATTTCACAATATAGCCGGTTTTAAAGTCGTTCATCACGTCCCCTACCAAGCCGCAGGCAACCGCCACAATGGCCGCCACGAAAAAGGCTTCGGTCTGTCCGATATTGCTGGCTACCTTAGCAGCCAAAAGAACAATTACGCCAAAGACCTCCATGGGATTGATGCCAGATTGCCCCACAATTTGAGCCGACATGGAAGTGGCGATCCATACGCCGAGAATGGTAATGATACTGGCGATGATTCCCATATCCAGGGCAAAGGTAAAGACAAAGGCTAAAATCACCATAACAAAGGGCGCCCAGCGAAGATTTACAATACCATCAGACATCCGTTTTTTGGAAAACATGGGACCAAAAATCGCTTTGGCCTGGGGCAAAATTCCTTTCACAATAATACCGACACCGGTACCTACCATCACTCCCATACCTAGGCTGGATTTGATGCCAGCCGCCGCGGTCATGTCCCAAAAGCCAAGTTGGGTACCGCCGAAGACCACACCGATATCACCGATGAGGGCTCCAATAAACCAAACGATGAGAAACAACGGCCCCACTAAATACCCCACCGACAGCATCATGGGAGACATATAAAGGCCGAAGGTAACACCGGGAATGGCAATGCCGCCCGTAACCAATGCGGGAATTTTCCCAAACCAATCGCGGATTACCGTCCAAACAGCGGCAAAGCCCATGGAACCGAAAAGGACTCCCGATTTTTTGCCTCCCTGGTCGCCGATGATAAGGGTTTCCGCCGCAGCTTGTCCCATGGGATAAGGCAGCTCTTTTACTTCAATAAAGTATTTCCGAATCAACGCCGTAAAAATCAGCCCCAAGATTACGCCGCCCATGGACACAATGACCAAAGGCCAATAGTCCACGACAGCTTCAGGGTTGAGCATCCAAATACCGGGAATGGTAAAGGCAATACCGCCAGCCACCATGGCCCCGGCAGACATCACCGTATGGGTCACGTTGATTTCATTGATGTTGGTATGGCCACATATTTTCAAAGAAAACATAGAAACCAGAGCCACGAAAATAATAGGCCATGGAAGGGCTCCCATCTTCAAAGCCACATACATGGAAGACGTAGTGATAATCACTGCACCGATGATGCCAATGATCATCCCACGGAGCGTAAATTGCTCTTTAAAGCTTTTTGCGTACTGTACCTCTTTTTCTGACATAGCGACCCCCTTTAATTTTATTTGTCGTTTGATACCCCTTAACGACATACCACCATATTTTCTTCCATATCTTCAAATTATATGAATTATAGCGGAAAGTCGTAGGTTTTACAAGGCTAATTTTTTGACGATTCTTTCAAATTGCGGATTTTACCAAAATAAAGTGGGCCGCCTGTTTACAGCAGGCGGCCCATATTATCTTATTCCTTGATTTCCTGGTTTATTTCATCAGGCGATTTCTCTTCTACACTTGGAGTTTTTGCCGGTGTAGGCTCCACGGGAATTTCAATCCCGGAAAAGTCGTCCCCTTCTTCCTCGGTATCTGCGGCGGCAACCTCAGCTTCATCCTTTTTCTGAGACTCTTCTTCCACCACCGGTTCCATGGCCGTAACGACCACTTCCTCTTCTGGAACAGAGAAACCAGAGGAATCCTCCTCAACACTACCTCCTTTGGTCCATTCAATCTTCCCTTTTAACTCTTCAATTTCCTCAAGACAGGCTGTTATCGCTTGGCATTGCTCGGCAACAAAGTCAGGATAGGAACCGGATTCAGCGCAGGATTCATAAAAGGCTTTACCGATTTGGAAATAAAGGTCTTCAATTTTTCGCTCCTGGCTGCTGATTTTAATTTTCAGCTTGCCTATTTCCGCAACCTCCGAACCTTTTTCCACAGCGACCTCCGCCACTTGAGAAACTTTATTCATAGCTTTGGCTGCTTGCTTTTTTAAAAAATCAAAATTTGCCATATCATCGCCTCCTACTTTATCATACTCCGAATCAACAAGAAAAAGCAATCAATTCTTCATTGTTTTTTTGTGTCCATTTTGGAACCATATCCCGAAATACTAATTAATTTTCATTGTGCCAGTATCCTTGAACCGCTGATGCCATGATAATGCCTCATTAAGGATATGAGGTGTTTGCATCGGTCCTTCCTTACTAGACCGTTCAAAATAGTCACGCAGCATATCCTTATAATCGGGATGAGCACAGTTTTCAATGATTTGCACAGCCCGTTCTCTGGGGGTAAGTCCACGGAGATCCGCAAAGCCATATTCGGTGACAATCACCTTGACATCATGTTCCGGATGGTCCACATGGCTAACCATCGGCACAATGGTGGAGATGAGCCCCCCCTTGGCCGTAGAGGGAGAAGCAAAGATAGAAATATAACTGTCACGGGCAAAGTCACCGGAACCGCCAAGGCCATTCATCATGGAGGAACCCATAATATGCGTGGAGTTAACATTGCCGTAGATATCGCATTCGATGGGCGTATTGATGGCAATAACACCCAAACGACGAATTACTTCCGTATGATTGCTGATTTCCTGAGGACGCAGCACCATATATTTTTTATAGTGATTAATTTCTTTTTTCAATCGTACCAGACCGCTGGGAGTGGGAGAAATTGCTGTACCCGACACCATGGACACTTTACCGGCGTCAATCAAATCCATGACCGATTCTTGGATGACCTCGGTAAAGAATTCCATATTTTCAAAGGGAGCGTCCACCATCCCCGCCAATACCGCGTTAGCCACAGCGCCGACGCCACTTTGAATAGGAAGGAGATTTTTGGGTAAACGACCCTTTTTAACCTCAAAGTTAAGGAAATCCATAATATGATTGGTCATCTGATGATATACTTCATCTTCCCGCTTCATCTCACGGTGGGCATCTTGTTTGTCCGTATATACAATAGCAGCGATTTTCTTTTTGCCGCAGGGAATATAAGGCGTTCCAATACGGTCGCCAACGTGACGAATGGGAATTACGCCGCGGTTCGGCGGATTCTTCGGCATATAAATATCATGGAGTCCATAAAAATCCATGGAATAATCGGTATTAATTTCCACAATAACTTTATCAGCCAAACGAATGGCTTGGGGCATAATCCCCACGGAGCTGGCGGGAATAATATCGCCTTTTTCAGTAATGCCCGCAGCTTCTACAATGGCTAAATCAGGCTTCTTGAAAAAGCCATACATCATATCCTGCGGGAAGCGGCCCAAATGAATATCAGCAAAGTTAATATCGCCGCTGTTGATCGATTTTCTCACCGAGGCGTTGGTAATGAATGGGAAACGGCGGTCAATGAGTCCGTGTTCCGCCATAGCTCCATCCAACTCCAGACCGGTAGATGCCCCGCTATAAATACTAACCTTTAATTTTTCACCAGTAGTTTTCACCCGTTCCACCAATGCTAAGGGAACTTCCTTGGGATAAGAAGATAGAGTAAACCCGCTGACAGCAATGGTCATTCCATCCTTTACCAGCTTTGCTGCGTCTGCGGCGCTGCAAACTTTATTTTTCAGAGAATCACATAATAGATGCTCTTCCATGAGTTTTCCCCCTTTGAACCTTTGTCATTCATAGATGTTAATGTTTCGATTATACAACATTCGACATAATTTTGCAAATCATAAAATACAAACATTTTTACGTTTTACATCTGGGATATTCCCCAAACGCCATTCATAAAATGAAAGGGAAAAACCGCCTTAACCACGAAAAAAACAGCGGAAAGGCGGCGTCTCTTCAATGAATTACAAATACATAGCCAAACAGATTCAGCAAAAATCTCATCCCTCAATCAATGCTTATGGAAAGAAGGCATGCTATCATGATACGAATTTCGGAAATGCAGGAAAAGGATATCATCAACACCGCTGACGGCCGTTATCTGGGACGGCTGCGAGACATCGAAATTGACTTACAAGCAGGGAAAATCCGCAGCTTGGTATTACCCAATAACGGAGGCAGCGGTTTTCTCCGCCGCAAAGAACAAATTACTGTGGGCTGGCACCAAGTAAAAAAAATCGGTTTCGACGTCATTCTTATTGAGAGCTTTGGCCAGCAGGTTCCAACATACCTCTTAGAAGAACATTGCGATCAATCCTGAGCCAGCACCTTGGCTGCTGCAGCAATATGGTAACGATCCGTACCGCAGCAGCCGCCCAGGATGCGAACGCCATGCTCTTTTAATACTGTTATGCCGCGGGCAAATGCCTCCGGCGTCATATCGTAAACAGTCTCACCCTTCACTACCTTGGGAATCCCAGCATTAGGGCAGGCAATGAGGGGGATTTCCGCTTTGGCAGCCAAAGGAGCCATCAACTCCGCCAAACGTTCAGCGGAGATATCGCCACAGTTATGGCCCAAAGACTCAATGCCCAAGGGCATCAGAGTCTCATAAGCCTGCTCCAGCGATTCGCCCATCAGCGTTGCGCCATTATCGTTTAAGACCACAGTAGCAATGATAGGCAGATCCGAATAGCGGCGCACCGCCCGCACCGCAGCCTCCAATTCCTTTAAGCTGAAAAAGGTTTGGATGGAGAAACCGTCAACGCCGCATTCTAACAGAACTTCGATTTGCGCCGCAAAAGCATTTTCTGCATCTTTGGGCGTCAGGGGGCCGAAGGGTTCCATCATAAGACCGGTAGGACCGATGTTGGCCAAAACATAGGCCTTGCCGTCTGCGGACTCTTGAGCCAGGGCAACACCGCGACGATTGATCTCGGCCCAATCATAATCGGGTATATGGTCTTTGGCGTAAATCGGATTCATACTGAAGGTACTAGCCTGAATGAGAGTGGCCCCGACTTCTACATATTCTCTTTGAATATCCCGCACCAGGTCAGGATAAAGCAGACAGGAAAGGCCGCCGGGAACTGCGCCGCCACGTTTCATCAACTCGGAACCGGTACCGCCACAATGGAGAATGACAGATTCTTCACTCAAAAAATCTTTTAATGGTTTCATAGTGTCTATCCTTTCTGTGATCCAGCAATTATTCCCCACACACAATCATTAAGTCTGAAAGTGTTTCAGGTTTATCTTCAGCAAATGCATAAACATCTATGGTTTGCTCTGAAAGTTGATGGAAAGCCATGAGGGCTAAAGCGGCCTTTTGTCCCAAAGCCACGGAGAAATCATGGTTTTCGTCGGAGAAATACTGTTCCAAATCGCTTTCATCTTTGGAGGGCAAAGGACTGTTCGAAGCACCTTGGGGCAGCATCACTACGACAGAAGAATTTTCCGCCATTTGACGCAATTCTTTCATCAGAGCCTTCACAGCTCCAGGTTCAGCGGAAGCATCCAGCACCAACGGCGCCACAGTGAGTCCCGGCATATGATACCCCAAATACGTCATCATTGCTCCTAAATCCTGAAAATCACCTAAAGCATCGTTATTTGAGACCGCCCCCAGTATTTCAAAATTATTTAAAAACTCTCGGTTGACATTGGTAACGCCATAGGAGGTCTGCCAATTCTCATCACCGTACAGCGGTATACTACCAATACCTTGCTCAAAGCAAACCAGAATCACGGGGTCATTGCGGTGATGGGCCGCAAAAAGGGCTATAGCTTCCCCTGTCGCTTCTTTGTCATCCAGAGGATTCGCCACAATCATAGACTCAACGGAGCCTTTATAAAGCGAGGCTCCCTGGGTACCGGGTCGAAAATTTCCGGAATTACTGTAAACATCACCGTGAATGGCAGGATAGATAGGATCCACCGCAGATCCTTGCTGCTGACTATACATGGCCCAGCAAGCCACGACGCCCCAGCAAATAATCGCGAAACCTAGGAACAGGCGAATCTTAAGTTTTTGACTCATTTTACCGCTCATTTTCCACCATCAGTCCTTTCGATTCCACTTTTCCCAAGAGAACACCGGCAGTCAAATCATAGACATAGACAGTTCCCAACACCCCGTCAGAGGGCTGATTGACGGTAAAACGGATCTGGGCGCTGCTGTTTTCCGTAATAGCGGTGACGTATCCGTGACCCAAAGATATTTGCTCATCCAGGAGCACCTCGACACCGTTATCGGGACTAATATAAACCAAATAAAGATTATTGGTTTTGTAAAGGCCGCTCCACTGTACGTCCAACGTGACAGTGTCCCCTACTTCACAGCGAGTAATGGTTTTATCATCCATGAGGAAGGAAGCAGGTAATACCTCCTCGGTTTTGGGCTCGTCGGCCACCAAATAAAGATTCCCATGCTCCGCTAATTTTATTTCATCAATTTGAATCCATCGGAGTAAGCATTGAGACATCAGATAGCGATTGGTTTGGGTAGTCATATCCACATTCATGAGATAATTCATATAAGGCTCCGCATCCTTTCCGCCAAAGGATAAAGACAGATCCAGCATAAATAATGTCTTCATGATCGCCATCTGACCATCGTTATCGGGGAAATAGGAGGAATCACCGTCCTGATTCAAAGATTCTTTCAACTCACGATAAAGGCTTTTGGCAATATCTCCTTCATCGGCAGCTTGGAACGCTTTGGCTAAATACAACACCGCAAGATCTGTCAGGTCTTTGCTTTGTAACAGTGCTTTCATATCATCCAAAGGAGGTTCCTGTAAGGAACTCATAATCCAAAGGCCAAGGGCTAAAATTTCCGCATCATCACTTTTTAGGCTGCGCTCTTGAGCGTAGCTCAGCAAGGCTTCATGATTGAAAACAGCATTGTTATTATCGGTAACTATGGCGGAGAGGAGCAAATCGCCCTTCAGACCAGGCAAGCGACCAAAACTACCATCATTGTTTTGGTATTTTAACAAATTATTATCGCGATAAACCACCAAATTTCCTGCATTTTCCCCCAAAGCAGTATAAAAATCATTGCGAGCCATAACCTGGAGCAACTGGTCGCCATGAAGTAAATTCAGTTGAAAGAGCTTTTCCGCATAGGACATTATCTCTTGGGAAACGTTATAAGACTGCCAAACCCTGTCATCCTTAGATTTCTCCTCGGTAACCTTCAAAAGGGGCTCATTTTTTCCCACAGAAAACGAGACTTCCCTGTGAAGAACCTCGCGGCCCTCCTGCACCAAAGTCAACGTTCCGCTGTAAGTTCCCGCCGCCATTTTACCCAAAGACACAGTAAAGTCCTCAGAGGCTTCTCCCTCCCAAACAGCGTCATTGCTCAAGGAAAGGCGATAGGAATCCACATCACCAATGGTATGATAGGACAAATTTACCGCACTATCTGAGGAATAGTGGGTTTTACCATCACTCCACAGCCGTACTCCATTGGTAACGGTTACGGGAATATCCCAATAAGTTCCGCCATAATAGGGCTGAACGCCATAAACCCGCAAGAAATAGCTGCCGGGTATGGAAGGAGCTGTCAAAGACAAGGTACTATTACCATCGGCAACCATATCCATAGCCAAAAAGCCCATCGTCATAGCATCTCCAATAGAATCACAGGACACGCCTTTTCCCAAAGCTGAACCGGCGGGATTTCCATCATAGAGGGCAGCAAAATATGAATGACTGCTGTCGTCGGGAGAGAGCTTTAATGATTCTCCCGCTTCAATGGTGATTTCCTCGGGAAGATTGAGTTGAGGTGAATCAACGATTTTGGGAATCATGGCGATATCATCACCGTCATAAGCCAAGGCGAAGTCATAATTCTTTGTAAATTCCGGCGAGGTTTCAAGAACACCATCACGAAGAGATCCATAAACAACAGCTTCACTGTTTTCAAGAGAAACTGCCATAGAATGATCGGATTCCGGCGAGGAACCATTTTCTTGTTCAGAATTCACAATAGAATAACGGCATTCTGTCTCTAATTCGGTGCCATCACTCAGAGTAGCAGAGAATACAACTCTTTGGTCGATGACGGGCAGGATTCCCAAGTCCATGGCATGGAAATAAAATACAGCTTCCCCGTTATCATCGGTAATGCGTTTTCCAACATCTCCCGAAGCGGTAATGGACAGACCTTCCATGGGTTTTCCCTTTTGATCCAAAGCCTGCACCGTAAAGGTGATGTCTTCACCCTTTTCATAGGAGGAAGCATCCATAGTTACCCAAAGACAAGGCTTGTCAGATATTTCGTCACGCACCGTAAAGTTGTAAGAAGCAATAGGATTCTGACCAACATTGATTACAGCTTTCCATTGCCCTTGGGGTAAGGAAAGCCTTTCCCATTTAACAGAAAAACAGCCTTGTTCATCCAAAGAAGCGTCAAAGGTTTTTACAATACCACTTTGATTTTCCACAGAAATGGTTACATCCTCAGATATATCCAGCGAGGGCAAGGAGGTTTTCACATAGCCAAAGAAAGTCAAATCGTCACCATTGCCAACAAGATGATTGGAAACGGTAATTTCTCCGTCATAAGCTGATGTTCCATTCTCGTCCGCAGATAAAAAGATGATCTGTTCCTGTTCCCCCCAAGAGACCCGCACCACATTTTTTTGCGGAGACAGTAAACGGTCATCCAAAGTATCATTACTCTGCATGAAGGCACAACCATTGGCATCAATATCCATAGAGGAAAATCCCCAAACCAGTGTCGCGTTTTTCAAAGGCTTACCACGGTCCAGCCCCCAATAAAGCAGATGATTGCCATCATAATAGGTATAACTTTGAATATCACTGACCGTTACAGCCACATCCCGGCTAATACCGCCCACGGTAAGGCGCAACAAATATTGCCCCTTGCCAGGATTCTTCAGATGAAGCGCACCATTTTCCAAACTATAATCCACCTTGTTCAACCGTTTCAGCCCGGAAGTTTCTCCCTGGAAACGGCTTGCCGAAAGGTTCGCCCATTGAGGCAATGAAAAAAGCGGGAGAAAGGTCTCTATAAAGGTTTTACTATCGGGGCAAGACCAAAGCTTGGCCGTAACATCGGGAACCGCACCGTTGGCATCATAATAAGCAAGGGGAATTACGATTTCCTCTTCATCTTGGAAAAAAAATTGTTGCGACTCCAAATACAAAGCACTGGTGGAAGGAATCCGCAAAGTGGAATCTTGTGTTTCAAAGGAAAAAGCTACGTTTTTCTGAATCACACTGCCGCTGCCAGGTATCTCCGTATCTTGCGCAATGGACACTTTGTAATAGGTACCGCTTTGCCAACGCTGTGGATGGAAAATGAGCTTATCCCCTACGGCGGTCCAATTTCCTTTGGTTTTGGGAGTGATTTCCACAGCCTCAGCCGCTTCCGCTGTAACAGGACGGTTCCATTGAATCACCAAAGGCTCATTTTGTGCTACGCCGCTGAGTCCCTGGGGACTGACGGAAACCACAGATATTTCATTACCGTTGTCATAAACATCATCGAATTCCGGGAAATGATTATCGTCCCGCAAAGCAAACCAATAAATAAGAAAAGCAGCCAACACCACGATGAAACATGCGGCGCCTATAGATATGATTTTCTTGTTTCCAACTGTAAAATTCATGGGTCAAATCTCCATATCAGAGTTTTCTGAATATATAGATTTATTTTATCACAATTCATACAATTTTCCAATGAAAAACCATGGTTTTTTCGTGAAAGCCTTATGATATTGTTCCAATCCCTTTATTTTTCTCCGTTAGAAAAAATACCGACTGCTTTCGCAGTCGGTATGATTTATTCTCCACGTTTCCGAAGCGCCTTGGGTTTCCCCAATATTTCCGCCAGAACCACAGCCTCCACCATTTTTTGCGGCGTCAATGCGGTAGTTTCTATCTGCGGCATGGCATAGGCATCAGGCACAGCTTTTCGGGAGGCTTTTCGTTTGGGCTCCGGCAATGAAGAAACCTGGACAGTGGGAGCCACCTCTTGATGGGGCAGTGCTCGCCCTTCTCCGCTCCAAGGAGCATCATAATGGGAATTTTCGTGAGTTTGCACAGTAGGTTTTACCTCTTTGTGAGGAAACACCTTCCCTTGACCGCTCCAGGGCGCATCATAATGGTGGCCGGGGGCAGGCTCCGAAGTCTCCCACTGATTTTTAATTGTTTTCTTTACTGTTTCGGGTAAGGGAAGATCATCAATGGTATCCCAAGGGCTTTTTCCCCAATCGTCCTCCTCTTCCTCCCAGTCGGCATAAGATTCTGCAGTGGGGGGCTGAGGCGTCTTTGTGGGATGGTCTTTTTTCTTTTTGGACCTTTTAAAGCCTGCAAGAAAAATAATACCGGCAATGATCAACCATAAATTGTCGAAAATCAGGTCAAATAAAGATTCCATCGCTCACCTCCACATCATTCTTCACAGGACGGTTTACTTTTTATCGGTCCCCTGATTGACGGAGGCAATCCCTTCTCTCATTTTCGTATCAGAAACAACATTCTGCATATTGTAGTAATCCATGACACCAAGATGACCTTCTTTGAAAGCTTCGGCCATGGCAAGGGGCACCTGGGCTTCGTTTTCCACGACTTTAGCCCGCATTTCCTCTACGGCGGCCTTCATTTCCTGTTCCTTAGCGACGGCCATAGCGCGACGTTCTTCCGCTTTGGCCTGGGCGATGCGTTTATCTGCTTCAGCCTGATCAGTCTGGAGTTGGGCGCCGATATTGCGACCGATATCCACATCGGCAATATCAATGGAAAGAATTTCAAAGGCAGAGCCTGCGTCAAGCCCTTTGCTCAATACGGTACGGGAAATGAGGTCGGGATTTTCCAGAACAGCTTTATGGCTTTCCGAAGACCCCACGGTAGTAACAATCCCTTCGCCGACACGGGCGATAATCGTTTCTTCCCCAGCGCCACCCACGAGACGTTCAATATTGGCACGGACGGTAACGCGGGCTTTTACCTTTACTTCAATCCCATCTTTGGCCACGGCGGCGACAATGGGAGTTTCAATAACCTTGGGGTTAACGCTCATCTGTACGGCTTCCAGCACATTACGGCCAGCCAAATCAATGGCCGCCGCCCGCTCGAACACCAAGGGAATATTGGCGCGTTCCGCAGCAATCAAAGCGTCGATGACACGGTCCACATTCCCCCCGGCGAGATAGTGGGCTTCCAATTTGGAAACAACAACATCAAGGCCGGCTTTTTCTGCTTTGATCAGGGGATTCACGATTTTGGACGGGGAAACACGCCGCAAACGCATCCCGATCAAATCGAAAATCCCAACTTTCACACCGGCAGCCAGGGCTGAGATCCATAGGCCGATGGGAACAAAGCTGAACAAGATAATGAGTAATACGATGACAATAATAATTGGCACCAACCCAGCAAGAATAGACAACATAAGTTCCTCCTTTTATTTTGTATTATTTCACAAGACGAACAATGATGCGAGTACCGTCGAGACCAATGACTTTTACCTTGGATCCGGCAGCCAGGAAATCCCCTTCGGTAACAACGTCCACGCGGTCGCCATCAATATCTATGGCGCCGGCAGGACGGAGCGGACTCAGAGCTACACCCTCCTTACCGAGGTAGGAAGAGTTATCCATATTCGGCGAGGTATAACCATTTTCCGCATCGGTTCTGTCTTTTAAAACCAATTTTCTCCAAAGACTTCTTGTTTTTTTATTTTTCATACTAATCACCATAAGCAACACGGCGGCGGCCAGGGCAACGCCGATGGTTATCAGCCCCGACTCAACAGACGGAGCAATCAAAAATACACTAAATAAGATTGCGGCAATACCGGCAACACCGGCAATACCAAAGCCCGGAATGACAAAGGCCTCTAAAATAATGAACGCCAATCCCACAATAAAGAACACTATGGCCATCCAGCCAATATTATCCAACAGGGCATGGCCCGCGAAATAAAGTACCCAAGCGCTAACGCCAATGATTCCTGCGGCGCCAATGCCCGCCGTGAGGAGTTCGATCAAAAGCCCCACCACACCGATGGCAATCAGCAAGCCGGACACTACAGGATTCGACAAGAATGCGGCAATTTTTTCCATGCCGGACTCTGTCACGATCTCAATGGTATCATCGGAAACACCATGAGCTTTACAAATCTCCTGTAAAGAAACGGCGGAACCATCGCACAACCCTAGTTCAATGGCTTCATTGTCAGTGAGAGAAAGCAACTCGCCTTCTCCTACCAAACCATCAATAACAATGGACTCCTCCGCCATGGCGGCCATAAGTTTGGGGTCCTTGCCACGGGCTTCCGCGGTGGAACGCATTTCCGAAACCCAGGCAGAGGTCACTTTATAATCGGCCTTTTCCTCACCGCTTCTGGCTTCAGCAGCGCCGATGGTACTCCCGGGAGCCATGTACATTTTTTCTCCAGCCACGGCGATAAGGGATCCCGCCGACATGGCCTTTTTATTCACATAGGTCACGGTTGGTACCGGAGACGAAAGAATGGCGTCTTTGATTTCAATAGCGGAATCAATGTAACCGCCGTAGGTGTCGATTTCAACAATTAGTAAATCCGCCATAGAAGCGTCCGCTTCTGCGATGGCCTTTTTCACCATATGTGCGGCGCCGTTATCAATGTCATCGCCGAGAACCACATGGTAAACGCTGCCTTGAGCGGCAAAAATTCCATAGGAACCAAGAATAATCGACAACATACAGCATAAAACAATCAAAAATCGCTTCATATGATTCCCCTCTCTTCGATGAGACAAACATCACTTTACAATATTTCTATTTTAGTATACCTCAAAATAGCAATTATTACAACCAATAAGGACGAAAGGTCTGGTTAAAATCGAGGATTTTACAATTAAAACTTTCTTCGAGGGGGATTTTTCCGTTTTTTCTTTTGTTTTGCCTTTCCTTTTTCCTCATATTGTTTCCCACGATACTTTTGCCTGGCAGATTCATCACGAATCAACGCATCGGGACCATAGAGCAAATCAGTGCGATGAGCCCAGGCCAAAGCCTGCCTTACAAGTTCCTTGTTTTCCGGCAGATAAGATTGTAGCAGGGCCCGCTGAAGCTGTTTTTCTCTAGGGCTTCGGGGAACATAAATTTTTTTTATTGTCATGGGGTCAAGACCCGTATAATACATACAGGTAGAGACTGTACCCGGCGTGGGGTAAAAGTCCTGAACCTGCTCAGGACGAATGCGGTGCTTCCGCAGCCAAACAGCCAATTCCACCGCGTCATTCATGGTAGAGCCTGGATGGGAACTCATGAGATAGGGCAGCACATACTGATCCTTTCCCGCTCTTTTGGTAGCGGCGTAAAAAGCCTTAGAAAAATCCTCATAAACTTTGATGCCTGGTTTGCCCATGGCCCTGAGCACCCGTTCCGAGGCGTGTTCCGGCGCCACCCGCAGCTGGCCGCTGACATGGTATTCCACCAGCTCTTTTAAAAAATCCTGACGGCGGTCTGCCAAAAGATAATCATAACGAATGCCGCTGCGGATAAAGACCTTTTTTACCTTGGGCAAATCCCGCAGCTTGCGCAAAAGACCGACATAGTCGCTGTGATCTGCCCGTACCGAAGAGCAAACCTCAGGGTATAAGCATTTTTTATGAGCACAGAGACCGTTCTTTTTTTGTTTTTCGCAGGACGGCCCGCGAAAATTGGCGGTGGCACCGCCAACGTCGTGGATATAGCCCTTAAAATTGGGGCGTTCCGTCATGGCCTGGGCCTCGGTCAGCAAAGATTTATGGCTGCGGGCCACTACATAACGGCCCTGGTGGATGGCGATGGAACAAAAATTACAGCCGCCAAAGCAGCCTCGATTATGAGTCAAAGAAAACTCCACTTCTTCTAAAGCCTTTACGCCGCCTAATGCATCATAAACCTTGGGATAGGAATAAGTGTAGGGCAATTCATAAATCGCATCCAACTCCCTTTGATTCAAAGGGAGTGCCGGAGGATTCTGCACCACCATATCATCGCCATGGCGCTGAGCCAGGACTTTCCCGCGCACATGGTCGGCCATTTCCATCTGCACCTTGGTCATCTGGGCATAGGCCTTTTTGTCTTGGGACACCTTCTCAAAGGAGGGAAGAGAGATATGTTCCTCTGGTAAAGCCAGATGCGACGGCATCAGGTAGACAGTTCCCCCAATATTTTGCAGGGATTTGACGTCCTCCCCTGCCCCAAGGCGGCGAGCAATTTCCGCAATTTGCCGCTCCCCCATGCCGTAGACAAGAATATCCGCTCCGCTGGCCCATAAAACAGAAGGACGAACTTTATCATCCCAATAGTCATAGTGGGCCAAACGGCGAAGGCTCCCTTCGATGCCGCCGATGATGATGGGGACGTCAGAATATGCTTCTCGTATTTTTTGACAATAAACCAAAACTGCCCGATCCGGGCGTTTTCCAGCCACATTGCCCGGCGTATATTTATCATCATGGCGCTTCCGCTTGGCCACGGTGTAGTGAGCTACCATACTGTCAATATTGCCTCCGGTAACGAGAAAGCCCAAACGGGGCTTGCCAAACAAGGAAAAGCTGTCTTGCTTTCGCCAATCGGGCTGGGATAAAACCGCTACACGGAAGCCCTCCCGTTCCAATACACGACCAATAATAGCAGCGCCAAAGCCGGGATGGTCGATATAGGCATCGCCGGTAACCAGAACAAAATCCACTGTTTCCCAATGAAGCCTCTTTAAATCCTCCGGTGAAGATGGCAATAAGGGCATAGCAATCCCCCCTCCCCTTTTTGCTTGTCCATTACGACTCACAATACAGTATCAGCGTAAAATAAGTTGCCACTTTATTACCGTAATCATAGGTCATACCCACATCCACTAAGGTACGCATCATCATGATACCATGACTTTCCATCGTGTAAAGCCTTTCTTCGGGATGCAGGCACTCTCCTTCGGCACAATGGCAGGTATCACAAATGGAACAGCCGGTGGTCAGCGTCATCACATCGCCAAAATAGCTTCGAAAACGCTCCTGAATCTCTTGAGAAAGCCGCTCATGATTTTTGCGGGCTTCCGTACACCCCATAAAATCCTGAGCGTCATTGACCTCGGTAACAGTAGAAAAAATAAAACCATGGTCGTAATGGTGGACACGTTCCAAACATTCCTCAAGGGAATCCAAAGCCGGAGGATAGAACCAGCCAGGAGTTCCGCCACGAAATTCGTTGGCACACATTTGACGCACTTCATCAGTGATGATCAGATCTTTCACATTAATATGATAGACCTCACATACGGGATATTCATAAATAAAGCTTTCGATGATTTCCTTTTGTTTCTCACTCATAGTTTCTCCTGCTCTCATTATTCTTAGACCTGCGATACAAAAAGGGAAGAACGCTTGCGTTCTTCCCTTTGGGTTTACGATGTCAAATTCTGAGAAGCCAAAAATGAAGATCGATTATTTCCATTTTCTTTTTCTAGCAGCTTCAGATTTCTTTTTTCTTCTTACGCTCGGTTTTTCATAATGCTCATGACGTCTTATATCAGCCATTACCCCCGCTTTTTGGCAGCTGCGTTTAAAGCGGCGCAAGGCACTATCCAAACTTTCGTTTTTACCTACTCGTACTTCGCTCATTCTTATCCCTCCCTCCGCTACTACCATATAGATAGAGTGATGAATACAATGTACCATAGCATTATAACAAAAATATACCAATTCGTCAACTAAATAATTTTCTCTTGATACTTTATTTCAAAATTTCTAGGTTTTTTTTCGATCATTAGACAAAGAGACCAAGTTTTTCCCCACCCAACAAATGGAAATGAATATGGAATACTTCCTGGCCGCCATGGGCTTTGCAGTTATTGACGATGCGGTAACCATTTTCCGACAAGCCCTTTTCCGCGGCGATTTCTTTGGCCTTGACCAAAATACGCCCGAGAACCGCGCTGTCCTCCGCAGTCACGTCGTCCATCGTGGCGATATGCTTTTTAGGAATCAGCAAAATATGCACAGGAGCCAGAGGATTGATATCCTCAAAGGCCAGTATTTCGTCATCTTCATAAACAACTTTGGAGGGGATTTCGCCGTTGATAATGCGGCAAAAGATACAATCGGACATTTTTAATCACTCCTTGATTTCTTTCCCAAAAATCACACCGTTTCCATTGGTCTCCGCCAAAACGGTTACGATTTTTCCGGCTAAATTGCGCTTTTCACTAAGAAACTTCACCAACAGGAAATTGCCGGTGTGTCCCTGATAATAACCATTACTGTCTTTATTTTCCACTAGGACCTCCAGAGGGTGGCCCAAAAATTTTTCCGCGAACTGATTTTTCGTTTCTTCCCCCAAGGCCAAAAGCTGTTTTTGACGTTCCTCCTTCAAGGAACCCGGTACTCGATGAGGAAAAATCGCCGCTTTGGTACCGGGACGGGGAGAATAGGGAAAAGCATGTATGAAAGCATATTTTACCCGCCTCACCACATCAATGGTATTTTCAAAAGCGCCCTGGCTTTCCCCGGGGAAACCCACCATAATATCGGCGCTGAGGGCGGCGTCTGGAATTTTTTGATAAATACGTTCCGCCAAATTCAAGTAAAATTCACGGCTGTAATGACGGCCCATGGCTTCTAAAATTCCGTTATCGCCGCTTTGCAGCGGAATATGAAGATGGGGACAGATTCTTGGCTCTGACGCCATCAAATCAACAAGCTCATCCGTAACCTCTTTCGGTTCAATCGAGCTAATACGAATGCGTTCGATTTTCGTTTCTGCGACCAAACCCTTCAGAACTTTGGTCAAGTTGGTCTCTACCGCCAAATCTTTGCCGTAAAACCCGGTATGAATCCCGGTAAGTACCAATTCCTTAAATCCCTGATCCGAAAGGCAGCGGGCCTCCGTCATAATATCATCAAAGGGACGGCTTACTACAGGACCGCGGACGTAAGGAACAATGCAATAGGTACAGCATTGATCGCAGCCGTCTTGAATTTTCAGGTAAGTACGGATACGGTTCGTTTCCTTCTCCTTGACTTTTGATTTGGGATAACGGTGGCGGCACATCACATTACTGACCTCCATTTGAGGCTGAGGCTTTTGCCGAACCTCCTCCACCAAATCCACGAGATTTTCCTTTTCCGCATTGCCCGTAACAAGGGAAACACCCTCTTCCAGCAGCTCATGGCCGGCACGTTGGCTGTAACAGCCTGTTACAATGATTAAGGCGCCGCTGTTTTCTCTCCGCAGGTGACGAATCATACGGCGGCTTTTACTCTCAGCCGTTTTCGTCACACAGCAGGTATTGATAATAATAATATCGGCTTCTTTACGGGTACGGGTCAACTCATAGCCTCGTTCCGAAAAATCATGAGCAATGGCATCGCTTTCATACTGATTCACTTTGCATCCCAATGTTACAATAGCGACCCGTTCAATTTTCAATCCGTACCCCTCCAATCACCTAACTCATACATCATTGCCGCGATAGCAGCAGTCCCCGCAGTTTCTGTTCGTAAAATTCGCGGCCCCATCGTGACACTAACACCGCCACAACGAAGGATCATTTCGACTTCACGCTGGGAAAAACCGCCTTCGGGCCCAATCAGCACAGCCAAGGGTTTTCCAGAGACCTGTTGCAATGCTTCTCGCAGTCCCACCGCGTTTTCCCGCTCATAACAAAATACAATGTTCGTTCCATCTTCCAAGAGATCGAAAGCCCTCGCCAGGGAACAGGGCTCCCACACCTTCGGGATTTTCCCTCGGCCGCACTGCTCCGCTGCGGCGTCGGCTACCTTTTGCCATCGACAGGACTTTTCCGCGCCTTTGTTCTTCAACCGCACCTGGGAATTATCGCTTTCCACTGGAATAATGGCGCCGACGCCCAATTCCGTGGTTTGGCGAACCACCAGATCCATCTTATCTCCTCGGGGCAAACATTGAATCAAGGTAATAAATACCGGCGCTTCACCACATAAAGCCGCTCGACGCTGGACAGAAATGGTCAACTCCTTTTTGTCAATGGCAATAATGCGACCATCCACACAGTAGGCCTCGCCATCAGAGCAATGGATTTCATCCCCCACCTGGAACCGCAGCACATTGGCAAGATGATGGCATAAATCTCCGCTGATCCGAATCTCATCCTCTAAAATTTGTTCTTTATCTATAAAAAATGTTGCCATAATCGTTACCGCCGTGCCATCAAGGTAATCCAACTGCCTTCGGTGATGACCTCCGCAATATGAAAGCCATATTCCTGTAAAGCGGAAAAGACCGCTTCCTGTTTTTTATCAATAATACCGCCGGCAATGAAAGAACCGCCGGGCTTTAACATTTGCTCCACCTGCGGCAACACCGCAATAATTACGTCAGCCACAATATTGGCGACGATGATATCAAAATCTTTTAAATATGTAACGCTTTCTTTCAGCAGATCCTTTTCTATTACTTCAACGGTGGTCATCAGACCGTTAATGCGGGTATTTTTCACCGTGGCCTGGATCGCCTCGTGATCCACATCTACAGCAAAGACTTCTTTGGCCCCCAAAAGCCCTGCCGCCACAGCTAAAATACCAGTGCCGCAGCCGAAGTCCATGACCTTCATTCCCTGGGTTGTCTCCTGCTCCAGCAATTTTAACGCCCCGCCGGTGGTGGGGTGATTACCAGTGCCGAAAGCCAAACCAGGATCTAATTCCAAAATAATGTCGCCTTCCTCTTGTTCATAGGGCTCCCACTGGGGCTTAATCACCAGATGGCGGCCAATACGGAAGGGTTTATAATATTGCTTCCAGGAATCCTGCCAACTATCGTCATCCAATAACCAGTAGGTGTCCTCAATGGGATATTCAGAGAAAATAGCTTTTAGTACCGCTACGGCCGATGCCACCTGAGGTTTTACTTCCTCCCAGGAATCATCGGCGGTGAAATATCCTTTGACAACGATTTCCCCATTGTCAATCAGATCCTCATCCTCCCAAATTTCTGCAAGTCCCGCTTCAATGCTGTTTTTCATCAGATGGGCGCCTTCTGAGGATACTCCTTGGGCTCCTTGGTCCAACAGAAGAGAGGACAAAGTATCTTCCAGTTCCTTGTGACTCTTGATTTCTGCAATATAATAAGCCATTGGTTCACCTCCCACCGAAAACCACTCCAACCTTTAGAAGCGATCACGCATAATGATTCAAGTATATTGTACTTGACCCAGAAGATTTATGCAAGAGCAGAATTCCACCGAAACTCCAAAAAATCATACAATCTCAATAGGGAAATTTGCCCAAAGCCTCTGAAACAACGCAAAACCGCTCCCCATTTTATTGGGAAGCGGCATGCTTTCTGTTTAAAATTTTATGCTCAGTTGCGGAAAGCATCCTTCATTTTATCGAAAAAGTTTTTATCCTTTTCTTTTTCTTTACTCTCGCTTTTTTTGCCGACAGTATGATAATTCTCCTGTTCGAGGCTATCTTCAAAGGCCTGCAATAACTTTTTCTGTTCCTCTGTTAAATCTGTAGGAACCAAAATCCGCACTTTGATTTTGTGATCTCCGCGGCCTTTGCCCCGAAGATGAGGAATCCCTTTTTCCTTCAAGCGGAACACCGCATTGTTCTGGGTGCCAGCGGGAATATGGAAGGAAACCTTTCCGTCCAAGGTAGGTACTTCGATGGTGGCTCCCAAAGCAGCCTGGGCATAGGTCAGGTCAAACTGGGCGTGGGTATCATCGCCGATGCGGGTGAAAATAGGATGTGGTTTTACCTGAACATGAACGTACAAATCCCCTTTGCCGCCGCCCTTGTAGCCGTCCTCCCCTTCGCCGCCCATTCGCAGCGAGGAGCCATTTTCCATACCTTTGGGCACAGTCACCTTGATGGTGCGGGTTTTGCGGCTTTTCCCTCTACCGCCACAGGCGGAACAGGGCTGTTCCACAATGGTTCCCTCTCCCTGACATTGAGGGCAAGGGCGTACATTCTGCACTTGACCAAAGGGAGTATTCTGTACCATTCTCACCTGACCGCTGCCGCCGCAGTTGGGGCAGGTTTTGGGTGAGGTCCCTGCCGCAGCGCCGGTGCCATGACAGACACTACAATCCTCCATGCGGTGGATATGCACTTCCTTTTCCGTCCCAAAGGCAGCTTCCTCGAAGGTAACGGCAATGGTAGTTTCAATATCAGCGCCACGACGTGGACGATTTCGATTATTGGACATACCTCCGCCACCGAAAATGGTGTCAAAGATATCACCAAACCCGCCAAAGCCACTGAAATCACCGAAGCCGCCGCCACCATAACCGCCGCCGCCCATGCCGTTGTTATCCACACCGGCATGGCCGAACTGATCGTAGCGGGCACGCTTATCAGCGTCCGTCAAGACACTGGCGGCTTCATTAACTTCTTTAAACTTCGCTTCTGCTTCGGGATCATCGGGATGCAGGTCAGGATGGTATTTTTTGGCCATCTTTTTATAGGCCTTTTTGATTTCGTCATCTGAGGCTCCTTTGGAAATTCCCAGAACCTCATAATAATCTCTTTTATCCGCCAATGATTTCCCTTTCCCTGGGTTAATTATTTTTTGTCGTCTTCATCAACCACAGTATAATCGGCATCTACCACGTTGTCGTCAGCACCGGAGGCTTGACCTTGATCGGCGCCGGCATTGCCACCAGCCGCCTGGGCCTGCTGCTGTTGCTGAGCCATTTCACCATAGACGCGTTCCGATACCTTATGAAGTACGCTGTACAAGGCATCCAATTTCGTTTTAATGGCGTCGGTATCGGTGCCTTCCAGGGCAGACTTCAGTTCGGATTTGGCTGCTTCCAAATCGTTCTTTTCACCGTCGGTGAGCTTATCTTCCATGTCCTTCATGGTATTTTCCACCTGATAAACAGCGGCGTCTGCCTGGTTGCGAATTTCGATCTGCTCTTTCCGCTTACTGTCTTCTTCTTTGTATTTTTCCGCATCATCCACCATGCGTTGGATGTCGTCGTCGCTGAGACCGCTGGAGGCGGTGATGGTGATGGACTGTTCCTTGCCGGTGCCAAGGTCTTTGGCGCTGACATGAACAATGCCGTTGGCATCGATGTCGAATTTTACTTCGATTTGAGGCACGCCACGGGGAGCCGGGGGAATATCATTGAGGTTAAAGCGGCCAAGGGTCTTATTGTCGACAGCCATGGGACGTTCCCCTTGAAGCACATGGATTTCCACGGCAGGCTGATTGTCAGCAGCAGTGGAGAACACTTGACTCTTAGATGTAGGAATGGTGGTGTTTCTTTCAATCAAAACAGTATTCACACCGCCCAAAGTTTCGATACCCAAGGACAAAGGAGTCACATCCAAAAGCAGTACGTCTTTTACTTCGCCGCCTAAAACGCCGCCTTGAATAGAAGCGCCCAAGGCAACGCATTCATCGGGATTGATACCTTTATGGGGTTCTTTGCCCAGAAGGTCCTTAATGGCTTCTTGAACAGCGGGAATACGAGAGGAACCGCCGACGAGAATAATTTTATCAATATCGGAAGCAGAGAGCCCCGCGTCAGCCATGGCTTTTTTGGTGGGAATCATAGTTTTTTCCACCAAATCCTTCGTGAGCTCGTCAAATTTCGCTCTGGTCAAAGTGATGTCCATATGTTTAGGACCGTCAGCAGTGGCAGTAATAAAGGGGAGGTTGATGTTGGCAGTCATCACGCCGGAAAGGTCAATTTTGGCTTTTTCCGCTGCTTCCTTCAAGCGCTGCATAGCCATTTTATCTTGGGAAAGATCAATGCCCTCAGCTTTCTTAAATTCAGCGACCAAATAGTCGATGATCTTCTGGTCAAAGTCATCGCCGCCAAGAAGGTTGTTGCCGTTGGTGGCTTTTACTTCAAATACGCCGTCGCCCAATTCTAAAATGGAAACGTCGAAGGTACCGCCGCCAAGGTCAAATACGAGAACCGTATGGTCGTCGCCTTTATCAAGTCCATAGGATAACGCAGCGGCAGTAGGTTCGTTAATGATACGAAGTACTTCCAAACCTGCAATGGTACCTGCGTCTTTGGTGGCCTGTCTTTGACTGTCTGTAAAGTAGGCGGGAACGGTGATGACCGCCTTGTCTACGGTAGTGCCCAAATAGGCTTCAGCATCGGATTTTAATTTCTGCAAAACCATAGCAGAAATTTCCTGAGGGGTATAGGTTTTATCGTCAATATGAACTTTATAGTCCTGGCCCATATGGCGTTTGATGGACATGACGGTTTTGTCAGGGTTCGTGATGGCCTGACGTTTGGCCACAGCCCCCACAAGGCGTTCGCCGGAATTAGAAAATGCAACCACAGAAGGGGTAGTTCTGCCGCCTTCAGCGTTGGGGATAATGACTGCTTCGCCGCCTTCCATTACAGCGACGCAGGAATTTGTGGTACCTAAGTCAATACCGATGATCTTACTCATTACAAATTACCTCCAAAATAAGATATGTAAAAATTTAATTCATAGACATTTTATTTTGCGACTTTGACCATAGCGGGTCGCAACAATTTATCATGGAACATATAGCCGGGTTGGAGCACTTCGATGACAGTATTGGCAGCTGCTCCTTCTTTTTCTTCCTGCATAATGGCATCATGAACCTTGGGGTCAAATTCTTCCCCTTCAGCTCCAATGATGACAAGGCCATTATTTACCAGGATCTCCAGCATTTGCTTTTGTACCATGGTCACACCTTGTAATACGGGATCGTCTTTGCCATGCATCAAGGCCCGACCAAAATTATCCAATACTGGCAAAAGGTCCGTCAGCAGGCCGCTGGCGGCAGTAAGCCGCAGCTCGTCTTTTTCTTTCAATGTGCGGCGGCGGAAATTATCAAATTCCGCTTGATGGCGCTGGAGCGTTTCCGTTAATTCGTCTTTTTCTTTTTCTGCTTTTTCCAGCTGCTGCTTTAATTCTTCCAGTTCCGCGATAAGGCTTTCATTTTCCGCAGTTAAACATTCCTCCATGGTCTGGGGTTCTGCTGCGGTTTCAGTTTCTTCCACTGAGGAGTTTTCAGTTTCTTGGACATTCATTTCAGTAGTTTCCGTTGTCACTTCTTGCCTCCGTTTTGATTGATATTTTTCAGTACCGAGGACAAATGGCCCGCGACCTCTTGAATTAAGGAAGCGCTTCTGGCGTATTCCATCCGAGTGGGACCTAAAATTCCAATGGTACCGACGGTATTTCCGTTAATATGATAAGTACAAGTCACCATTGAGCACTGATTAATCTGGCCGTGAGACAGCTCTTCACCAATGGCAAAACTGGTCCCTTCCTTATTTCTTCCGTGAAGTAATTCCTTTAAAATATCCTCGTTGGTGAGGAAGGAAAGAATATCCTTCACTTTGTCGATATCGTGAAATTCCGGCTGGTTCAAAATATTCAAAGTACCATCCAAAAAGACTTTTTCCTCGCCGCTGGTTTTCACGGCGTCGGACATCATTTCCAAAATCCCATCAACAATGGACATTTCTTTGGACAGCTCCATGGAAATTTCTTTCATCAAGGTGTTATTCACATCTTCAATATTACGTCCCTTGAGTTTTTTCAGAAGAACCTGGCTGATTTCCTGCAAGCGGCTTTCGCTGACAGGGACGGGAAAATCAATGGTACGGTGATGCACCAACCCGACGTCTGTGACAATCACCAGCACCGCCTGGAAAGGATTCAACGACAAAAGCTGCATTTTCTCCAAAGCGCCAGTGCTTTTAGCAGGCGTCATAATCATGGTGATATATTGGGAAAGATCCGATAGAACCTTGCAGGTATCGTTGAAGAGACGATCAAGACGGGGCAGCTGTTCACAAAAAAAGCTTTGAATGGCTTCCCGCTCGCCGGGAACGAGAGATCCTTCCCCCATGAGGAAATCCACATAATAACGGTATCCCTGATGGGAAGGAATCCGACCGGCTGAGGTGTGAGGCTGTTCAATAAGCCCCATATCTTCTAAATCGGACATTTCATTACGAATCGTGGCAGAGCTTACGCCAAGATCGTAATTTTTCGCAATGGTTCTGGAGCCCACCGGCTCCGCAGTGTTAATATAGTCGGTGATTATGGCTCGCAGGACCTTTTGTTTACGTTCGTCCATAGTACCATCTCCTTTGTTAGCACTCAACCTTCTTGAGTGCTAAAACAAGAATAACACTACAAGCAAAAATTGTCAATAGGGCAAAAGCGGTTAAATTAGCAGGGAGGCCACTTCATTGTTTAGTAAAACACCTCGGTTTGTGAGCTTTAGCTGGCCTTTTTCCACTTTAATTAACCCTGCGTTCAAAAGTTTGACCATTTGACCTTTTTTTTGTGTAAAAAAATTGTACCCATATTTTTCCTCAAACTGAACCATATTTAATCCCTCGGTCAAACGAAGAGGCAGAAACAATTCTTCCTCCATGATTTCTCCGGGAGAAAGGACTTCCCGTTCCTCATAAGGATAGCTTCCCCGTTCTATAGCTTCTTTATAAGAAGTATGAGAAGCTACATTGCGGATTCGCACATTTTGCAACAGTGAAGAGGCGTTCAACCCCAAGCCAAGATAATCCTTTCGCCGCCAATAGGCCAGATTGTGGCGGCACACATGGCCATTCTTGGCAAAATTAGCGATTTCGTAACGGTGTAACCCGCATTCTTCCAAAAATTTCATGGAGTAAAGCTGCATATCCCCGTTCAAATCATCATCGGGCAGTATCAGCGCACCTCGGTCAAACAGCTTTCCCCAGGGAGAACAGTCAGATAGCTTCAAACCATAAGCGGAAAGATGAGTAATGGGCAAGGCTACCGCCTCCCGTAAGCTCTCTTGCCATTCTGCCATGGTTTGCCGAGGCAGTCCGTAAATCAAATCAATACTAATATTGGAAAAGCCCCCTTGGATAGCGGCTTCCACCGCCTTTCCAATCTCCTTAGCCGTATGGCGGCGGCCCATGGACTGAAGAAGATGATCTTGAAAGGCCTGGGCCCCAAAAGAAACTCGCTTGATCCCCAAAGCAAAAAGCTCTTTTAAATAGTAGGCGTCAACGCTCTCGGGGTTTGCCTCTACGGTAATTTCCATATCTTGGCCGAAACCAAAAACGTCACGAAAATGTTCCAATAAAAAAGAAAAATTCTCAGGACTTAGCAACGATGGCGTACCGCCGCCAAAAAATATGGTTTGCAGGCCTTGACAAGGCGCTAAATCACGATACAGCTCTCCTTCGTTTGCCAGCAACGCCAAATAAGCCTCCCGCTGAGTGCGAGAGGCTTTGGCTGAGACAAAATCACAGTAATTGCATTTTTCCCTACAAAAAGGGATATGGACATAAAGAGTTTCCATCAGTCGTCCAGCTTTAACACAGCCATGAAGGCTTCCTGAGGAATTTCTACATTCCCCATTTGCTTCATGCGCTTTTTCCCTTCCTTTTGTTTTTCCAAAAGTTTTCGTTTACGGCTGATATCACCACCGTAACACTTTTCAATCACGTTTTTCCGCAGCGCTTTTACAGATTCTCTGGCAATCACTTTATTGCCGACAGCAGCCTGGATGGTTACCTCAAACAGCTGGCGGGGAATGAGTTTCCGCAACTTTTCCGTAAGCTGACGACCGCGGTGATAGGCGTTGTCCTTGTGAACGATGGCAGAAAGAGCATCCACCACATCGCCGTTGACGAGAATGTCCAGCTTTACCAGATTTGACGCCTTATATCCCGCCAATTCATAGTCCAGGGAGGCGTAGCCTCTGGTTCTGGATTTCAGCTGGTCGAAAAAGTCAAAAATCACTTCGGACAGCGGCACCTCATAAGTAAGCATCACACGGGTAGTGGATATATACTCCATATTTTTAAAGATACCTCGGCGGTCCTGAATCATTTCCATAATAGCTCCGATGTAATCCTTGGGCGACATGATAGTGGCCTTGACATAGGGCTCTTCCATGTGCTCGATTTTCTGCACCTCCGGCATGGCGCTGGGATTATCCACATGCTGGATACTGCCGTCAATGCCGTAAACAATATAATCTACGCTGGGCGCCGTAGTCAGTAAATCAAGACCGTATTCCCGCTCCAGGCGTTCCTGGATAATTTCCATATGGAGAAGCCCTAGGAAACCACAGCGAAAGCCGAACCCCAAGGCAGCCGAAGTTTCCGGTTCGTAAACCAGAGCGGCGTCATTGAGGGCCAATTTTTCCAAAGCGTCTTTTAAATTATCGTAATCATTATTTTCAATGGGATAAATGCCGCAGTACACCATGGGCATGGCTTGACGATAGCCGGGCAACGGATTCAGAGACGGATGCTCTGCGTCAGTAACAGTATCCCCCACCTGAGTATCCTTGACGTGCTTGATACTGGCTGCTAAATAACCGACATCACCGGCTTGGAGCTTGTCCACGATTTTCAACGCCGGTGTAAACACTCCCACCTCGGTAATATCAAAAACCTTATTGGTTCCCATCATAAGCACTTTGGAACCCTTGGAAACTGCGCCGTTCATGATGCGGACATAGGGGATTGCCCCTTTGTAGGCATCGAAATGAGAATCGAAAATGAGAGCCTGTAAATCAGCGTCACGGTCGCCTTTCGGCGGCGGAATCAGGTTCACGATGGCTTCCAGCACTTCGTCAACGCCCTGGCCCGTTTTGGCGGAAACAAGGATCGCTTCAGAAGCGTCAATTCCCAAAACATCCTCAATCTGTTCCTTAACGGCGTCAGGGTCGGCGCTGGGCAGGTCGATTTTGTTGATAACAGGAATCAGCTCCAAATCATTTTCCACCGCCAAATAAGCGTTGGCCAGGGTTTGAGCTTCGATGCCTTGCACGGCGTCGACTACCAGCAAAGCTCCTTCACAAGCAGCGAGGCTTCGGGAGACCTCATAGGTAAAGTCAACGTGTCCCGGAGTGTCAATGAGATTCAGGGTATATTCCACCCCGTCTTTGGCTTTGTAATTTAGACGAACAGCCTGTAATTTAATGGTAATGCCCCGTTCCCGTTCTAATTCCATTTGGTCGAGGATTTGGGCTTCCATATCACGGTGGGCAATGGCCCCGGTCATTTCCAAAATGCGGTCAGCCAAAGTACTTTTTCCATGGTCAATATGGGCGATAATACAAAAATTTCTTGTGGTTTTCAACTCAGTGGTCAAATGGATCTACCTCTCTATCTGTTAACCGCGGCGAAAGCGGCGTTTCATCATACCAAATACAGTGTCAGCCTCAGGCATTTTCATCATCTTAGCTACCACCAGGAACACCACCACCGAAAGGATACCGGCAGCGAACAACTGTACCGCCTGGGTTCCCTTGTTGGCAATGCCGAAAATAGCTTCACATCCCCAAGCGATGAGCCAAGCAGCCACACCCATGATGGCAGAAGCAAACAGTGTCTGTAGTGACGATTTCAAAATGGAGCCGATATTGATATGCCCCAAGCGACGGCGCAATGCCCACATCAGCAGGAATAAGTTGACAATACCGCCAATGGAATAGGCCAAAGCCAAACCGCCGTGTTTGAGGGGGCCAATCAAAAGGATACTTAAAATAACATTTACTACGATGCCCAAAACCGCCATCAGTACGGGGGTTTTCGTGTCCTGAAAAGCATAAAAGGCACGGCTGGATAAATGAATGCCCCCTTGGGCGAATATGCCAAAGGAAAACAGCACCAGGGCATAAGCTGTGTTACTCGTATTTTCAGCAGTAAATTTTCCCGTTTCAAAAAGCAAACGGATGAAGGGTTCCCCCAGCACCGCCAATAAAACAGAGCAAGGAATACAAATAAAAAAGATAGTTTGAAGACCATGACTATAATCCTTGCGAAAATCATCGATGCGATCTGTGGCAGCTTCCCGGGTAAGCACGGGAAATAGCGTCATGGCAATGGAAATGGCAAAAATAGAAATGGGCAGCTGCATAAAGCGGGAAGCCATTTTCCAAGCGGACAAAAGCCCTTCAGACAAGCCCGAAGCGAGATATTGATTCACGAACAGGCTCAGTTCATTGGCGGAAAGGCCGATAAGTACCGGTACCATCAGACCCAGCATTTTACTAAAATCGGGATTTCTCACATCAAGTGAAGGTGTATAGCGAATCCCCACGCTTTTCAAAGAAACAGCCTGAATCAGGAAATTGCCGAAAGCCCCCATCACAACACCAATGGAGAAAGCTGCAATGCCATAACCGGGGAAGTATTTTTCCACAAGGCCGCTGAAGCAACCGCCAATGATAATGGTACCGAGGTTATAGATAACACCGCCGTAAGCCGTAGGGCCAAAAATTTTATAGGACTGCAAAATGCCAGAGCAAATCCCCGCCAAAGCCATAAAGACTACCTGCATCAGCATGATTCTGGTAAGTTTTACTGCCAGATCCATGGTAACAGCGTCAAAGTTTTTTACAATCAAGCCCAGAAGCTGGGGCGTAAAGATAAAGGCAGCCCCCAACAAAAGGAGCATCCCAACGCATACGGCGTTCAAAGTGATGCTGGCAATTTTCCAGGCCTCGTCCTCTTTTCCTTTGGCAATGTAAGAAGAAAATGTCGGTACAAAGGCAGCGCTGAACGCTCCGCCCACCAAAATCATATAGATAAAATCAGGGATACTGAAGGCAGCATTATAAGCGTCGGTATAATAGCTTTGTCCGAACTGATTAGAAATAATCATGTCCCGCACAAAGCCCAGGATACGGGAAATCACCATGGAAAGCATGATCATCATGGCGGATACCGCTGTTGATTTTACCAGTTTATTCTCTTTTTCAAGTTGTTCTGCCATTGGTTGATCCATCCTAAAAATAGTCTATCGTATAGTATACTACAAAATATGGATGGTTTCAAAGAATTTTTTGTATTTCTATGACTGGTTATGTAATTTTCACGTTATTTTACAGTTACTTATGAAGATTGGGACTGCAAATACTGGGCAATGCCCTGGGCGGCCACTTCCACGGCACGTTGAACCTCCTCATAAGAATTCAAATCCGTCCCAACTTCCAACAGAACCGCGTTTTTGGTTAAATGCTGATTATAACGGCCCTTCTGGACACGCACTCCCCGAAGAATATCATCATTTACTGCGGAAATCGCATCCCCCAGGGCTTCCGCTGTTTTTTTATTTTCCTCCCAGTTCGGATGTTCCATGGTCATATTGCTGCCCACTACCAATAATAGTGAAGCGGTCTTGCCTTTTTCCGTAGAAATGGTACAATCATCTTTGGTCATACCGGAATCACGATGAAAGTCGATCAATAATTGGGCGTCGGGATAATCCTCCATCATAGCGGCGGCAGTGCGGCGGGAATTGGCGTAACTCTTATACCATTCCGGACTGTCATGTACCGTTTCGCTAACCACAGCAGTAATACCGTATTGTTCTCGCAGCACCTCCCGCAGATAGGCGGCGCCATCCAGCACTGTTGTGCCATCGGAATATTGTTCCGATGTATGGGTACAGTAAATTAAAACACGCACTGTTTCATCAACTTCTACCCCAGGTTGTCCTGCCAAATCCGAGGTAGTGGTGGAAATCGTTTGGTCCGCGGAAATCTCACGGCGTACCAAAACGGGTACGCCGGCAGCGCCCTCTTCTCTTTGGTCATAATCAATGCTCCAGTCCACCAATACAGAATCGTATTCATTTTCCGCCAATACTGGGAACAGTTCTTTTGCGCCGTTGAGTGAGAGAAAATCACCGCCGAAAAAAAACATGGAACGGGCAGCCATCTCAGGAGGAATCTGACGCTTCGGAAATCCGATGCCCCATATGAAACCAGTAATTGCCACGGCAAGGGCGCAGAGGCTTCCAATGAAAAACGTTTTTCTTTTTCGATATCGTTTTCTCCGCGCCCGGCGGTAATAGAATGAAGTCATATCCTTTCCTCCTTAATGAGAATCATATGCGATTCTCAAAGAAAAAATAACTTTTCTCAATTACCTCTTGCCTTTTTGGAAGAAGTATGTTATAGTATTTTGGTGCAATGATGTGTAAATCATTGAGTCACGGTATGAGGAGGTGAAAAAATGCCCAATATTAAATCTGCAGCAAAAAGAGTGAAAGTCGCCGAGGTTCGCAGAATGCGTAACATGGCTGCGAAATCCAGAATTAAGACTGCAACCAAAAAATATAAAGCAGCAGTGGAAGCCGGTAACAAAGAACAAGCTCAGCCCTTGTTGAAAGATCTCATCAGCCTCCTTGACAAAGCTGCCGGTAAAAAGCTGATCCATAAAAATGCAGCTGCGAGAAAGAAATCCAAACTGCAAAAAGCCTTTAACGCTATGGCGTAATCAAGAGCACCCGTACGGGTGCTTTTTTATTGGCAGCAATTAGCGTCTCATCCCGTAAAATTTCGACAATCATTGACTTCCCCTGGAAAGCTCAATATACTTATTGAAAATGGTATAATTTTGGCTCTAGTATTTTATACTTAAAAGGGGTGATATTTATGAGATGTAAACACTGCGGTGAAGAAATTTCACCGGATGAGATTATTTGCCCTCACTGCGGTGAGGTATCCATAACGACTAAAAAAGAGCGGGCTTACGAAATAGACAGCATATTCCAAGACGTACCCGTCCAAAAACAAAAAGAGCAGCAAAACAAAAGCAAAGGAATAAAACGATCCTCAAAGCCCCTTTTTATAAAAAGCCTTTTTTCGTTAAAAAAAGGCACTATCAAAAAGACGGAACCAGGCAAACGGCAACAGGATGATGAAATGCGGGATATCACCAGATTGTTGGTAATAATCGAAGCGGTAATCATTTGCATACTAGTAGTGGCTCTCATCGTAATGATGACATTGATTTTCAATTACCGTTCCAGCGGCAATGATACGACAACCTCTTCCTATGGAGCTGACATTTACTATGTAACCAACGCCGGAGATGGAGCCTCTCTGCTGAAAAAAGCCGAGTCGGACAGCGATTCGAAAACCCAGCTTTTCCCCGGCAACGCCGTGGAGCTCATGGAAAAAACAACGGAAGACTACTGGAAAGTCATGGATTATGAAAGCGGTGAAACTGGATATATCTCCACAAAACAGTTGACCGATACAGCCGACAAAGTCAAAGAAGGAAATTTAACCACAGATCGCTCCGTAAAATTCGTGGTTTTTGTTACCAATACCGTGGACGGCTTGGAAATCCGTGAGAAGCTAGGTTTTGACGGAACAATGACCGTAGCCACTGCGGGAAATGGTTATGCTTTGGGGGTCGTGGAGCAGACCAACAATACTTTCTGGCGTGTTTATGATTATCATAGTCAAACCACAGGCTACGCAGAACGTGCCTACCTCACAAAATCTTACGGCGATGTATGCTCTGGCGCTACGGAGTCCATCGGCACAGCCACCATAAAAGCCGAAGATAAATTCGTTTCTTTATACACACACCCCACCAATGATGAAGACTTTATCACCGGCCGAATCCGTAACAACAGCGAAGTGAATATTATTGAAAAAACAAATAAAAAATTCTGGTTGATCTACGACGATACCAGCAATCAATTTGCATATGTGGACCGCAAGTTCGTCGAAGGGGCTGACGACACCGAGATTGATGAATCCGCTGGCAGTGACAAGGATGTTCCCGAAGCCACTGACGCAAATACTTATTATGTAGCGGGAACCGATGAATTGTCCTTAAGGTCCACACCGGAAAAATCCGAGGAAAACGAAATCGTCGCACTGTATTACGATGAAACTGTTGTTCTCATCGACAAAACCAATGACGACTTCTGGGAAGTCTATTCTCCCAAACACGATATGCGAGGATATGTCAACCGCTACTGCCTCGCCCAATATTAATTAAACGCCAACAGAAAACCCGATACCTTAACGGTATCGGGTTTTACATATTAATACACCAACCGGCAATCCCATTTTATTGATGATGAGCGGTCAACGTCATTAAGGCATGAGGAAACAGCTGACGGAACTCCCCTGCCCCGGATTTCATTTTATAATCCGCTTCCATCATCAAAGAAAGGCCGTAAATCAGTTCCTCCATGGTGTAGTTCTCCACCGCGGGCATAGCTTTTTTTACACGAAAGATGTGAATCTTGGTAGCCTTCGCAATGGCGTCAGGAGTTTTCCCCTTCCCAGACAATTCCTTGATGCGAATCAGAATGCGAATATAATTGGTAATATAGCCAAAAAGAGCCATAGATTCTCCGGGTTTCATTCCCTCCACCAATTCCGTGGCCATGCGGTAAACCTTTTGGGGATTCCGCTCTCCCAAGGCATCGGAAAGCTGGAAACTGTTGACCTCAGCGCTGCGGGATACTACTCGCAAAATATCATTTTCTTCAATACGCTTACGTTCCCCCACATAAATGGCGGCCTTTTCCGCCTCATTGACAAGAGCGCCTAGCTGCTCGCCGCAAAGTATTTGGAGTAGATCCAAAGCGCGACTGTCGATTTGCTTGCCGAGACGGGCCAAATGCTTACGGATATAATCTGGCAATTCCCAACGGCCCAAGGGTTTGTACTCACGCACTTTGCCGCAGGCAGCCACAGCTTTCACGATTTTCATGCGGGTATCAGCCTTGTCCGCCGTAAAGACTAGGCAAGCGTCTTCATTGGGATGCTTCAAATAATCAAAAAGGAGCTGATGGTCACCGTTAATTTCCTTCGTTTTTCCTTTGGAACCCCCGTTGGAGTCTTTTTTCTTAAACCAAGGGGCGTTTTCCACAATAATCAGACGCTTTTCCGAAAATAAGGGATTAGCCTCAGCAGCGGCCAAAATAATATCAAGGGAATCCTTGGCACCGTCAAAAACTTCGGTGCCGTAATCCTCTCCATTGAAATAATTGCGGAAATAGGCCAGGTCTTTTTGAAGCAAAAAGGTTTCTTCTCCATAAAACAGATAAACAGGTTTGATATCCATAACGCCTCCTGAAATGTAAGAGAAAAGGGCGGGCCAAAGGCCAGCCCTTTTAATCATCGGAAAGCTCAGGGTTTTACTACAATGTTGACGAGTTTATTGGGAATGGGAATCACTTTCATCACATTCTGGCCTTCGGTCAATTTGGCAAAGGCTTTGGTTCCTTTGACATGTGCTTCCAGGGCGCCTTTATCAAGACCGGCGGGAACCACCAATTTTTCCTTTACTTTGCCGTTGACCTGGATGACGATTTCCACTTCATCGACGGCCAAAGCGGTTTCATCAAACCTCGGCCAGGATAAATCCATAATAGATTCCTTGTGGCCCATCATTTCCCACATTTCTTCGGTGATGTGGGGAGCGAAAGGAGAAAGCAAGAGAATCAAGGTTTCCAACCCTTCCTTGAGCAAGCCTTCGTTGACGGCTTTGCTTTCGGCATAGCCCACTAAGCCATTGGTCAGTTCCATAATGGCACTGATGGCAGTGTTGAAATTGAAACGCTGGCTGATATCGTCAGTAACTTTCTTCATGACCGTATGAATCAAACGGCGAATATCCTTATCCTCTTTGGAAAGAGCTGCAATATCGTAACCGTCTTTTAATTCCAGGTGGGAGGTGACGATGCGCCATACGCGGTTTAGGAAACGGTAGCAGCCTTCTACAGCAGAGTCATTCCATTCCAAATCCTTTTCCGGAGGCGCCGCAAAGAGAATGAACAGACGGGCAGTATCAGCGCCGTATTTATCAATAATGGCTTCGGGGCTGACAACATTCCCCAAGGATTTGGACATTTTAGTGCCATCCTTCAGCACCATACCCTGAGTCAAAAGATTTTCAAAGGGTTCCTTGGCCTTGCTGAGTCCCAAATCATAGAAGACCTTCATAAAGAAGCGGGCATACATCAAATGAAGGATGGCGTGTTCCACACCGCCGATGTATTGGTCAACGTTCATCCAATAGTCACTGATCTCTTTATCAAAGGCTTTTTCCGCATTTTTTGGGTCGGTATAACGGAGGTAATACCATGAGGAGCACACAAAGGTATCCATAGTATCTACTTCTCTGGTGGCATGGCCGCCACAGCAGGGGCAAGTGGTATCCATAAAGCTCTTGCTGGTCTTTAATGGAGAATCGCCGCCAGGATTAAATTCCACGTCGGTAGGCAGGAGCACAGGCAGCTGATCTTCGGGAACCGGCACTGTGCCGCATTTTTCACAATAGACCATAGGGATGGGAGCACCCCAGTAACGCTGACGGGAAATCAGCCAGTCACGAAGGCGGTAATTTACCACTCTGCGGCCAAGGCCTTTTTCTTCCAAATAATCGGCGATTTTTTCAATGGCCTCTTTATTTTTTAAACCGTTGAAAGGACCGGAATTGGTTAAATACCCTTCTTCCACATAGGCTTCGGTCATGTCGGCGGCTTTCAAATTCGGGTTATCCGGCGGCAGAATGACTTCCTTGATACCAAGACCGTATTTTTTAGCGAAATCAAAGTCGCGCTGGTCATGGCTGGGGACACCCATAACGGCGCCGGTGCCATAATCCATAATGACATAGTTGGTAATCCAAATGGGAACACGTTCCCCGTTCAAAGGATTAATCACATAACGGCCAATGAACATCCCCTCTTTTTCCAAATCCGTAGAGGTTCGGTCCACTGTCGAGAGTTTGTGCATTTTTCTCTGAAAAGCTTTGACATCTTCCTCGTACTCGGAGCCTGCCACCAGCACGTCCACTAAAGGATGCTCCGGCGCGAAAACCATGTAACTCACGCCGTAAACAGTGTCAGGGCGGGTAGTGAATACGGAAAGTTTTTCGTCATGGCCTTCGATGTCGAAATCAATTTCCACACCGGTACTTCGTCCAATCCAGTTTTCCTGCATGGTTTTAACCTTGTTGGGCCAACCGGGGAGCAATTCCAAATCATCCAGCAATCGTTGGGCGTAATCGGTAATTTTAAAGAACCACTGCTCCAGGTTTTTCTTCTCCACAGTGGCGCCGCAGCGTTCACAGGCGCCGTCAACCACCTGCTCGTTGGCGAGAACGGTGGCACAGGAGGGGCACCAGTTCACAGCGGCCTTTTTCTTATAGGCCAAGCCGTTTTTGTAGAGCTGGAGGAAAATCCATTGGGTAAATTTATAGTAATCGGGCAGGCAGGTTGCGACTTCTCTGTCCCAATCATAGCTGATCCCCAGGGATTTCAACTGAGTGCGCATATTGTCCATATTTTTCAAGGTCCAGTCCACGGGATGAACCTTATGCTTGATGGCGGCGTTTTCCGCAGGCAGGCCGAAGGAATCCCAGCCCATAGGATGAAGCACGTTATATCCCTGCATTCGTTTGAATCGTGCCACGACATCGCCGATGGAATAATTCCGTACATGTCCCATATGAAGATTCCCCGAGGGATAAGGAAACATTTCTAAAAGATAATATTTTTCTTTGGTGATATCATCAGATACCTTAAAGGTTTTTTCTTCTTCCCAGTGCTTTTGCCATTTTTCTTCAATGGCCTGGGCATCATATTTCACTTCCATAATAATACGATACGTCCTTTCTATGATTGCGCAATCGGCATAAAAAAAGCCGTCCCCAATGGGACGGACTGTTCCGCGTTACCACCCAAATTGACCTTACGGCCCACTTGTAAGAGGATAACGGCCCAAACCGCCGCAGTTTCCCGCAGAGGACTCCAAGACGAGTTCAGCCTGGCCATCGTACCTCGCAGCTACCGGCACGTCTCTGAATATGGGACAAGGCTTACTACTTCTCTTCATTGTCCGAAACAATATTGTTAATATTATATCCGACCAATGGCACCATTGTCAAGCAATACCGGCAGGATTCGGAAAATTTCTCAGCGTCACGGCTTCAACTGCAAAACAAAAGGAGCATTATTTCAATGCTCCCATATATCTCGGTTTTTCATACCTCTTTATGCAGCCAGAAGCCTGTGGGCCCGTTTCTCTTGCTGCATTGCAACAATAATATCAGTTAAAAAGAAGCAAGCCCGCAAAGCGAAACGGAGATCCTTTTCAATACTACCGCGCCCAACCATATACTCATCGTGCCACGCCTTGATTTGGACCATAGGATCGCATTGCTCCGGAAAATGGAATTTAGGCAAACGCTCACATTTGGTTAAACGAAAGTGAAGTCGCATTTCATACAGCATATGTCGCCGCATATTCTTCTGCAAATATTTCTTATTGTGAGCATTGGTAAAATAGTCCGCAATAAAGTGAAGCATTTCTCCTACTTTATAGCTGAATACCCGAAGGTCATTGCCTTCCAATTCGCAAATATCCTCCCACAAGGCCGAAGCGGATTGCAAGCAAGCTTCATCGTAATGAGAGCCGTGCTCCTTGTCCTTCAGATCTGGCATAACGCTACCTCGGTAAATGGCATTGAGGATAAAGTGAAAACCGTATTGTTCCTTAGCGTAGTCGCTGACACGACTGGCCAAAACAGTATGACTGGGAATCAACATTTAAAATACACCTTTTCTTCCTTGCGGATCACTTTCGTCATTGTACCACATAAACCAAGGAATACAAGGTTTTCTTTCGGTTTTTCTTGTGAACACTCTGTGTGTTAACCCCGCAAAAAAATGTAAACAAGGTACGGGAAATAGAGCAAAAACAGTACGGTTCCTTGTCCTCGGCTGAGTTTTTTATCCCGCAGAACAAAGAACAGGAGCAGCAGCGTAACACCGCAAAGATACAAATCATCCACGGTTACGAACCGTGCTACATTCATAGGATGAATCACCGTCGTAGTTCCCAAGACCAAACCAATATTGAAAATATTGGAACCGATGATATTCCCCATAGCGATATCGTTTTCTCCTTTTTTGGCAGCCACCAGGGAAGTCACTAATTCTGGCAATGAGGTACCCAATGCCACCACCGTCAGCCCTACCAGAGAATCGGAAAGCCCGAAATTCAAAGCAATTTTGGTAGCGGAATCCACTACTAAATTGCCACCGAGAATCACTCCCAACAACCCCAAAACAATAAAAACTAACGATTTTCCCAACTTTACATCGGAGGAGTCCTCTTTGGCTGTGCTACGGAATCGGAGGGCGTCCCGCAGCATCAAAGCCAAAAATAAGGCAAAAAGCACTAAAAACAACGCGCCTTCCCAACGGGCAAGATAACCATTGATAGCTGTGATAAAAAACAATACCGCCGCTGCCAGAGAGATGGGAATATCCCGTTTTAACAGTTCATGATTGACCGTCATGGGACGAATCATGGCAGATAAACCACCGACACAGAGTAGATTAAATAAATTTGAACCAATGACATTCCCCACGGAAATACCGCTCTGGCCCCCCAATGATCCGGTAATGCTGACAGAAAGCTCCGGCGCACTGGTTCCCATCGCCACAATGGTGAGACCGATAATCACCGATGGTACTCTCAATAGCTTGGCCAAATCCGAGGCGCCGGATACAAACCAGTCAGCTCCTTTGATCAACAAAAAAAATCCTATCAATAAAATGAAATAGTTCATTTGTCCTCACCAATTTCAATCATAATGACAGTTCCCCTTAAGAGGATGAGTATTATTTAATATTATGTATTTCCAAAGGGATTTTTTCCCTTTTCCAATGGTTTTCTATTGTCAAGTTTCGACTTTAGCGGTAAAATAGAGTACAGCATAGGGCACAATGTGCATTCAAGCCCGAAAGGGCTTAATTTCTTGGGATACCCGATAAGTATTCCCAAATTGCATAAAAAATAGTAATAAAAATCCAAAGGAGCAACCATTGTGAAAAACGAAACCGTTGTATTATTAGACTTCGGCGCCCAATATAACCAACTGATCGCCAGAAGAGTTCGTGAGTGCGGCGTCTATTGTGAGCTATTGCCTTACGATACTGATATCGAAGAAATCAAAGCCCATTCTCCCAAAGGAATCATCCTAACCGGCGGTCCTTATAATGCCTATGAGGAAGGGGCTCCCCTGCCGGCCAAGGCTGTGTTTGAATTGGGAATCCCGATTTTAGGTATTTGTTATGGTCTCCAGAGCATGACCCAGGTTCTGGGCGGTGCGATTGATCGTGTGGAAAAGCGGGAATACGGCGCTCAAAATATCACCTTGTCAGAAGCGCCGATTTTTGATGAGCTCAGCGGCGAAACCCACTGTTGGATGAGTCATACCAATCAAGTCGGCACACTGCCGCCGGGATTTCAGTCCATCGCCCACACGGAAACATGTCCCAACGCTGCCGTTATGGACGGTAAACGGAATTTTTATGGCGTACAATTCCACCCTGAAGTAGAACATACCCCCTTTGGACAAACCATGCTGCATAATTTCTTATTTAAAGTTTGCGGTTGCAGCGGCGATTGGCAAATGGACTCTTATGCGAAACGTGCCATTGAAGAATTGCGCGCAAAAATGAAAGGACAAAAGGTCATCTGCGCGCTCTCTGGCGGTGTAGATTCCTCCGTAGCTGCAGTACTGGCTCATAAGGCCATTGGCGATGATTTGACCTGTATTTTTGTGGATCATGGCCTTCTGCGAAAAGACGAAGGCGATGAAGTAGAAACCATTTTCAAAAAGCAATTTGCAATGAACCTGATTCGCGTGGACTGCAAACAACGGTTTTTGGATCTTTTGGCAGGCGTTACGGAACCGGAGAAAAAACGGAAACTCATTGGCGCGGAATTTATCAAAGTTTTTGAAGAGGAAGCAAAAAAACTGGGGCAATGTGATATTTTGATTCAAGGTACCATCTATCCCGATGTCATTGAAAGCGGCAATAAAAATGCTCAGGTAATTAAGAGCCACCACAATGTCGGCGGACTTCCCGATGTCATGGATTTCAAAGAAATCGTGGAACCTCTTCGTGACCTGTTCAAAGATGAGGTTCGCAAGCTCGGTTTGGAATTAGGAATTCCTGATTTCCTTGTATTCCGTCAGCCCTTCCCCGGACCCGGTTTGGCTGTTCGTATCATCGGCGACATCACTGCGGAAAAAGTGGAAATTCTGCAAAATGCCGATGCCATTTTCCGAGAAGAACTGGAGCAAGACGGCATTGCCAAAAACATCAATCAATACTTTGCCGTTCTTACCGGCATGAGAAGTGTCGGCGTCATGGGTGATGAACGCACCTATGATTACACCTTGGCTCTCCGCGCCGTAACCACCTCGGACTTTATGACAGCGGATTGGGCCCAGATTCCCTACCCCACCTTGGCCAGGGTCTCCAACCGCATCACCAATGAAGTACGCCACATCAACCGCGTCGTCTATGACATCACCCAAAAACCCCCGGCAACTATTGAGTGGGAATGATAAAGATATTTTTTAATACAATAGCAGGTAATCGATATGACTACCTGCTATTATTTAGGGTTTACATTGAAAGAGCAGTATAGGAGGCAGCAATGAAATTCGCATTTATCATCATGGGGACATTTGGCCCCCAAGAGGATCGAGCAAAGATCCACAACGGAGCAGCACAAATCATAGGAGTCTCCAATATTGATGAAGCCTGCGCCGTCGCAAAGGCTCTACAAAAGGAAGGTATAGACTGTATTGAGCTTTGCGGCGCCTTTGGAGAAAGCGGCGCAAAAAGAATCATCGAGACCACAGAGAATCAAGTTCCCATTGGGTATGTTACTCACCTTGCAGAACAGGAACACCTATTTCAATTAAAATTCGGAAATTCATAAAACCACCCTTTAGGAGTCAAACATTTATGTTTATCTATGAAACCAAAGAACGGACTCCCTCTCTTATCAAAAATCTACTTCAACTTTGGGAACGATCCGTGCGAGCAACCCATCATTTTCTTTCAGAGTCAGAAATTCAACGTATCGCTGCGTATATTCCCAAAGCTTTAAAGGAAGTTCCCCACTTAATCATCGCCACGGACAAAAGCGGCAAACCAACGGCGTTTATGGGAATTGCTGAAACAACCCTGGAGATGCTGTTTCTCGCCCCAGAGATGCGAGGAAAGGGAATAGGAAAAGCCCTCCTTCAATACGGCATTGAGAATTATACTGTTAATGAATTATGTGTCAATGAACAAAATCCTCAAGCCAAAGGGTTTTACGAGCACATGGGATTTGAAATATACCAACGAAGTCCCTTAGACAGCCAGGGAAGTCCATATCCTATTCTCCATATGCAGAGAAAATAAGCACTTATAGATATATATCCCAAAAAGGACCTTATCAGTTGATCAACCGATAAGGTCCTTTTTTATTGTGATTTTTCATGACGAACGGTTACTCCTGCGAAATTGCCCCGGAGTTGTCCCCTCGTGCTCCTTAAAAATTTTATTAAAATAGCTTTGGTCGGTAAATCCCACCTGATTAGCAATTTCAGCAATGCTCAGGTCGGAAAATATCAAAAGCTCTTTGGCTTTTTCAATGCGAATGCCGTTGAGATAAGAACGAAAATTGCAATTCATCTTCTTATTAAAAATGCGACTCAGATGGGACGGATTCACATAAGCATATTTGGCTGCGTCACTAAGAGTGATATTTTCCGCATAGTTCGATGCGATAAAATCTAGAATGGAATTTACTAGATTATTACTAATCTTATGATCACTGGCCTCTATTTTTTCTCCGATTGGTACCCCATCATTACTGCAGTTGGCTACGAGCATGGCCATGGTTTCGGAAAGAGCTACCAAATAGTTAATGTCTCCCGAGGGATATTGCTGTAGATTGTCCCTTAAAACAGTGATATCTTCCTGGGAAAGGTTCCAGAGGGGCAATACCCTTTTTTCTAGATATTCGTCAGGTTCCATAGTAAGTACCGGACCTGCCTGAAGCGCAGCAATTAATTCTTTCCCTTGAAATACCGGAATTATAATATTAGAGAGACCAAAGGGACATCTATAAATAATTTGACGGTTCACATTCGTAGAAATGTCGCAACGTTTATAAATATGGTCGTAACTGATATCAATCCCCACGCACTCGGCAACCTTCTGACAAAAGCAATGATCCAGATGACATTTCGGTACTTCAATCAATTTTCGATTTGGCACATCAATGACCAAACTATAAGAATTTGTAGTAGCATAAAGCAATTTACCAGCATGGCAAAGATTGGCTAACACTTTATCCGTCATATGGGCTCTCCTTTCAGTGTCCATAACCATTGTATCTTCATAGCGATAGAGGGCTTATTTCAATGTTTAAAATTTTTACATTACGATCATAAACTATATGCAATACCACAAAATGCCTTTTTGTATCTTTCATTGAAATTATACATTAAAACATGTTAACTTTACAACACAATATTACTATTTAACTGCTAATATGCAAATTATTTCCTAAAACGTCAATTAATTACAAAATATTCAATCGGTTGGATAATAAAATCACTCCACTATGGATTTTTCAATATGATAGCAATATTTTTCACATTTTAAATGTAATTTATTTCCAAGTTTCAATCAATTAAATACTATAAAATCTTGTGAAAACAGTGTAAATTTAACTCAACAAAGATACTTAACCAAATTCCTAGCGATATGGAAAACAAGAATTTGGAAAGGAGGTGTAAAACTCCAAGCATCTCAATCTAAAAATAAGGAGGAAAAAATAATGAGTATGGTAGACAAAAGAGAGGCAGCTACAAAAAGCAAAGTAGTACTGATCGTATCAATGATCATTGCCATTGTCTTTGTTGCTCTTGGTGCAATCTTCCCTGAAGGAACTGCCAAGGTCATCAACATTCTTAATGCGTTCTTAACCGGAGAACTAGGTTGGATGTATCTTTTGTTTATGGCGTTCTTTGTGTTCTTCACCTTTGGCCTTGCATTTTCCAAATACGGAAAAATCAAATTAGGGAAAGATGACGACAAACCTGATTTTAGTAATTTCCAATGGTTCGCCCTTTTGTTTGGCGGCGGTATCGGTATCGGCCTTGTGTTCTGGGCCATTGCAGAACCAATGCAACATCTGGCTACCGGTCCCATGGACGATCCACTTACCGTGGAAGCGATGCGTACCGCAATCCGCATCACCTTCGCTCATGAAGGGGTTCACTGCTGGGCCACCTTTGCTCTGGTAGGGACCTGCCTAGCTTACCATGTATATCGGAAAGATAGACCATTCCTCATGAGTTCCGCTTTTTATCCCCTGTTCGGCGAAAAAGTTTATGGTCCTGTGGGTTACGTCGTGGACATTCTGGCAACTTTTGCCACCTTGTTCGGCATCGTTACCAGCTTGGGCTTGGGGGCAATGCAGATCGTTGGCGGTCTCGGTTATATGTACGGCTTTAACACGAGCAATGTAACTGTCGCAATCGTAATTGCCGTTATTACCGTGGCCTTTACCCTGGCGACAGCCACCGGCCTTCACGCATGGATGACTAAGGTCGTTAACTTAAAAACTTGGCTCTCAATCCTTTTCATGATATTCTTCCTCGTCTTTGGCGGATTCGTTTTTATCATGCGAAACATGAGCGATGCCATCGGTGTTTATCTTAATGATTTCTTCACCCAGACCTTCTGGTACGGCGACCCTGAATGGCTCAGTGCCTGGACTGTATTCTACTGGGCATGGTGGATTTCCTGGGCAACCTTCTGCGGCACCTTTTTTGCCAGAGTATCCAAAGGCCGTACCGTAAGACAGATGCTCCTGGGCAGCACCTTCCTGCCTGCCGGCTTCTCCTTTATCTGGATTACCATCTATGCCGGCGCAGCCTTCAACCTTGACCTTACGGTTTTAGGAAATGGTGCTGTTCAAACCGGCCCCATCTTTGAAGCAGCCAACGCAAACTATGCCACGGCAATGTTCGCTACCTTAGAACAGCTTCCTCTCTATAAAATCATGGGTCCATTGGCTCTGCTTCTCGTATTCCTCTGCTTCCTCGGTGCTGCGGACTCCGCCACCTTCGTATTGCCGATGCTTACCATGGGCGGCAGTCAGAACCCACCGAAGAAAGCAAGAATTTTCTGGGGCGCTGCCCAAGGTGCGGTTGCCATCGTTTTGGTACTCGCGGCGGGCGAAGCGACGCTGAAAGCACTGCAAACAGCATCGGTCATGGCGGCTTTCCCCTTCATGTTCGTACTGGCGCTCATGTGCATCGCCATTGTTCGGGCCTTCAAAGGTGAATTTGATTCTTCCATTGGAGACATCCCAATGTTCGATAAAGCAGCAAGGGCAGCCGCAAAAGCGCGCAAAGAGGAATTGAAAGCCGCCGCCCAAAAAGCCGCTGAAGAAGAGGCGGCAGCAGAATAACACGAAAAAATCATACTAGTATATTTATATTCGATCCGCCCTGTTTTCATCACAGACGATCAAGACAGAGAGCAAATAAAAAAACATAATTTAAGGAGGAAACAACATGGCAACATTACAAGATTTATCCAAGGCTGTTATCGCTGGGAAAACCAATAAGGTAAAAAAATTGATTGATGCGCTTTTGGAAGAAAAAGTCGCTCCTTTGGACATCATCAACGTCGGTCTCATCGGTGGCATGACAGAAGTGGGGGTTCGCTTCAAAGCAAACCAAATGTTTGTTCCCGAGGTTCTCATGTCGGCTCAAGCAATGGAAGCAGGCACGGATATTGTAAAACCTCTGATGAATGCCGAAGACCTCCCGGCTTTGGGCTCTGTACTCTTGGGTACTGTCAAAGGCGACTTGCACGATATTGGGAAAAACCTCGTAGGGATGATGCTGGAAAGTGTCGGCTTCAAAGTCATCAACGCAGGCATTGATGTTTCCCCTGAAGCCTTTGTGGAAGGCGTCAAAGAGCATAAACCCGATGTGGTCGCAATGTCGGCACTTCTCACCACCACCATGCTTCACATGAAAGACACCATTGAGCTGTTAAAGGAAGAAGGCCTCAGAGATCAGGTTAAGGTCATTATCGGCGGCGCTCCCGTTTCCCAAGACTTTGCCGATGAAATCTTTGCCGACGGCTTCGGCCCCGACGCTGTTTCCGCTACGGATCTTTGCAAAAAATTGCTGGGCATTTCCTAATCCCCAATCAGGCTTGAACCTTTACAGCTTCCCCACAGAAAGGAGAGAAAGCATTGTTTACGACGAAAAGCTTATATACAAAATCTGACTTTAAAGTCAATCAAAATATCGAATGGACCATTTTGTCCGACGACCAGTGTGAAGATATTTTCTTAACCGCTCTGGAATTATTGGAACGGACCGGCGCCGACATTTTAAGCGCCAAAGCCCGGGAAATCTTTGCCCAAAATGGTTGCCTCGTCAATGGAGACCGCGTCCGCATCCCCTCTATCAAAGTACAAAAAGCTTTAAATGAAACACCGAAACGCTTGACTCTTTGTAACCGCAATGGCCAACGGGCCATGGTTCTGGAGGCCGGCAACATTCATTACGGCCCCGGTTTTGACAATAAAAAAATCATGGATATCGAAACCGAAGAAATTCGTGATGCCAAAAAATCCGACGTTGCCGACATCGCCAAAATTTGCGACAGCATTGCCGATGTAGATTTTGTAATGAACAATGGGCTTCCCGGTGACGTTCCCGCTGCAGTGGCAGCACTCCACAGCTATGAAGCTCTGGTTTCCAACACCACCAAACCTGTTATCCAGGAAGTGAAAACCAAAGCCCAGGCAGAAGCCGTCATGGAAATGGCCTTTGCCGTAGCGGGCAGCGCCGAAGCCTTTGCTTACGATCCCTTTACCGCTCTTCTGGTGGAAAACGAAGAAACCCTGTCCATCAATGCGGAAGCCACCGACATCGTATTGGCCGCTGCTACCAAAGGCATGCCGGTGATTTTCTCCAACCGTCTCATCACCGGTCTTACCGCTCCCATGGAAAGCGCAGGCGCAATCATCAGTGCTCTGGCCAACTCCCTAGCCGCCATCGTATTGGCACAAATGGCAGCTCCCGGTGCTCCCGTCATTACCGGCGGATTCTTCACCATCAATGACAAAGACAATGAAACCTGCCCTTACGGTGCACCGGAAATCTCCCTGTTGGGTGCTGGTTTCAGCGCAGTGCTCCGCTATCTCAAGGTTCCCAGCTTTGGTTTCGCCGGCGGCACCGACGCCAAGATCAGCGACGCTCAAATGGGCCTCGAATCCACATTCTCTCTGCTCCAGTCCGGTCTCTCCGGCACCAACCTGATTTACGGTGCAGGGCAAATGGAAACCGGCGAGTATGGCAGCGCTTTCCTGGTGGTCATGGCCAGTGAGGTTATGGGCATGACCCGCCGCATCATCAGCGGCGTTCCCATGGACGAAGACCGTTTGGCCCGCGGCGTTATCGACGATGTGCAGCCCGGTGGCCACTATCTCGGATCCCCTCACACCAGATATTACTTCAAGAAGGAACAATTCTGGCCCAAATTGATGAACCGCGCCAGAATTGACGACTGGACCGCCGCAGGGGCAAAATCTTTGGGACAGCGCACCATGGAAATGACCAGAGACTTGCTGGCCATGGCAGCGCCCGAAGCATTGCCTGCCGACACTGCTGCCGCCTTGAAGGACATCATCACCAAAGCTGAAGCTGAACTGTAAGGAGGGGTGAATCCATGAGAACCAATTATAAAGCCAACACAGGTGTGTCCATGCACGTTTTTTCCGAAGCCCAATGCCGTGAATTGGTTTTGGCCGCTGAAGAAGCCATGTGGCGCACAGGAACAGATTTTTATGATCCCGAATCCATTGAGATTTTGAGAAAAGCCGGCTGCTGGGTTGACGGCAAAAGAGTCCGTATCCCCGCTCACATTACCGAAGCCGCGTTGAGAAGCTGCCAGAAACACGTTGTTCTCTGCAACAGCCGTACCGGCGCCAGAGAACTCTTCCTGGAAGGCGGAAACTCCTACTTCGGTTCCGGCCCCTGCACACCCTTTACCCGCAATCCTTATACCGGAGAACGCCATCGTGCCACCCGCCAAAGCGTTGCTTGGGCCACCAAGGTTTTGGATGCACTTCCCAACATCGACTATGCCATGAGCTTGGGGATTGTTCAGGACGTACCCCTTCTCATTTCTGACCGTCATGAATTTGAACAACAAATTTTGAATACGGAAAAACCCATCATCACCGTTTGCGTTGACCAATGGGGACAGGATGACTGCATTAAAATGGCAGAAATCGTCGCCGGTGGCGAAGAAGAATTGAGAAGAAATCCCTTCATTTGCCTTTACGCAGAACCCATCTCCCCCGGGGTACACTGCATTGAAGCGGCGCAAAAATTAGTGACCGGCGCCAAGAAAGGTTTGCCCACCATTTATACGCCTTGCATTATGGCAGGTGGTACTGCTCCCGCCACTATGGCAGGGGTTATGGTTCAGGGCCTTTGCGAAAGCCTCAGCGGTCTCGTTTTGAGCCAATGCACCAGAGAAGGCGCTCCCTTCATTATGGGTGGTGTTTACACCATTCTTGATATGGGTTCCACCATCTTCTCTTACGGCGCTCCCGAATTAAGCCTCCTTCTCGCCGGTTTAGCTGACGTGGCTCATTACCTCAACATCCCCATGTTCGGTACCTCCGGTTGCACCGATACCTGCATCATTGATGAACAGGCCGGTGTGGAAGCGGCCCTCTCCATCGCCATGACCGACATGTCCGGCGCCAATTTGAACCACGATATTGGCTACTCCGAATACGGCACTACCTCCAACTTGGATTTGGTAGTCATCGCTGACGAAGTTTTGGGTATGGCTCGCCGCCTCACCGCAGGCATTGAAGTCAACGAAGAAACTAAGGCCTTGTCCAAGATCGAAGCCGCAGGCCCCGGCGGTCGCTACGATGTCATTGACCGTGACGACGATTGGGACGATGACGACGACGATGAAGATTACGTACCAAAGAATCCCAGAATGGATTACAAAAACCGTTTGGTGCACCGTGGCGCCAGAGAGCTCTGGCAGAAGGCCGGCGGAAAGACCTTGACCCAGGTCGCCAACGAAAAAGTTCGCGACATCATCGAATATCATGAACCTACTCCCCTTCCCAAAGATGTCGCAGCGAAAATTCGCGACGTCGTGGAAAATGCCGTTGGCCATATGCCTGGCGAGGACTAAGATCGAACAACATTCATTCGCATGAATTATGATTCTAAAGGAGCCATTAGAACAACCTCACGATGATTGTTTTGTTTCGTCCGAGTAAGTGAATATTGAGGACACTATGGGGATGGGCGGCGCTGCCGCCCTCCCTACCCTCTTTGTTTTGGACGATTCTCCACTGAATGGTCCTTTTTATATTATTTTGGAGGTGAAACAATGTCACTGGTTTTAGGAATTGACACCGGCGGTACATATACCGATGGCGTAATATTAGATCGTTCCAGCAAAAAAATTCTGGCCAAAGCAAAGTCTTTGACCACCAGGGACGACTTAAGCCGAGGAATTACCGCTTGCATTAACAATATGGAATTTGATGATTTTCAGGAAGTAAAAATCGTGTCTCTCTCCACCACACTGGCGACCAATGCCATTGTGGAAGGAAGAGGATGTGAAGTAGGACTGATTATGATCGGTATGGAGCCTCAACAGGAATTGCCCGTGGAGGAAGTCCGTTATGTCACAGGCGGGCACAATGTCAAAGGCAAAGAAAAAGCGCCTCTGGATGAGGACGCGGTACGGGAGGCTGTTGAAAGCCTCAAAGGGAAAGTTGACGCCGTGGCAGTTTCAGGCTATCTCAGTGTTAGAAATCCAGCGCATGAAATCAGAGTTCAGGAAATCATTCGGGAAACCCTGGATATTCCCGTGGTCTGTGCGCACCATCTCACCCGCTCCTTGGGAATTCATGAACGCACTGTCACAGCGATTCTCAACGCACGGTTGATTCCCATTATCAAGGAGCTGTTAGATTCCGTAAAAAAATCTCTGCGGGATAAGAATATCAACGCTCCCATTATGATTGTCAAAGGCGACGGTTCCTTGATGGGAGAAGAACAGGCTCAGGATAAACCCATTGAAACATTGCTTTCGGGACCTGCCTCCAGTATTATCGGCGCTACATTTTTGGCCAATTCCAAAGATGGGCTCGTCCTCGATATGGGCGGCACCACTACGGACATCGCCATTCTTAAAAACGGAGTGCCCCGCATTGACCCTGAAGGGGCTAAGGTCGGCGGCTGGCTTACCCGGGTGGAAGCGGCAGCCATCAATACCTACGGCTTAGGCGGCGACAGCTATTTACAGCTGGATATGGACGGTTCCTTTAAAGTAGGTCCTCAGCGGGTTTGGCCCATTGGCGTGATGACGTACCAGTATCCCCATTTATATGAGGAACTGAAACGAATCAAAATTGACCGTTCCTACCTTTTACTGTTCTCCCAGGTTACCGATTGCTTTATGATTCTCAATGAAAAAGAAACCGTATCCTTAAATGAGAGAGAGCAGGCTATTCTGGATATCCTGCGGGACGGCCCCCACAGTCTCTTTTATATTGCCCACCATTTGGACGCGGATTTGAACTTTTTGAACCTGAATCGTTTGGTAAACGTAGGGGTTTTAGGACGCATCTCCGTAACGCCAACAGATATTCTCCATGCCAAAGGCACTTACAACCAATGGAACACCGAAGGCTCTAAGCTGGCAGTTTCCCTTTTGGCACACCGCTTTCATATGACGATGGAAGAATTTATTCCCTTTGCGGAAAACAATATCGTCAACGAGCTATGCTATACCTGTATCCAGAGCCTTTCCAATAATGATGGCAACGACTTTATCATGAAGGATGAAGCCGTAGCCCGTTACCTCATTATGAAACAATTGGAGCCGGCGGAGGACAGCGCCTGGAGCTGCAAGCTGACGCCGAATATTCCCGTCATCGGCATCGGCGCTCCGGTCAGTGCTTGGTTGCCACCAATGGCAAAAAAACTTGGCGCGGAGCTTATCATACCCGAAGATCCGGAGGTGGCCAACGCCATTGGCTCTGCGGCGGGACGAATTATGACTTCAGTGAGAATTCAGATCAATCCGGGAGAATGCGCCACCGGCTATATACTTCATTCCTCCTACGAAATGAGGGACTTTGAGCACCTGGAAGACGCTGTGACTTACGCCAAGGAATTTGCCGCAGCCAAGGCCCGGGAGATCGCAGAAAATGACGGCGCAACCCATATTGAATTGGTGATACACCATAAAGATACTTACGCGGAATCCGGCATGGTAGAAAAGGATGTTTATATTGGCTCCTTTATTGAAGCCATTGCCACGGAACCACCGGAATGGGAACGAGAAGAAGAAGCGGAAAAATTCTTTGTAGATACCATTGACCGGGGCATGACCCTGAACCACTGATAACTCCCCAAAAACGGGAAACAGGAAGGGGTGACTCCATGGGAAAATTTCAGCAGTTTCTGGAACGAGTCGATAAAAAAGTCTTTCTTTGGGGAGGCATAATTTGCCTGATCTTTGTGCTGTGGGCCGTTATTTGGCCGCAAAAAGCGGCGTCGATTTTTAATCTGTGCCTTGCTTTTTTTACCGGAAAATTCGGCTGGCTTTACCTGCTGGTGGTGTCGGGATTTGTGGCTTTCCTCATCTGGCTTTGCTGCAGCAAATACGGTTCTATTGTCCTGGGGAAAGATGATGAAAAACCGGAGTATTCTACCTTTAGCTGGTTTTTCATGCTCTTTGCCGCAGGGATGGGAATCGGTTTAGTATTCTGGAGTGTGGCCGAGCCTGTCAGCCATTATCTGGCGCCGCCATACGGTGAAGGCAGCACCCTTGAAGCGGCGGAAACCGCCATGCACTACTCTTTTATGCACTGGGGACTTCATCCATGGGCCTGCTTCGGCGTGGTGGGGCTTCCTTTAGCTTATTTTCAGTTCCGTAAAAATCAACCGGCTCTGTTGAGTTCCTGTCTAATCCCCCTCATTGGGGAAAAAGGTGCCAATGGCATCTTGGGAAGTATCGTCAATGTGCTGGCAGTTTTTGCCACTGTTTTTGGCGTAGCCACCTCTTTGGGACTGGGTGCTATGCAAATCAACAGCGGCCTGAGCTATGTTTTCGGAATCCCTTATGACAATGGAGTTTTGGTGCTTATTATCGTCATAGTCACCATCTTATTCATTACCTCTTCGGTCAGCGGAATTGACCGAGGTATCAAATTACTCAGCAACTTCAACATGATCATTGCCTTCTTCCTTTTGCTGTTTATTTTGTTTTTGGGCCCAACGTTGTTTTTAACAAACTTCTTCACCTCAACCATTGGGCACTATCTGCAAAATATCATCAGCACCAGCTTCTGGACGGATCCCTTTGAAACCAACAGCGGCTGGCTGGGCAGCTGGACCATTTTCTATTGGGCCTGGTGGATTTCCTGGGGCCCCTTCGTGGGAGGGTTCATCGCCCGGATTTCCCGGGGGCGTACCATACGGGAGTTCATCATCGGGACGCTGTTCTGCCCCGTGCTTCTCAGTTTTTTCTATATGTCCTTCATGGGCGGCACCGCCATTTACCAGGATATGAATGGTATTACTACCGTAGCCCAGGCCATGGATGAGAATATTTCCTACGCTCTGTTCGCGCTTTTGGAAAATTTCCCACTGTCAAGTCTCGTTTCCATCCTGGCGGTCATTTTGATTTGCACCTTCTTTATCACCTCAGCAGACTCCTCCACCTTTGTCTGCTCCATGATGACCTCCCATGGAATCCAAAATCCCCCGCGTTCACTTAGGGTGTTTTGGGGCGTGGCAGAAGCCGCCGTAGCCATTGTGCTGCTATTGGCGGGAGGCTTGACCTCACTGCAAACGGCCTCTATCGTAGGGGCTTTCCCCTTTATGCTTATTTGCATTTTCATTGTGGCGGCCTTTGTGAAAGCGCTGCAAAATGACAGCTACATCGTGGCGATGAAAAAACGGGATGAGGAATTAAAGCAGTGCAAAAAATAAAAGTCAAAGAACCTAAAAAAATCATGGGCTATCTTGCCGCCATCGTCTCTTCCATCCTTTTTGGAATGATGGCGATTTTGGTAAAGCTCGCTCTAAAAACCGGGCTTGATCCTTTTGATGTGGTTTTCTTCCGCTTTTTCTTCACTTCCTTTATCATTGCCATTTATGTACTGGTACGCCGCATCAACTTAAAGCTGCAATGGGCGCAAATTTGGCGGATCATCTTTTTGGCCCTGGTAGGATATGCCGCCATGAACATCACCTACTACACGGCCTTTGACCGTATGCCGGTATCCCTCGCCGGTATGATGCACTATATCTATCCCGTGGCCGCGGTAGTCATTGGTCGGGTTATATTTAAGGATCATATTGGCAAAGAGTGCTATTTTGCCGTGGCACTGGCGGTTGGCGGCGCCATGCTCCTTTCCTTCGGTGATTTTCAGGCCTTGGACGCCATTGGCATCCTTTGCGCTTTGCTTTCCGGGATTCTTTACGGCCTTTACGCTGTGGGACTGGGGCGCCCCGCTTTGGCGGATTTAGACAGTTGCGCCATTGTCTTTTATCTTTGTGTATTCAGCACATTGTTCTTAGGAGGTTTCGAGGCTATTCGGGGAGTCAATCCTTTTGGGATACTCACAACCAAGGGACTCCTTATTATGCTGGCCAACGCTTTCTTCTGCACCGGCTTTGCCATGATGATTTTCCGAAAGGCCATTGTGTCTGTAGGAGCCGTTCCTACTACCATTCTTTCCACTTTAGAACCAATTACCGCCGCAGGTTTGAGTCTTATTTGTTTCCATGAAACGTTCAATTTTTTGATGATTATGGGTTCCGCTCTGATCTTAATTGCCGTAATTCTAACGGTAAAACCACCAAAGCAAAAAGATACATCGGCGCCATCCCAGGAGGAGGAACAAACAACCGTTACCCACACATAAAAAGCAGCGGAGACGTTTTTTTAGTCTCCGCTGTTTTTTTATTAGCTTATTGTACTGTAGGTAATTTGGAGAAATCAGCTTTTTTATCTTTTCCCCAGAATTTGCCCAGCAATGATTTTTGTTTTTCTTGTACCACACGGTTTTTTGGACGGCCAACCGCAACGATTTCAATATGGCACTCAATGTGGAGGTGGGCGCCGCTCCCCTCTCTTCCCACTTTGGAATCCTTCCGATCCACCAAAACTTCATAGTCGTTCATTCCCTGAAGCTGCATTTCCACAGTCATTCTCTTTTTGCCCTCTTGAATCGCCAATTCAATGGCCGTCTCCATGGGAGTTCGTTCCCCGATTTCGTCCTTATGCTCCGAAGGCTTAAAGTGACTTTTGCCCCAAGGCGCATAAACCTCGATACCGGAAGTATCATGATTCTGAACCAAAATACGGTAAATGTTCATGACCTTCCCCGCCGCAGCTCCCACAGCGTTTGCCACTCCGTGATGGGATGGAAATATCGCGTCAGTATGGAGCTTTTCGCAGGCGGCAGGCAGCCAGAATTCCGTGGGAGCGCCAATGCCGACGACGGGAAGGGACAGAGAAATGTCGGTGGAGACCAAAGGCCCCTGCTTTTTGCCAAAGGAATTTTCTAAGAAATATTCCATGACCGTTTCTTTGGCAAAGGGATTTAAATCCTTCTTCTCATAAGTCCACATACTATCCAGAATGACACGGTACATCTGCTCAGTCATGGCCTGCTTCAGCGTTTCCGTCAGCTCCGACAGCTGAAAATGGTGGGTTTGAGCAACCAAATGAGCAGCCAGAGTCCCCGCTTCTTGAGAACCGATTTCACATTCTCCCGCAAAATGGAGAAGATCAGTGGGCGTAAAACCTACGGTCCCCAAAATTCCATGATCCACCAAAGGTTCTATAGATAGAAAATTGGGATTCGTTTCCAAACAGCGGCTGATTTCCACCAGCGTATGGGGGGCTTCCTTCACAATTTCTATGACCTTCCGTTGTTCCTCGGTGAGCTCTGTATGAGGAGAAGGATGATGCAAGAGCAGATATCCCTCTACAGCCTCATGCCCCAAAAGCCCCACCGGGGAAAGAGAAATCTGTTTCAACTCATCCAAATAATGGGGATACTGGCGGCAAATTACTGACACCGGCCAGCTGCGGCGCGGACCGATGCGCCATTCTCTCGTTGTATCGTCATAGCAAATATGACTGTCTCCTCCCAACCCAAAGGTAGTGGCCTCCACAGCAGAAACCCGTGTATGCCAACCGCCGACCTTGGCGCCGTTCTCATCGAGGCGCGGCAGCCCTTGGCGCAAAATCGCGATATCCGTGGTGGTGCCGCCCATATCAAGAACAATGCCCTCCCGCACGTCGCTTAAAAAAGTAGCTCCGATGATGCTGGCGGCAGGCCCCGACAGAATCGTTTCAATGGGACGTTCTCTGGCAACAGATTCGTTCATCAAGCTGCCGTCGCCTTTTACTACCATAATGGGAATATCTAATTTTTTTTCATCCAAAACCGTTCGGACAGCATTAAGAAGCTCATCAATGATATAGAGAAGACGGGCGTTCAACACCGCTGTAACGGTGCGCTCCTGCATACCGATGACGGAACTCAACTCATGGGCTGCCACCACGGGGCATTTGAGGATTTTCCGCACCATTTCTTTGACGGTCTTCTCATGGGCGTCATTGCGGATGCTGAATATTCCCGAAACAGCCACGGCGTCCACTTTATCCCGGAGGCTTTCAATTTCTTCCTTTATTTCTTCCAAATCAAGTGGTTCCGTTTCCTCCCCGCGGATATTATGTTTCCCGTGGAGAATGCGGTATTCACACTGGGGTAGTTCCGCTTTAGGAGAAAATCCCAGCAAAAGCAAGCCAACACGGCAGCCACGGCTTTCCACAATGGCATTGGTGGCTAAGGTAGTGGATAATGCCAAATAATCCACTTGTTCCAACCAAGACTGTGGCAATTGATTAATGGTATTATGAATCCCAATCATAAGGTCTTGATGGGTTGTGGACGACTTTGTTGACGCCAAAATTTCTTTTGTATCTAAATTGATGACGACGCCGTCGGTAAAAGTGCCGCCGGTATCAATTCCTAAAACAATTGACATGAGACTCCTCCTGAAACATGATAAATTTCATATTATTCCGCAGCATCTTTTTTGGCCTCGTTTGTTCCATTGGAACCATAAAGTCCCCTGACGGCCGAAAGCGCCAGTGCGATCATTAAGAACAGCAACGGGAACGAAGCCAATACCGCCAACATCTTTGTGCCATCAATGCCGGCAAAGCTTATCATTACCCAAGCCAACGAGCCCATAATGATGCCCCAAGCAAGCTTTAAAAATAGCGGCGGCTCCCCTTCCTCCTGTTGGAACCCACTGGTACTCATAATAGCGGCCACAGAAGTCATGGAATCAGCCATGGTGACAAAAGAAATCACAATAATGACCAAAAATAGAATGACCAGGAAGGTGCCGAGGGGGAATTGATCGAAAAAGGTAAAAACAGCACTTTCCAAACCGTTGGCCTCCAAAGCGCTCCAAAGGTCAAAGGTACCTTCCAACTGCATATGGATAGAGGTGCCTCCGAATACGGTAAACCAAAGAATACCAAAAATTGCTGGTGCTACCAAATTTACTGCCAAAAACTGCCGTATCGTGCGGCCATAGCAGAGGCGGGTGAGGAATACCCCCACCACAGGAGCGTAAGCAATCCAGGACGCCCAATAGAAAATGCTCCACCAGCGGGACCAGTCCTCTCCAGTGGCGGCGCCAAGATACGTGGATTTAGCAAAAAAAGTGGTGATAAACTCACCAGTGCTTTCCGCACCCAGCTTCAAGATATAGGTGGTGGGACCTACAATGAGAATGAACAATAGCACGATGACGTAAAGCTTCAAATTCTGATCTGACAGCCACTTCAAACCCTTGTCCATCCCCACAGCGCTGGAAGCTGTAAAAAACAAAATAATGCAAAGAGCCACCATAGCCCAGACAAAGGGCGTGGGATCAATGCCTGTTACAAAATTCAAACCACTGGAAATCTGCATGATTCCCATACCCATGGAGGTAGCGATACCGCCAGCCAAGGAGAACAAGCAAACAGCATCGACCACAGTGCCGATTTTACCATGGCAACGGTCTCCCATAAGAAAATAGAGTCCGGAGCTGATGGTCATTTTCTGATGATAATTGTAAACGGCCAAAGCAATAGGAATCGTGGCCGTAACATACAGGGCATAAGGAGTAAAAGACCAATGATGAAAAACAGTGGACATTGAAAACATAATAGCTTCAGCACTTTCCGGGGTAATGCCGTGAGCAGGAGCTTCTAAATGCTGGATAGGTTCGGCAACGCCCCAAAAGACAATGCCAATGGCAATACCGCCACACAGACTCATGGCAAACCATTGGATAAAAGTATATTTCGGTTTTGCCTCCTCCCCGCCAAATTTGATGCGTCCTGCGGGGCTGCAAAAAATCACAATACAAAGGAGCACAAACCCCAAAGCAACCAAAGCAAAAAGCCAATCAAATCCATCGGTAATCCATTGATAAGCCCCATTCATTGCTGCGGAAAACCCATCACCGCTGATAAAGCTGAAAATCACAGAACCCAATAACACCAAAAACGGCGGCCAGAAAACGGCATGATTGATTCTGTGTCCTTTGATAGAATTTTTCATATTCTAAAACCTTCTTTCATGTTTCATTTCCAAAGAGCTTTTCGCGGAAAATGAGCTTGGAATGGGAAGCGCAACACTTCCCATTCCAATATTAGAGATTGATTATTCGCCGATTCTTTTCTGGGCTTTTTCAAGAACTTCGTCTAATTTGGCGATTACATCGGCAGGAAGCTCAGGAACCTCATGTTCGGCCAAAAGTTTTTTGGTTCTTTCATGCATTCTGGTACGGAAGTCGGTGGGGTTTTCTTTCCATACATCATATCTCTGTCTGTCCATGAGGTTGGGGAACCAGAGTTCACTTTTGAAGTTTTCAAAAGTGTGCATATGAGTGATGTATTCACCGCCAGGACCAATTTCTTTGATTACATCAAGAGCAAGTTTTTCGGGAGTGATTTCCACGCCACGGCGGATGCGGCGGGCATAACCGATGGCTTCGTCAGCCATGGTGATGAGGTCGAGGTGGGAGGCGGCGGCGGATTCCATGAATCCCACGTCATGAACGAGGTTGCCACCGGAGAGGCAGTTTACGAGAGAGGTAAATGCGCATTCCAAAGCGCACTGCTCGTCAACAACTTTGGAGTCGGAGGCGCAGGCCGTTTCCCAGCAGGGAAGGTCGAGATAATGATAGATATCAGCGACTAAGCTTTCACCGAGGCAGTGTTCGGGAGTACCGTAAGCAGCCTGAGTGGTGTTCATATCGACGGTCAAGGTTACGCAGGTGGCAACATAGCCGTTACCAGGACGTACAGACTGGCTCAGTACGAGACCGGCGAGGTTTTCCGCAATACCGAGGGTGATGGAGCCGGCGATGGTCATGGGCGATACGCAGCCGAGCTGTACACCGGAGGGCCAGAGAACGGTCATGCCGCGTTCCGCACAATATACGTGCTTGCGGGCAGCGTCCGCAGGAACAGTAAGGGGAGTCACAGGATCGCCAGCATAGCAGATGGCGAAGGGTTTTTCAAGGAAAGCTTCCCAGCTGCCTCTTACGGCTGCCATCATTTCGAACTGTTCTTCCAGACCTTCTACATCAACGCCCCAACAAACGATGGGCTTGGTGGTGTTCTGAAGCATTTCGTGCATTTCGCAGGTATCGGCGATGAGAGGGTTCCAGTCACGGATACCGGCCAGGGACATGATAAAGTCGATATTGGGAAGAGCGTCGGAAAGTTTTGCGCTGTTGGCAACGTCGCTCTTTCTTGCTTCACGTCTTTCATAGGTTTCAAAGTCATAGTAGAAGGGATTTGTGGGACCATTGCCAAAGTAGGTGTTGTTGCCGCCTACATCCATGGCATGTTCACCGAAACGGTTGTAAACCTGAATATGAGAGGGAGCGGTGCTGATCGCTTTTTTAACGAGTTCTCTGTCGACAAAAACTCGGTTGCCTTCGACGCGGCAGCCATATTTTTCCATATAATCACGGGCGCCGGGATCCATGATGTCGGTACCAACTTCTTCAAGAATTTCGAATGCACCGTTAAGAATCAATTCGATCTGTTCTTCGGTTGCCACATGATAACGCATTACGTTTTCTTTGTAATGGGAGGTGATGCCTTCAATTGCCATAGTTTTAAACTCCTTTCAAAATAAACATCATTTGGTTTTTGGATTGTTTGTTTTTTTGTCGTGAACGTCTTACTATAATGCAAGGAGCGTGCCAAAATAAATAAAAAAACAAAAAAATTTTTCTTTACAAAAAATCTACTTTATATATACGAATGCCAATAGAACTTAAAAATTTTTATCACAAGGGGTTGAATTACATAATTTTCATGTTATAATCTATTATGCAAATATTTTTGCGGCAAAATTATTTGCTATTGCCAGGAAAAATGCAAATATATTTGCTATTTTAAAACAATGTAAATTTTTTGCTTACGAAATTTGGGAGCGGAAACTATGGAATTAAAAATCACCAAAAAAATTTTGTTTGAGATCATTGAACACCTCAAAGAAGCCGTCTATATCGTAGACGCCCAAGGGAAGGTTGTCTATTTAAACGATGCAGCTTCCGAGCTGGAACAGATGCCGAAAAAGGATTTTCTGGGGAAAACCATTGCCGATGTTTACTTTAACACAGAATTTCATTCTCACAAAAACTCCCCTTGTCTCGACGTCTTAGCCAGCGGTGAAGTACAGGAAAACGAAAACCTGGAATGGTACACCGCCGACGGTACCACCATTAATGCCATCACCAATACCTTTCCCATCATGGAAAACGGTGAGATATTAGGGGTATTTTCCATGGCGGAAAATATCGCGGACCTGAAAAAGCGCCTCATTGAAATAGGAGCCTTTCCCCGAAAGCAAACCTACCGCATGAAAAAGAAAACCCTCCATAACGGCACCTCTTACATTTTTGATGACATCATCGGCGAAAGTGACGCCCTGCAAAGCACCATCACCATTGCCCGGCGGTTTGCCGCCAAAAAGCTGCCGGTCATGATATACGGTGAAACAGGAACCGGGAAAGAGATGTTCGCCCAAAGCATTCACAACGCCAGCTCCTCGGTGGCAGGCCACTTCATCCCCGTGAACTGCGCCGCCATCCCAGAGAATCTGCTGGAAAGTATCCTCTTCGGCACTGTCAAAGGAGCCTTTACCGGGGCCATTGACAGTGTGGGGCTTTTAGAGAAAGCGGAAAACGGCTCTGTTTTCTTAGATGAAATCAACTCCATGCCCATTGGCCTGCAAGCAAAAATCCTTCGAGCGTTACAGGAAAAGGAGGTACAGCGCATTGGCGACAGCAAAACGAGAAAGATCAACTGCCGAATTATCAGCGCCACCAACAAGCTGCCTGCGGAAGCCATTCGTGACGGAGAAATGCGGGAGGACTTATTCTACCGGTTATCAACTGGGATGATTCTCATCCCACCACTGCGGGAGCGGGGCAATGATTTTGAACTCCTGGCAGACTATTTCATCGCAAAGTGTAACGAGGAAATTGACGCCACCGTGACGGCTATGTCGCCGGAGCTGAAAAATCTTTTAAAGACATACTATTTCCCCGGTAATATCAGAGAGCTTGCCAATATCATTGAAAGTGCCATGAATATGACCATTGAAGGAGAAAATATCCTGGACCTGCGGCATCTTCCCACCTATCTGAAAAACCATTTCAAAGAGGAAATTTCCGCCATGCCCAATGCGGAGCAGGTCTTTCAAAGGCATAGTCCCCAAAGCCACAAAAATGTCCCTCAAATGGACTTCCATGGCAATCTCAATACCATGATGGCAGAATACGAGAAGGGCCTGATTGAACTCGCTTTGGCCAGCACTCAAGGAAATCTCACCAAATGCGGGGAAAAGCTGGGGATCACCCGTCAGAATCTCACCTTTAAGATGAAACGGCACAATATTGATTTAAAAAAATTCAAACGCAGATAGATAAAAGCCTGTTAAGAAAAACTTAGAGGAGGCCAAGGCCTCCCCTTTTTCCATGCGGCACATCTGAAATTATTTTACGCGGTCTTCTGCCCGGGCCAAAATCGCATCAAGGCGGGCCACTACTTCCTCGGGCAAAGCAGGTACCTGGTGCTCAGCCAAAAGGCGTTTTGTTTTTTCGTGAACGCGAGTACGCATATCCGTAGGATTGTTGATCCAAGATTGGTAGCGGCTGCGATCCATCAAAGTAGGCTGCCACAGCTCCTTCTTAAAGTTCATGAAAGTATGCTCGTTGGTGAGGAATTCACCGCCGGGGCCGACGGCTTTGATAACGTCATAAGCCAAGGTATCATCAGAAATTTCGATACCTCTAGTGATGCGACGGGCATAGCCGATGATTTCATCACACATGACGATCTGATCCAAGGAGGCGGACATAGCGCCATCAATAAAGCCCACGTCATGAACGAGATGGCCACCGCTCAAGGCGTTGGACAAGATTTGCATGGACGATTCAATGGCAGCTTGTTCATCCACTACCTTAGCTTCGGTGACACCGCCGGTTTGGAACATCGGTAAATTGAGATAATGGAAAATATCAGCAATGGCGCTTTCCCCCAGGCAATGCTCAGGGCTGCCATAGGCCGACTGGGTGGTAGCCATATCCACAGCTAGAATCACAACACCCCCCACAAATACGCTGCCTCTTTTTAACAGCTGGGACAAAACAAGGCCAATGAAAACCTCAGCCAACCCCATGGCTAAGCCTGCGGCAATGGTTACAGGAGAAGTCGAGCCCAGTTGGGGGCCGGTGGGCCAAATGATAGGCAAACCGGCTTCAATGCCACACTCTAATTTATCAAAATTACTGGTATCAATGACTAAAGGCGTTACAGGGCAGCCGGGGAAAATGGCAACAAAGGGCTTTTCACGCAATTTATCCATACCGCCGGCGACTTCAGCACACATTTCAATTTCATCTTGGAAGCTTTCCACTGTGGTACCCCAAGCCACAAAGGGTTTTGTGGTATTTTCCAAAATTTCGCGTACTTCTACAACGTCAGCAACATCGGGGTGGCAATCGGAAATTCCAGCGAGGCCCATAATAAAGTCGATGTTGGGGCAGGCATCGGAAATCCGGGCGTTATTGGCCACGTCTTTACGGAGACCTTCGCGGCGTTCCCCGGTTTCAAAATCGTTGTACATGGGATTAGTGGGGCCATTGCCGTAGTAGTTGTTAATACCGCCGGCACGAATGACTTCATTGCCCATGCGGTCGTAAAGCACCATTTCCGAAGGAGCCGAAGCAATGCATTCCTTTACAAGGCTGGCAGGGACTTTGACGATGTTATCCTCCGCCGCACAGCCAGCTTTAACCAAAAGCTCAATGGCTCTGGGATTTTTAATCATCATCCCGGTATCCTCCATGATATGGAGAGCGGCTTCAATAATTTTTTCACATTCGGCTTCGGTCAAAGCCTGATAGCGAGATTTGTTAACGTGGTAGTAAGATTGAATACCTTTGATCGACATATTTCATTCTCCTTTTTTGTTTTGTCGCAAACAAGTCGTGTCGTGTTTTTCACAAGTATGTAAACGCAAAACCCGTGCCAAAACCCATATTTTTTCCACGATTCTTTTTCGCTACATATAGATATGGAATAAAGGAGTCAATAACTGATTCTATAGGCGTCATGTAAATATTTATTGCCGCAATAAATATTTCATCTATAAAAAATCGCAATAAAAATTGCTACTTCGGCACAAACTATTTTTGACAATTTTCATTGCCTATTCAGGAAAAACGACATTTTTATTGCGCAATATTTCTTGCGGTATGCTTTTTGCATATATCATATTAACAAAGAGGCACAAAGCATAAACCAAACCGAGAAAGGAGGAAACTCATTGAGAAAAGTAATGAATGAATCGCTGCTGCTGGATATCATTGAGCATTTTCATGCCGCAGTCTACATTGTGGATAAAGACGGAAATATGGAATACCTAAACAGTGCAGCCAAACGCATGGACCGCCTTACCGATAATGTCATTGGCAAAAACTTATCGGAAATTTATTACAATACAGTTTTCCAGGAAGGCATGAACTCCCCCTGCTTAGACACCCTCAAAACAGGAAATGCCCACATTTACGAAAATTTAGAGTGGTATCTCAAAGACGGTACTACGGTCAACGCCATTACCAGCACTTATCCCATTATCAAGGAGGGAGAAATCCAGGGTGTATTTGCCCTGTCCGAAGATGTCAATCAATTAAAAAAGTTCCTGATAAAAAATGGTGCTTTCAAACAGAAATTGTCCTACCGTTTCCGCAATAAGACCATGAAAAACGGTACTCAATATGTGTTCAACGATATCATTGGGGAAAGCGAATTGATGAAAAATACCATTATGATGGCTCGGCGGTTTGCCGCCAAAAAGCTGCCGGTAATGATATACGGCGAAACCGGTACCGGTAAAGAAATGTTCGCACAGAGCATCCATAATGCCAGCCCCTATGTGGCCGGGCCTTTTATTCCCATCAACTGCGCGGCCATTCCCGAAAACCTGCTGGAAAGTATGCTTTTCGGCACTGTCAAAGGAGCCTTTACCGGCGCCCTGGACCATGCTGGACTTTTTGAAAAGGCCGAGGGCGGTTCCGTGTTTCTCGACGAAATCAACTCCATGCCCATGTTGCTCCAAGCAAAGATCCTCAGGGTTCTCCAAGAAAAGGAAGTGCAGCGCATTGGCGATAGTAAAACACGAAAAATCAACTGCCGCATCATTAGCGCTACCAATCAATTACCCACTGAAGCCATCCGCTCTAACAGCCTGCGTGAGGATTTATTTTACCGTTTATCCACCGGCATGGTCTGGATTCCTTCCTTGAAAGAACGCAGCGAAGATATCTCCCTTTTGGTAGATTATTTTATGGAAAAGGCCAATGCGGAATTGGATACCACCATCCTCTCCATTTCACCAGAGCTGGACCATTTGTTCCATGCCTATGACTGGCCGGGTAATATCAGGGAACTGTCCAATGCCATAGAAAGCGCCATGAACATGACGCTGGATGGGGAAACCGTACTGGACCTGCGACATCTACCCACTTACTTAAAGCGGCACTTTAGCACGGAATTGATGGGAATGCCCAATGCAGAGGAGGTCTTCTCCGTACGAAACGAGTCCATGGACAACCCTGCGCCCATGCTCCACCTTCATGGCAATATCAATGAAATGGTAGACGCTTACGAAAAAGAGCTGATTCAATTCGCTTTACGCGCTACTAGGGGCAACCTTTCCAAGGCTGGGGAAAAACTGGGAATCTCTCGCCAAAGCCTTTCTGTAAAACTGAAAAAGCATTGCATTGATGCAAAAACTTTTAAATAATAAAGAATCAACGGCTATAGGCCCCAAATCATCAGTATTCGATCCTCTCATTCAAATATTTTTATCACATGATAGTTTTTGGCATAAAATTTGCAATATTATATTGACAAATGTCGTGAACAATAAAAAAATCGTCTGTCGTGAACCATGCAATTATTCCAAATTCGTTTTATCATCTTTTCAAAACGACTCAGAAAACGGGAATCAATGAAACATTTTCATACAACTGAATAATGAATTTTCATCTTAATTTGGACTTCTTAATAAAGAATTAGGAGGCATATTTTATGAGTAAAAAAGGATTAAACCGCTGGTTTGTTTTATTCATCTTATCTCTGGCCTGCGGGCTGATTTATCAACTGCCCTACCTTCGTTATAGCTATTATGATTCCATGATCGTTGCCTTTAACGTCACCAATACCCAGTTGGGGACTTTCATGACTGCCTTTGGTCTTGGTTCTCTCGTATGCTATCTCATCGGCGGCGTACTGGCCATGAAGTTTTCCGATAAAGCCTTGCTTCCCTTAGGACAAATTCTCACAGGGGCTGCGGGACTCTGGTTTGCAACCTTTCCTTCTTACGGCATCTGCCTGTTCATCAGTTTCTTCTGGGCCTTTTCCACTTCTCTGATTTTCTGGCCCGCAGTTATCAATTTTGTCCGCGGCATGGGCGACTCCAAAGAACAAGGACGTCTATATGGTCTTTTTGAAGGGCTCCGCGGCATCACCGCCACCATCATTGGTCTCGGCATTGTAGCGCTTTTCAACGGCGCCTTAAGTGAAACCGCGGGACTCCGCACCGTAATCCTGGCCTATGCCATCATCAATATCGTTCTTGGGATTATCACCTTCTTTGTAGTACCCAACAACAAAGAGGAAAAGAAAGCACTCAGTGCTGCCAGTGGCGAACAACTATCTCTTGGAGCGGGGTTTATGAAAGCCCTGAAGCTCCCCATTACCTGGATTGCTTCGGGCATCGTGTTCTGCACCATGATGGTATTTGACTGTCTCGGTTATACCACGCCTTATCTCACCGGCGTGATGGGCGCCACCGTTGTATTTGCCGCCACCTTCGGCACCATCCGCACCTGGGGGCTTCAAATTGTCGGCGGTACCTGCGGCGGTATCATTGCCGATAAAATCGGTTCCTCTGCCAAAACCCTGATCGGCGCTTTCGTCGTCATCGGCATAGGATTTGCCGCTTTGGCCTTGCTTCCTGCCGGCTCCTTCTGGGTTGCCACTATTTTGATCCTGGTGTTTGGTATCGCGATTTACGTCAACCGCGGCGTTTACTTCGCGGTTCTGGACGAAGCCAAAGTCCCTGCCAGCATCAACGCTGCTGTGGTCGGCATCGTATCCGCCATTGGCTTTACCCCTGATGCTTTCATTTACACTGTCATCGGCTATTGGCTTGACAAATATCCCGGCGCCACCGGATATCAAATCACCTTTTGGTGCGGCACCATCTGCGCTGCAGTCGGGGTAATTCTCTCCATTATCGCAGTAAAAGTAATTAAAAACAACAAATCCAAAGTTACATCCGAGTAACACTCATCGAAGCGACATTTTCTTTGCCCAAAAATCTGTTTCTACTTAGCAAAAAAATAACAACCTTCCCATATGTTCTCTTCAAAAAAAAGCCATTGGAATTTTCTCCAATGGCTTTTTCTTCTATGGTATTTGCTTTTCTTTCGTATGGTAATCAATATTCGCTTTTCGGGCCTGGGAACAAAGGTCTTTCACTCCTAAAGTATACTGTTTGCCGTCTTTGATAAAATGGGTACCGCATTGGCGAAATTCAAAGGAAACCCCGTGGGCCATACATTGTTCTCGAATACCCAGCACCCAATCGTAATGAAGGGGCCGGGCAAATCGGTCCGACTCTCCTCCCACTACCACAAGGTCGATGCCATCCAGAAACGATTCCAGATTCACGGCGCCAATCAAGGGCTGGCAGATAATATTTCTATGTTTGATAGGCAAGGAGGAAAAAATGGAAAGCCGTTCCACGGCTTTGGCCTGATTTTCCACAGTGCAGCCCACGGTCACATTATCGTAGCCATCCCCCCAGTCCTTGGGAACGCAGTCCATAAAACGATGAATGCGCTTGGTTAGGAAAAGGAAATCTAAATCGGGGCGTTGTTTCATCATGGCCCAACAGTCATCGCGCCAGGGATCTGCCTCATCCAACAAAAAATCCGAAGAAAAACAAAGATAGACCCGCTGATGGGGCTTCATTTTATATTGGCCGTTTTTCAATTTTACAATAGGAGCGTCAAACTGAGGGGTTTTTACAATTTGGGAGGTATCAATCTTGCGCTTAGCGTCGCCTTTGTGAATGTAACAAAACTTGCATCCCTCACTGAAACGGCGGCAGCCCCGCCAAGGATTCCACATTGCCATAAATATTCCACCCTTCCGCTAGATACCATTATAACAATCATCATAGGAAATAGATACCCATCTCAAACAAATTCGGTTTAATTCCTCAGGCGTCCATGACAGAAACAGCCGGAGATGGTATAATAAAAGAAACGCAGCGTTGTTTCCATATATATATATTTGAAATCAAAGGTGCTGCTATCGATATCTTTATTTGAGTTTTTATATCAACGCGGTATAAAAGAGAGGTGGTATACTGTGAAGCTCTGCATTGTTTAGCCGAAATAGTCTGTGAAACAATACGAAAATATAGGAGGCTTTTCATGGCTATTTCGGGAATAAAAATTTATCCCCGCACAGAAGATAAAGAAACGATTTACTTAAAAAATGTTATCACAAACCCCAACATAATCGTTGGCGACTACACCATGTACAATGACTTTGTCAATGACCCAACCTTGTTTGAAAAAAACAATGTATTGTACCATTATCCAGTCAACAATGATAAACTTGTTATCGGTAAGTTTTGCTCCATTGCTTGCGGCACCCGTTTTCTCTTTAACAGCGCCAATCACGCATTATCTTCATTATCTACTTATCCATTTCCCATATTTTTTGAGGAATGGGGATTGAACGGAAAGGATGTAACCACGGCCTGGGATCATCAAGGAGACATTATCATAGGAAATGACGTATGGATCGGTTATGAAGCCGTGATTATGGCCGGGGTGACGATTGGAGACGGCGCAGTAATCGGCGCCAGGGCATTGGTGACAAAGGACGTCCCTCCATACACCATTGTTGGTGGAATACCCGCTAAGCCCATACGAAAGCGCTTTTCGAAACAAACCATTTCCAAACTGACGAAAATAAAGTGGTGGGATTGGTCCCCCCAGAAAATTACCCAAAACATTGATGCCATTCAAGCTGGCGACCTTGAAGCACTCTTGCGGCAGGTAAATATGTAGTATGACGCTTTTGCTCCCCCCCTTCTGAGGCGAAAGAGCCCATTTTATTTTAGGACAACATCATCTTTTTGCCGCCCGCAGGAGAATTTGTTCATTCCAAGTGATAGATTCACTTGCGGGTGGCTCTCTTTTATGCCTGTTCAAAACGGTTCATGGAAAAAATAAAGTGCGGCGGAACATTATGTCCGCCGCAAAAGCAATCGATATAAAAATTAAAATATAAGGAGAATTTAGAATCCATATCATAAGTGCACAAATCGCACGAATTTAAGAAAGAAGGGGCAAATGCGTAACTTAGGCGAGATAGGCGATTGCCCAACAAAGAAAAAAATAAGGAGTTTGTGTTAAGATTGGCAACTAAATAAAAAAGCCTTGCTTCCGAAGAACCAAGGCGATTTTGAGAAATTAAAAATCGCAAACTTCTTACGCGGAAGTTTCCAAATCATCAATGAGGTTTCAGTATCCTGACTTACCTTCAACGTCTTCCTGCGCCTTCCCGGTTTCCCAGTGGCAAAATGCAGTAGACTCAGAGCTTACAGTGGCGCGACCGTCCGGGATTTAAACCCGATTCCTTCATACCTCAATGTAATGTGCTATTCACTTTTGTTGAAGTAATCATAACACATCGAATTGGAAAAATCAAGTACTTTTTTTAAAATCTTGGCATTCCGGTGATTCCAATTTGTTATCACCAAAACCCTCAATTTTGCGATATCAATGCCCCAAGAATCCCCAGAAATAGATCCATGGTAGGCTTTAAGGTGTCCACATGCAGGGTTTCACGGACACTATGGGCGTCAGTAATGGTTGGCCCTAAGGAAATAATGTCGAGACCGGGATTTTTTTCGGCAAAATAACCGCACTCCAAACCAGCGTGGATCAATTCCACACGGATTTCTCTGCCACTCTGACGGAAGTAAACCTCTTTGGCAATATCCAAAATGGGGCTGGGCAACTTCGGTGGCCAAGAGGGATTTTCCGAGTCCACTATGGAAACCCAACCGCAATCCGCGGCCAACTCCGCTGTTCTTTCTGCCAGACCATGCATGGCCTTACTTTCACTGGCACGATATAAGACCTCCAGAGTTACACCGTTTTCATCGGTGGAGATTACGCCGAGATTATCGGAAAGCTCCACCAATCCCTCGATTTCCTGGGACATGGAAGCCACACCTTGAGGACACTGACCCAAAAATGAGGCGATGTTGGCGCTATCCTCTATGGAAAAACCCTGAGTATACTCTTTCATTTCTTTGCAAAGGAAGTAAAAATCCTTTTCCGTATCGGCAAATTCCTGTTCAAAATCGGTCACTGCGTTTTGAAAGCATTGGGCAAATTGTTCCTTCTGCGAAACCTCCACTACAAGCTTCACCGTAGCGTCGGGACAAATGACGTTATGCGCCCGTCCGCCTTGGATGGCAACCAAAGAAAAACCGATCTTTTCATGAATCAGTTGATATAGGAAACGTCCCACTATCGCAATTGCATTGGGGCGGTGCTCCACAATTTCCACCCCGGAGTGGCCGCCCCTGAGGCCCCTCAAGGTAATTTCATAGCCCGCTCCCTCCATGGGATGAAGCTCACATTGCTTTTTATAGATCACTGTCAAACTCCCTGCGCAGCTAACGCACACAGAGCCTTCTTCCTCCCAATCAATGTTAATAAGGTAATCGCCTTGGGTATATTGCTCCGCCAGCCCCAACGCACCGCTCATACCGCTTTCCTCATCGGCAGTAAAAATTACCCGCAAAGGTCCGTGAGGTGCATCGCTGTCCAAGAGCGCCAAAATCATGGCAACGCCGATGCCGTCATCAGCGCCAAGGCTGCTGTTTTGGGCTCTTAATGTTTTTCCGTCATTCACCGTGACAATAGGGCTGGTAAGGGGGTCGTAAGCAGGGTCCTCACTGACGCATACCATATCGGAATGGGCCTGAACAATGCCAAACGGCGCTGTTTCACAGCCAGGCGTAGCGGGCACCTCAATGATAACATTATTGGCGGCATCTCGAAAGGAACGATATCCCAATGCCTCTCCCCGTTTGGCCAAATATTCGGCCACGGCTTTTTCATGCTTTGATTTTCTGGGAATGAGGTTTAAGGCAGCAAATTCCTTTAAGATTTTTTCCATGATATGTCCTCTCAATGTAATTCAATATTTATTGTAAAAATGAAAGTCCGATGAAAAGCCTTAAAATCAGAAAAACCTTGGACAACGACTACTAACTGCCAATTTATTGGCAAAGCAAGTCGTCGCAGCTCGGGCCAGACTTTATCGACAGACCCACCAAAGCCACGATGACTCGTGGCTTTGGCCTATTTAACGATATAATATGTTATTTTAACACATTTATTTGATGTTATTCAACCGCAGATTGACTGAAGTTCAATCCAATAGAACCGCTTTCACATTCTACCTCCATTTGGTCCGCGGTATTGTTTTTGGAATGCATGGTTCCTTCAATTTTTTTACCATCAATGGAAATATCTCCATATTCTGCTTTCAATAGATAACCGTATTCCGCTTCGGCTCCAGTAAGATTTAACGTAATATTACCGTACCCCGCATCAATTTCTGTTTTGCCCCGTAAATCACCACTGATGTCGGCATCGCCGCTTTCCAAGGAAAGATCCAGACCCTTGGAAGACACCTTCTTCATGGTCAAGCTACCATATTCCACGTCGCATTCCAAAGTAGCCAGTTGAGCATTGTCAAAGGTCACTTCACCGCTTTCGGCGTCCAAAATCCAATGATCGGTTCCTTGACATTCCGTGATTTGTACATTGCCGTATTCTGCGGACATGGTGCTCTTACCCAAACTACATTTTTTCAACACAAGATTACTGCTTTCGGCAGCGATTTCAGCATTTTCCGCTTTCACATTTTCCAAAGTCAACGCATCACCGTATTCGTTATTCAACACCAAATGATCTGTCGCGAGATCCTTTACCAAAATCTCACCTTCTGCAATGATATTTACCGAAGAAAATTTTGCATCATTGGGAACTGTTACCGTAATTTTCGCCGAATCATCAATGCCCTCCCCAAACATCATAATGCCATGATAGGAAAATTTATAATGTAGGAATAAAGTACCGTCCTTCACTTCATAAGAGGGCTGGCGGTCTTTCAGAAAGTTGGAGCATTGAATGGAATAGCTATCCCCTGGGATAACTTCAACGCTGCCTAGCTCTGTTGTAATATCAATTGCGGAAAACGCTTCGATCTCCGTTTTATCCATAGTTACAAGGTCTTCTGCTTTATATTCCGTGATTTTTTGGTTCTCGCTCCAATAAAGGTTCGGAAAACCTCCGGAAATAAATCCCACAGCAGCGATACCGCCGCCGACCACAACAAGTACGATACCGACAATCAAAAGAATCTTTACCGGTTTTTTCATATTTCTTTCCTCCTCTGTTTATGAAAGGCCACCACGCCGCAGACGATGCCGAAAACAGTGGCGAACGCCGTTAAGAAACAGCTAATATTTTTCGTTCTCTTATTCAACTTCTTGACCATGCTTCCTCCGTTCAATCATAAGGCGGAATAGACGCGCCATCCCGCGGAAAGTTACTTTGGTGAGATAATAGGAAAAGAAAAACAATAAAATCCCCGCGCCAATACAACCGATACTGCAGCCGTAATAAGCAACATAATTATAGATGGAATCTGCATGTGCAAAAAATCCCCAAAAGATACCACCGATTCCCCCGGCCGCTAACGCAATGGATGTGACCCAAAAAGATATTACCACAGAAACAACGGTGATAACCAAAGAGAAAATTACAGCGATAATCGCAATGCCTATGGGAAGCGCGATGGGAGAAGCCAATACCGCCAAAATCACCACCCACATGGCTCGGAGTCCCTTTTTCGGTGAAACCGAAGGTTCTTCCTCCATTTCCTTAACGGCATAGTCAGCGGAAAGCTGCAAAGCGATATCCTTTACGGCCCCCAACTCCGCAATGACCTCATCCTCCCGCTCGGGCCCGGCTTCAGTCAAATATTCATCATAATATACCAGGGCATTGTCACGTTCCTCCTGAGGAATATGGGATAATTCCCGTTCCAAAGCGGATAAAAACTGTTCTTTATTCATTGATTTCACCTCCAAACATAATATCTTCCACAGTGGTACGATAATTGATCCATTCCTTACGATATTCCTCCAGCTGCTCACGGCCTTCATCGGTAATGGCGTAATAACGGCGGTTCCGTCCCTGGTAAGGTTGGTCATAAGTGGTCAGAAAGCTGTTTTTTTGTAACCGGCGCAGGACTGGATAAAGCGTGGACTCAGAAATTTCCATTTTTTCCTTCATCCTCTGGGTCAGGATATATCCGTAGGCATCCCCCTGTTCCATAATGGCCAAAACGCAGCTGTCCAATAAAGCTGCACCAAAAGGAAAGACCATATAATCGCCTCCTTTCTTAATCTATATAATAATATATATTATATAATATAAATTGTCAATCTATATTATAGGATTTTAATTTTCTTTTAATCATTTCCTAATTTTCCATCAAAAAAGACTTCACTCGCAGTGTTACGAGTGAAGTCATTATTTGTTTTATATCAGCTCAATCACCGAAGCTGATATTTTTTTATCTTTTTATATAATGTAGATTTTCCCATATTCAGCATTTTCGCCGCCTGGGCCACGTCATGATCCGTAGCCGTCAGGGCTTTTTGAATGGTTTCTATTTCCGCATCCCGGATTGGGTCTGGGGAAATTAGAGATTTAGACGGCGCGATTGACGTAGAGAATACGTCATCGGGAAAATTTCCGGGAACGATCCATTCGCCATTACCGGTAGTTACCGCATAGACAACGGCCTTTTGCAGTTGGCGCACATTACCGGGCCAATCACCATGAAGCAAAATGCTTTTCGCCTCAGAACTCAGTCGGGGTACCTGCCACTGCATTTTGCCGCAGTACTCCTGAATAAAGTGCTCTGCCAATAAAACGACGTCGTCATCGCGTTCCTTCAATGGTGGAATGACAATTTTCAATGCAGAAAGACGGTAATATAAATCTTCACGGAACAGGCGTTTCCGCACAAGCTCTTGTAAATCCTGATTGGTGGCGGCGACGAGACGGAATTCCACGTCAATGTACTTATCGCCGCCAATTCGCATCACCTGATGATTTTCTAAAACCCGTAGCAGCACCGCCTGCACCTCATAAGGCATGTCCCCAATTTCATCTAAAAACAAGGTGCCCCCTGGGCCAGCTCAATTTTTCCGGGGCGGCCCTTCCGCTCGGCACCGGTAAAGCTGCCGCCCTCATATCCCAACAGCTCACTTTCCACCAAATTTCGAGGCATGGAGGCGCAGTTTAACGCGATAAAAGGGCCGTGGGGCCGTGAGGCGTTGTGGATCGCCTGGGCAAAAATTTCTTTGCCAGTACCGCTTTCCCCTAAAATCAATACATTTTCAAAGGAGGAGGCAAAGCGCATAGAGATATCCTTAGCTTTCACAATGGAGGAACTTTCTCCGAGAATATCCTGGAACGTCAGAGTCGCAGTATTATGATTTCTTTGGGCAATGTAGCTGTCAATTTGTTTCGGGTCACTGATACGGATTACCATACTGTCGGAAACATCGGCCTGCTCCCCCATAATGGGTCTTAGGCTGAACAGGTAGTTTTTATCTCCCTCCGGCAGAAGCAGTGTATCCTCTAAATTATTAACGTTGGCTTGAAGCGACAGCATATGCTTTAACGGCGAATTCTCTCGAAGAAATTCACAAAGGTTGTACTGACGTTCCGAATCCTCCTTGATGCCAAGGATATTAATGCTTTTTCGATTAGCTTTCAAAATTTTCCCGTGATTCTCCGCCAAAACAATACCTTCATCCATAAAAGTAAGGGTGGCCTCCAGCATTTGATTGGTCTTGCGGAGCTCCTCGTTCCGCTTTTTGATTTCCATTTGCTGACCTATGGACAAGGCCATGGAGGACGTCCAGCAAAGAGCATTGATTTGATCCCGATGATATTCCGTGGTCCAGTATTCCTCCGGCATTAATCGGGCCAAGGCAATGATCCCGACACTCTGCCCCTTTCCATCGAGAATCGGCGCTGCCGACATTGTGGTCGGCTGCATGGTATCGTGAAAATTCTCCGGGCCGTTGGTTTGCACGGGACAGCCGTAGCGGAGAGCCAGCATGGTTGCGGTAGTTCCCAGATACTCATCTTTCGAGGAAGATGCGATATACTCCGCACCGGAGTCCGTCACAGGGAATCCCTTATTGGCAATGATAGTGAAGTAGGATTTATCCTCCGGGCTGTTAAAGAAGCAAAGCAAATTCAAATCCCGATCAAATAAAATCACAATAAGGTGGGAAATGGCAAAAAGCTCCATAATTTCATCGGTAATCATTGCCTTTGTAGTCTCTATCAGCAATTTATTTTTTTGAAAAAGATAATTATTCTGTTCCACACTGGGATCTGGCGGAAAAAGATCCTGATATGGGTGGATGCCATAGGTAAAGGAGCGCTCCCATGACAGGGCTATTTCCTCCCGAATCAGGGGATTCCCCGAGGGACGAATTCCTTTTTCCACATAATCCCTTTTCGCCCGTTCCAGTATTGTACCGGATATGCGCCGTTCAAGGTAAAAGGCAAAGCCATCACTTGCCGAAAATATGCCGCAAGGATCAACCGCAAAGAATATGCCAATGCCAACCCCATTATTCGCCTTTACAAAAACCGTTGCTCGGCACTACGTATGGAACGCAAACGTGGTAAGCACGACGATGTACTAATAAATGCCGCCCTTGCCGTTGCCAAAGAGCGTATGCAACGGGCAAAGAACGATCCCGATTATGCCAACGGACAGTATGAAGCAGATATACTTCGTGAAGAACTCTACGCCGAAGCGGACAGACGATTAAACGGCAAATAACACAGATTGGAGGTGAGTGCCGTGAAAGAAAAGTATATTGACGAAAAGGAACTGAATATGTACCGCATCCAGCTGGCACCGCCGAAGTGGGATTTACAGGAATATATTGTGACCTATCTGAAAGAGCAAGATGACCGAACGAATGATGCTCGCCCAGCGGCTTGGTTTCTGTTTTGATTGCCACAGCATATTTTATATGGATTATGACGATTTGGATGAATACGGTGATCCGAAAAAGAAACCAATCAAGCCAATGATGTATACCGATATTGCCACCGACCACGAATACAGCTCCGCCAATACCGCACACAAAAATGTGAAAAGGCACTTGCTAAACTAAAAGAAACCATAAAAGACTTGATATAACGAAAAAAGCCCCGTTAGAAATGCAGAATTTACTGCGCTCCCAACAGGGCAATTTATTTATTTCCGCCTTTTGAAAACAAATGCAAAAACAAGCCCTAATGCAAGAAACAATACGCTTACAATCATTACGATCCAATCGGTTGCAGGTACAGTATTCTGACCTTGCGATTGGGTTTGACCGTTACTGTTTGGTTGCGCATTGCCGTCAGGTCGTTGCATCTGACCGCCGAAATCCCCATTTTCACCGTCAGGCAGTTCAGGCGGTGCGCCACCTTGCATTTGTTCGCCTCCGAAGCCGCCTTGGTTTCCGTTCGGCATTTGACCATCAGGCATCTGAGAAATTGAACTATCTTCTGAGCTGCCATTTTCTGTAGCATCCGATTCTCCCGAAGGTGTTTTGTCGGTTGATTCTGTGGTTTCATTATCCTCAGCATCAGTCTGCGGTTTTTGAGTATTACCATCAAACTTATCTTTGCCGCCGCCCATAGTATTGCCCATAGAACCCATATCATTGATTTGAATATCACCGGCATCTATAAGGGTATCACTCTTTTGGGTATCAGAGGTAGAGCCAATTGTTCCGTCAAGTTGAGCACTCACGCTTTCTGCACGAAGCAAACAGAACTCTTTAAGAGTCGTAATGCCTTTTTCAAATTCTTCATAAGTGCAGAACTTTGTAGGATCCTTTTCAACATATGGAGAAATCATTGCATTGACGTTATCTATCATCTCTGAGAAATAACCGCTATCGAAATAGGTCACAATAAATTCCGAGAAATACTTATGGTACAGTTCGGTATATTCTTCATTCTCGAAGATCCAAGCAATCATCGGTCTATCTTCGGTGTTGCCGCCGGATACAGGAGAGTCAACCGGATAGTTGACAAGGTTGGTAGCACCGCCCGCAGACTCGAATCCGCCGAAAGCAAGGTTATAGTCCCACGGAACCATTTGCATCTGACCGTCTTTTTCGTAGAGATAATAGTTATGGATCATCGATCCGGTATAGCTGTCAAAATTCAAAACAAAGTTATGCACCACGAAATAACGGATTACTTTTTCGATATCAACAGTATCTTCAAGCTCTTCGCCGTTACTCAGTTTTTTGAGAGCTGCGATCAAACGTGCTTTATCGCTGTCGGAAACATCAGTTTTCGCATTGTCAAAGATGTTGGCATAGCTTTCGATCTCATCGTCAATGTATTTGAGCAATACATCGTCGCTGCCATTGGTCATACCGCCTTTATCTCCGCCTTGCATATCTCCACCGGGTATCTGTCCGCCCATTTCGGGAACGGTACCGCCTTGTTGCATCTGTCCGTTTGTATCTGATGTCGAACCGTCTGTAGTTGTTTCGTTATTAGGAGGTGTCATTCCGCCTTGTGCGTTACCTGCATTGGGCTCTACCGCTGTTTCTCCGCTCGGTAACTCAGGAGGTGTTGTGCCGCCCTGTGACTGACCACCTTGCATATTTTCGCCTGGCATCTGCGGAGTGGTTTGATCGGTATTACTGCTTGTTGTATCTTGCGTGGTAGTCGAGGTGTCGGCATCCTCGGTGTTGCCGAGGAAGTCATCCATATCGAACTTCTCGCCGTTGCCTCGTCCACCTCCCATACTTTGACTGTCGGGCTTATAGAGTTCACCATAATTGTTTCCGTAATTACGTTGCAGGAAAGATTTTTCTACACCTTCTACCGCAATGTAAAGCCCCCAATCTTCACCGTTTACCGTAATATAAACATAACTGCAAAGCGGTGAAGAAACGCCCATTTCAGCCATCATCTGATAGGCCAGATAATCCTTCATATAGGTGTTGTCCTGAATGATATTGTTTAGGCACAGCTTATCCAGACCGTAGTAGGTGTTGGTACTGTCGTAATGGTCAAACTCGATTTTGAAGCTGTAACGGTCGTTTCCGTAGGATGCCACCTGTGTCAGCGAAGTGTTGCCTTTTCCACGAATCGCCACATTTTTATACGCTTCATTATCAATGACAACAGAACAGGCATAGTATTCTTCGCTTTTGCAGTTTGCCGTAAATTCTTCCCAATCCTCCATAATAATATCAATGGTGTGGACAGCAGAGGTATCAAACAGCTTATTTTCATAGCCCATTACGGTAGAAGCCTTTTGAACACCGAAACTTTCGGCATTCATAAACAATACGGTAAGAAGCAACGTAACAGCAAGAACAACACAGCAAATTTTATCAAAATGCTTATGTGTTGACATAGTGTACCTCCTTAACCCATATACTCGCCGTTATAGCTCACAAGAACTGCACTGTTTACGCCGGGCATAGTGCTCAGAGCATTGATAAAATCGGTATTATCGTTTACCATACGAATTTCGAGATTCAGTTCAATCAATCCTTTGGTTGCCGTCTTGCTCTTAACAACGCATTTTTGAACATTACCTTTGAGAAAATCCACCGCTTTGTTTTCGGCCATAGAATCAGCGCAGGAAAGAACAACGATATAAGGATTGTAATAAGATTTCTTGTTTACGAACACAAGAAGGATTGCGCCGATGATAACGCTGCCGATTACTGCAAGAGGAATAAAACCGGCTGCAAGCACAATGCCGACTGCGATTGCCCAGAAAAGAAACGCAATATCGAGGGGTTCTTTAATAGCGGTACGGAATCGAACAATAGAAAGTGCACCAACCATACCAAGCGAAAGAACCACGTTAGAAGTTACCGCTAAAATAACAACGGTGGTGATCATCGTGAGGGCAACGAGCGTTGTTCCAAAGCTGGAGGAATACATAACGCCCTGATAGGTCTTTTTATATACGAGGAAAATAAACATACCGATGCCGAAGGCAAGAGCCAAGGCAATCGCCATATCGAGAATACCCACGCTTGCGATATTCTCCAAAAAACTTGATTTGAAAATGTCATTGAAAGTCATAATACTTACTCCTTATAATTTTTATTATTTTAGCCGTAGATTCTGCAAACGGCGTATTTGGAAAAAGCGCCAACACGGCGGTTATTAAGTTGGACAGCATCCCGAATAATGTCCGGCAAATACTCGTCCCATTTTACTTCAAGAATGATCGGTGTCTCGCCTGCAGGAACCGTAACACAGTTTGGATTCAGAAAGTCCGTACAGTTCATTCCTGTGCGGATGTTATAGTCAAGGGTTACTCGAACATTACCGGGTGCAAAAACAAAGGGTTCTCTTAGATAATCCACGATAGTTTTTGGGCGCAATCCCTGACCTTTCATCTTACTGTATAATTCCTGAATCAAAGGAACACCGCTATCCATCATCCAATTATAATCACCGTTTGCAATCGCCTGCGCTTGTTCTTTGGACAGTGTTGCATTGTCTTTCAAACACAAACCATTGACTTTGCTTTTCTTCTCTAAATGAATCAAGGATGTGTCGTTGTTATAATATCGAATGCGGAACTTTTCACGGACATTCACACTGTCAACCTTTTCTCTTAGTGCCTTATCGGATGCGTTATCAAAATATAAACTGCGGATCAGATACTTGCCGTCAATAGCGTGGGCATCTCGTTTCATAACGGCAGACAAACGCTGACGGAGAACAAGCATATCACCGTAGCTGATTTCGTGCTTCCATTCGTGTCGGTATTTCATCTTTTCACTCCTTTCTCATTTAGCTTCATAAAAAAGCCTCCTGTACTTGATAGCATCATTGTACAGGAGGAAGATTGAAGTTTGATTGAAGATTATTAAATTATTTTCCTAATGGAATATGCACAGTAAATTCAACCTTACCGTCATAACACAATACATCAATTTTACCACTATGTGTGGAAACGATTGCTTTCGCTATTGCAAGTCCGAGTCCATAGTGCTTGTCCTCACTATTACGGGCGGTATTCACTCGATAGAAGCGTTCAAATATCTGTTCACGCTGTTCTGCAGGGATTTCATTACCTTTGTTTATAACGGAAAGCTTGGCGAGAGCGTGTTCCTTTGTCAAAGACAAATAGACTTCGCCTTGTTCTTTGCTATGACGAATAGCGTTATCAAGCAGTATTGAAACGATTTGTTTAAGCTGTGTGCTGTTACCTTCGATACTAATACCGTTTGCTATATTGCTGTTCAGCACGAGTCCTTTTTCAAAGGCAACACTTTCAAATGGGAGGGCTTCACCGGCAACCAAACGGCTGAAATCAATGTGTTCCATCTGCGGTGTTACGGTCTCGGTTCGAGCAAGGTCAAGAAGCTGACCGACCAACATTCCCATACGCTCATTTTCATATTGTATATTTTGGAGCCATTGGTTATCGCCGATCTCACGGGACAAGAGTTCTGCATTTGCACTTACCACCGATACCGGTGTTTTCAGTTCGTGACCTGCATCGGATATAAACTGCTTCTGTTTTTGATAGCTTTCTTCAAGGGGATTCACAATTTTTCTTGCAAGAAATACCGACAGGAAAAAGAACAAAACCAAAGCCACACCGCCAAAAACCAGCGTATAACGGAATAAGGTCAAGGCGTTTTCGTTTACAACAGTATTATCCATAAAGGTAACAAGGTTGTAGCCACCTTTATCCGCTTTGTAAAAAGCAAGATTATTTTTAGTTCCGGTAGTTTCATTGCTCTTTATAATATCTTTTGCCAACACTTCCAAATCATCATTGGTATGCACTGTTGGCGGTTCATTCTTTACTTCAATAATATCACCGTCATAGGATACCGCAACGGTATAGAAAGTGGACAACTGAAACAACGGTGATTGCGGATCAAAGCCGAGATTGAAACCTTGATTGCCATTAGTTTTTGGTCTGTTTGGCGGAATCATATCTTCAAAGGATTGCGGGAGCACATACATTTCAGCGTGTGCCTGAAGCATCTGTTCATTTTGTTTTGCCATTTCAAAATAACTGGATGCATAAATAACACCAAGCGTTCCTACCCATAAAAGCACAAGGATGGACATAATGGCTGCAACGATTTTTCTTTTTGATTTTTTAAACATCGTCACACCTCAATTCATATCCAACACCACGGACTGCCTTAATTTCGGTTTTAGCTTCGATAAAACTGAGTTTTTTACGGGTAAAAGACATATATACTTCTACATTGTTATACTCGGCTTCACTCTCAAAACCCCAAATTTTTACCGCAAGTTGTTTACGGGTGAGTATCTGACCGCTATTTGCAATTAAGTATTCAAGGATTCTATATTCCTTTTCACTAAGTCTTACGCTCTGTCCGTTGGTAGTGCAAGATAATGTAAGGGTGCTTGTATCAAGGGTAATGTCCCCAAATGAAAGAATACCATCTGTTGTTCCAAGTGTTCGTCTACCGAGTGCACGGAGACGGGCAAGCAGTTCCTTTGTCATAAAGGGTTTTGTTAGATAATCGTCGGCACCGCTATCAAGACCTGTAACCTTGTCGTCAAGCTCTGCCTTTGCCGTGAGCATCAATATCGGTGTTGCAACACCTTTGTTGCGAGCCCGTTTTACAATTTCGTATCCGTTCATTCCGGGGAGCATAACATCAAGAATTACAATATCGTAAATGTTACTCTCGATTGCGGCTAATCCATCAAGACCGTTTGCAAAATGATCTACTTCATATTTTTCAAGACGCAGGATTTCGCAAAGCGCCTGCGCCATTCTTTTTTCATCTTCGACGAGTAAAATCCTCATAGCGATACCTCCGCTTATTATCATTATACCATAAAAGATTGAAAAATGATTGAAGTATTTGAAAAACGGCGGCTCGGTTAGTTGTAAATTATATCGTAATTTACGATTTCTGTGGCTCTGCTGCGGATGTTATTCATCCGAGAAACCCATTCCATTTGACTGTCAGCTTTGAGTTGTTCGGTCACGCCCTCACGCTCTGCCATCTGTTCTACGAGCCGAAAAAACATATCCTCAGTCTGCTTGTTTACATCGGCAAGGTGCCTGTTCAGTTCACATTGTGTGAGTAAGGTTGTATAAAACCCTTTGCGGTGCACCTTGATATACTGCAAGTGCCGCTGTCCCCAAATACCGATAGGCTGTTTTTCTTCATTGGGGAGTGCAAGGTCGGGCAAGTAGTAATCTCCGTGCAGAGTGTAGCTAATGCTCGTCTGTTCGTTATAAATGTGCTTCTCCATCATCACGCCTCCTTGTAGATCACTTTGAATTTCTTTTGCTTTCTATCAATGATTTTCAGTAAAACCTCATCCACCGCATCGGTGTACTTGCCGTTGGCAATAAGCTTATTCCGCATTTCATTCAGGCATTTTATAACTACCCGCCGTTCAAAATCATCAAGTGCTATGTAATATTTCTTATCCCGCATATCATTTACTCCTTTAACAAATCTTGAAACGGTGTGTCGGTGACTACGAAGGTATCGTATGTGAAGTTGGCTCCCAAGCGAAACCACATCATATAACTGTCAAGATTGGATTCGCCGTTTACCACGCTCCACGCATTAACGAAATCGAGAAACTTTTTCTTATTTTCAACCGATAGCCGTTCTGTTAGGAAATCTTCATTGAGCATCAAGACCTTCATTTGCTTTTGCACCGCTTTGTTCTGCTTTGTGCTTCGTTCCTGTGGATCAATGTTGCCGTAATAAAATTCTTCTATAAATTTACCCATATTGTTACCTCCTTTGATTTTCTATCATCATTTTACTCAAAGGCAGTTTGATAGTCGAATGTATGGATATAAAAGCATAAAAAGACAGAGAGAAAGGCGATTAAGCCTTTCTCTCTGTCTTTCCCTTTTGCAACGCCCATAAGTTAGTGTTTTGAAATTACTGCCTTATGTGGCGTGTGCAAATGTGCTTTCTCTTTTTTGTTTATCCACGTCACACGACATAAAACAATCCCATAGGGGCAATTCTTGCACCGTCGATTCATTGGGACACAAAGAGAGCCACCACATTTCAAAATGTGGCGGCTTCATTGAAACTATGGCTTTCGTTGAATCTTTACCTTGGCCTGATGCTCTGCAGCATATTTTTTTCGCGTGGCTTCGCCGCCTCGAAGGTGACGTTCGGCCTTGTTGATTTCTAATATCTGGCGCACTTTTTGTGCCGTTGCTTCATTAATCATCGGCAATCGCTCCGTCATATCCTTATGTACCGTTGACTTACTCACACCAAAAATGGCAGCGGTCTGACGTACTGTGGCCGAGGATTCCATGATATAGCTGCTGATCTCCAGGACCCGTTTTTCAATATAATCCTGCATGGAAAGGCCTCCCGAAAAAGCTCCTTTTTAACTATATGGCTTCGCCGCCGCTTTATGCAGGGGAGTCCAAACAGGAAAGAATTTTCGAAAGAATCACCATATAAAACATAGGCCTGTTAAGAGAAGTTCCAAATAGAGCAACCCTCTCCGCACCGCATGTAATAGGGAGAAATTTTGCCTGAAATAAACCTTTCTTAACAGCCTCAAGCTATCTAAATCGTCATCGTATTAAAGTTTTGGTAAAGATTTCGTTGCAACCATATCAATACCGGTGCCGCAAATATTGGGAATTACCACATCGCCCAAAGCAATACCGTGGCCAGCCGCCACTGCAATATGATCAATCGCCGCCATACAAGAAAAAATCGTATCTTTGGGCAAAGGAGTTGCCGAACGGATGGGTAGTAGACGGTCATCATCCGTACGAACGGTAGTGGTTAAAGTACGAACGGGATTCACACATTCTGTGCGAGCATAGGCTTCCCCCCGTTTACATTCATTCCCGGAAACACGAATGACCTTTCCATCCTCCATTTCCACTTTAAGACGGCAGCCCACTGGGCAGACGATACAAGTCAAATATTTGATTTCCTTCATGACTGCATCTCCACTTCTACGGTAATTTCATCAGCGTTGATAGAGGAAATTATCCCCTCCTTCAACACCACCGTGGCCATTTCCCCCGGGGTAATAATGCGTTTCTTTTTACGAAACAGCAATTGCTCACCGCAAGTTACCGTAATATAGGCATTACGACAAACCTGATCAGGACGGAAAAAAAGTTTTATTTCCTCGTGCGTCGTTTCGATCACTTGGGGCACAACATAGCGCACCCCAGCGCCACGGTTCACTGCCACGGCATGGCCTGTTCTACGCCGCCCCTGCAAATAACGGGCAGCAGCGCGGCCCGCAATTTCCGCCTCTTCAGACACGTAGTCGACTACGTCATGAACGTGAAGAACATTACCACAGGAGAAAATTCCCGGAACACTGCTTTCCCGACGAGCATTGACTACAGCGCCATTGGTAACAGCATCCAACTGTACCCCAGCCTTCTTTGCCAATTCATTTTCAGGGATTAATCCCACCGAAAGCAATAGGGTATCACAAGGAATATACTGGGCAGAGTCCGGCACGTATTGGCCGTCAGCTCCCACCTCACAAATGGTAACGCCCTCCACTCGCTGTTTGCCATGAACCTGCACCACTGTATGGCTAAGGAGCAAGGGAATATCAAAATCCTCCAAACATTGTACAATATTGCGTTTCAAGCCACCGCTGTAAGGCAGGTATTCCAAAACCGCTTTGACATGGGCCCCTTCTAAGGTCATGCGTCGTGCCATAATCAAACCAATATCACCGGAGCCCAAGACAACAACTTCTTTTCCCGGCAGCATGCCCTTGAGGTTCACGAATTTCTGGGCGGCGCCGGCGGTATAAATTCCCGCCGGACGGCTCCCCACAATATGAAGAGGCCCACGATTCCGTTCCCGGCATCCCATGGCCAAAATCACCGCTTGCGCATAAATGCGGCACACTCCCTGAGGCCCCACAGCGGTGACGACACGCTGGGGCGTTAAATCCGTCACTGTAGTATTCAAACGATATTCAATATTCAACTCCCTTATCCGCTGTTCATAGCGGGCGGCATATTCAGGACCTGTCAGTTCTTCATTAAATTTATGCAAACCAAACCCATTGTGAATACATTGCTGCAAAATGCCGCCAAGAGAATCCTCTCGCTCCAAAATTACGATGCGTTCCAGACCTTCCTCCCGGGCAGCGATGGCCGCTGCCATACCGGCAGGGCCGCCACCAATCAACACAAGGTCGTAATGTTGTTCATGGTCAATTCGCTTCATTCTCCGCCTCCTACTTGGTTCTTCCCCATAGAACCGCAGAATCATACCCCTTCTTAGTCACTTGCTCCATGGGAATTCCCAATTCACGGCTGAGAATCTCCGTCACCGAGGGTAAGCAGAAGCCCCCTTGACACCTTCCCATCCCGCTGCGGGTGCGCCGTTTGACACCGTCAACAGTAGTAGCGGGAGGATTACGGTGAATGGCATCAATAATTTCCCCTTCACTGATTTCTTCACAGCGACAAACGATTTTACCATAATGGGGATCCTTTTCGATCCATTGCTGACGCACATCATCAGGTAAAGTCCGCAGCGCAGGAACACCGTGACGACAGGGATCAAAACTGGATTTTTTTTGCCCTAAATAACCGTTTTCCCTTAATAAACCAGTTACATAGGCGGCAATGGCCGGAGAGGAAGCAAGCCCTGGAGACTCGATTCCCGCTACATGAAGAAAACGAGGAGCAAACTGAGAAAAACCAATGATAAAATCTCCAGTACTCCCCACGGCTCGTAAGCCCGCAAAGGTAGTGATCACCTGTTTCAAGGAAAGGGAAGGTAATGTTTTTCCTCCATCTACAATCACCTTGGATTGCCCTGTGGTAGTCGTATCGAGATCTTCCTTATCGGTTAAATCCTCGGCATTGGGACCAATCATCAAATTACCGTGAGCTGTTGGCGTCACTAAAACGCCCTTTCCCATGGGGGTGGGAGCCTGAAAAACGGTATGGTGGACTCTATATCCCAATTCTTGATCAAATAAGAGATATTCCCCACGGCGAGGATGAATGGAAAAAGAACGATCCCCCACCATAGCTCCGATATCATCGGCAAAAATCCCCGCCGCATTGATAATGATGCGAGCTTCTACCATAGCATCACCGGAAATGATCTGATAATGGTCGCCGCATGGAACAATTTGTTCCACCGGGAAGTCGCATTGCAAAAAGACACCGTTGTCCATGGCATTTCCCATAGCGGCAACGGTTAGTGAGTAAGGGCATATGATCCCCGCCGAAGGAGCATAAAGAGCGCCTATGGTTTTGGAGGAAATATTTGGTTCCATAGCATGGAGCCTGGCAGCATCAATCAACTCCAGATTTGGAACACCATTGAGAACTCCCCGGGCATAGAGATTTCTCAAAGATTCCATATCCCCTTCATGGAAAGCAACTACAAGGGAACCATTGCGATGATAGGCAACACCCAATTCTTCAGCGACACGGGGCATCCTAGCTGCCCCCTCAACATTCAGGCGCGCCTTTAAGGTTCCGGGCTTCGCATCGAAACCAGCATGGACGATGCCGCTATTGGCGCCGGAGCTGCCTTTCGCCACATCCTCTTCCTTTTCCAAAACGATGATAGAATTTTCGTATCTGGATAACTCTCTGGCAATCATGGAGCCTACAATACCGGCCCCAATGATAGCAAAATCAAACATGGAGAAAAGTCTCCTTTCGGAAAGCGATTTGTAATTATGGTATTACAAAATCATCTTGTTTTATACATCACTTTATCAATAAACCGTAATTACTCCACTTTCGCCAAGTCATTACGGACATAGCCACTTTCACCATCGTCCAAAACAATGTGATACCAGCCATCGACTTCTTCCAGGTAAATGCCGGAATCTCCCCGATCCAATCGAGTAACCTCATCGGAGTCTACAGTGGCTTCGGAACGGATTCTGGCAAAGCTGTTGGTAATCACTACTTTTCGTGTGGGAGCTGAAGATGGATTGGTTCCATTCGCCTCAGAAACCAAATCAGAGGAAACATAACCTTTCGTATCATCTGCCATACGTACATGAATCCAACCGTTGCTTTCCCCCAACTGCTCCATGGTATCGCCCTCTAAGGCGAAAGCCACTATCTCACTATCTTGGGAAGCTTGGGCGCGAACATTCACATAAAGTCCAACGGGGGAAACCAAAGTTGTTTTTTCTTTTTCTTCGGAATCTTTTTGGGAAGTTTCTTTTTCCTCTGAAGTGTCTTTATCAGAAGATTTTCCACTGTCCTCTGTGACCAATGACATCTTCACCGAAGGCACATAGCCGGAAACACCATCCATAACTTCAACATATAGCCAATTAGGCTCATCCTGATGAATGCATGATACCTCTGTATTTTTGGGAAGGCTCATCAGAACTTCTGAGTCCATATCGGCACTGGCATGAACATTAACAATATTGTCTCCCGTAGTGACAATTTTTCCGGAAAGGTCCTTAGTGGCTTCATCCCCGAAACCCAACATGGCAGGGAGTCCGGCAATTCCACCATTCTGATTAATATGTCCCAACAGAAATCCACCAGCCAAACTCGCCACAGAAATGATAAAGACAGTTACTACTTTTTTCCACACGATTTTAATTCACCTTTCTGAAATATGAAGATAACTTCCATTCTATTTTTCTTTATGGACACTCAACACACCGATTTTTACAGCGCCAGCCATAATCAAAGCCGAGGCAAAGACCAACAGCAAAATGCTGTAAACCGAGGGCAACAGTGTTACCATTACGGCAAAAGCCCCCAGCAGGAAGGTAATGCCGTAGATAAACAAAACTGTATCCTTATGGCTGAATCCACGGGCCATCAACTGATGATGCAGGTGCCCCTTGTCCGCTTCAAAAATAGGCTTATGATTCATTTTTCTGCGGATGATGGCAAAAAGCGTATCAAGAATAGGGATCCCCAACACCATGATAGGGATAAAGAAGGAAATAATGGTAGCCCCTTCCGATAATCCCAAGAGGGACAGCGCTCCCACCACGAAACCAAGGAACAAGGCGCCGCAATCCCCCATAAAAAGCTGGGCAGGATGAAAATTATAGCGCAGGAAGCCCAATATACATCCCACCAGGATAATAGCAATACTGCCACTGACGGTAAAACCTTTCGCCAAAGCCACCACAGCCAGAGACAGTGCGGCAATTCCCGAAACCCCGGAGGCCAAACCATCAAGACCATCAATGAGATTCACAGCATTGGAAACCCCCACGAGCCATAGAAGCGTAATAGGATAACCCAGCCAACCCATATCGAAAATAACGCCATTAATTGGATTGGTAATAAATTCTAAACGGACGCCAAACCCCATCAGCACCAATGCCGCAATGATTTGACCCAATAATTTCATTTTGGGAGATATATTTTTAATATCATCGTAAAGCCCTACGGCAACGACAATCGACGCACTGAGAGCCAAACCCACAATCGTATGGGAAAACTCGCCATAAACCAGAATCCCCGCAATAAAACCGCAGTAAATGCCAAGGCCACCCAAGCGAGTCATAATACCGGTATGAACTTTACGGGCATCGGGTTCGTCATATACACCAAAATGCATGGCCATTTTTTTTGTCAATGGCGTTACCAACAATGATATAACGACTCCGGCCAGGAAAGCAATCAATAATCTCATAATAACCTCAATTTGCCAAAACAGAATCACAACTTATTTGCAAATTATTTTAAGAAGATGCACGTTTTAATTTATGGAGCAAAATCTCTTTCGTATCATTAAATTCCCGCACTTTAAGGATTGCCGCAAAGAGCAAGTAGACAGTAACGCCCATGATAATACAGCAAAGCACAAGCAGGAACACACTGTTAATGCTGAATACCCCCAGGCACCACTCAGTAAGTTTTACGGCGGCTGCCATCAATAATGAGGAAAAGAAGATTTTCCCAAAGGACTGTACCAAGGGGCCGTAATGAAAATGGGGCATATGCTTTTTTAATGCAATAAAGAATACAAGCATATTTGCAGTTCCGGCCAAAGACGTGGCTAAGGCCAAGCCACCGACACCCATCCATTTCATGGTGAGGAAGCTAATCGCCAGGTTCACAAGAATCCCCGCACCACCAGCATAAAGCGGCAGTTTATTATCCTCAAAAGCATAAAAGACTTTTACCATCACCAGTACAACAGCAAAAGGCAGCAGGCCGATAGCATACCACAACAAGGCAGATGAGGTCATCGCAGTAGCCGTAGCATCAAAGGCACCTCGTTGAAACAACAACGTAATAATGGGTTGGCGTAAAACCATTAAACCAACCGCCGAAGGAATTCCTAAGAACATGACCAGACCAACGCCTTTATGGATGACGCGATCCAGTCGTTCTTCTTCCCCCTTCATGGCGTATTCCGTCAGATAAGGATAAATAGCCACCGCCATGGCAGCTACAAAAATGCCGCCGGGCAGGTTCACGACTTTGCTGGCATAGTTCAGGGCTGAAATACTGCCCTCTGCCAAGCCGGAAGCAAAAATTCGATTGATAATATAATAAATTTGATTGACCGACGTTCCCAGCACAATAGGAACCAAAGAAACCATCGCCGCCCGAACATCAGGATGATGCCATGATAATTTCGCCTGGTAACGAAAGCCTGTTTGGGCCACACTGGGGAGGTGAATCAACATAAAGCCGACAAATCCCAATAAGGTACCAATGGCCAAGCCTTGAATCCGTGAAACCAAGCACACAGAAATGATAATAATTGCACTGCATAGCGCAGGAGCCGAAGCACTTACCAGAAAACGGTGATTGGCGTTGAGATATCCTGACAGGACCATGCCGATGCTCATAAACAGAATAGCAGGGAACATGATGCGGGTCAGCTGTACTGCCAAGGCCGCAGTTTCCCCATCAAATAACGGTGCTGTGATTTTCACCAAAATTGGCGCAAAGGCAATGCCAAGGATCGTGACGATTAGCATGACCAAGGCAACCAGGTTCAAAAAGTAATTTCCTACCAAAAAGGCTTCTTTTTTATTTTCTTCCAACAAATATTTGGTTAGCAATGGTACTGTTACTGTTACCAAGGCCGAACCCAATACTGCCTGTAAAGAATAGGGTAACGTATAGGCGACGAGATACGCGTCGGTATACATTGTTGCGCCAAAAGCGCCGGCAATGGCCATCTCCCGGACAAAGCCCAGAAGTTTTGCCACAAAATTCATCACAACGATGACTGCCGCCGCCTTTGTAATATTGTTTGCCATGGTTCTCCTTTTAATTACGCCTCTTCGGAAGAAAGTTCTTTCTCAGTAGTTTCCTCTACGTCAGCTTCCATGGAAAAGATGGAGACCTCCATCTCATCGTCATCCTGTTCCGAAAAGAGATTTGCAGCGTCGACTGAAACGTCGACCGAATTTTCTGTTCCTGTCGCAGCTCTCGCTGCTTTGCGTTCTTCCAGCAGGGCCATTTTTTCTGCCCGGGTCCGTTTCACATGATCGGATTTACGAATCACCCGCTGGACAATGACATCCAATAAAAAATTAATTTGATTGGCTTCTTCACAAAGATTGGGAAGATTTGCCTCCAATGCGGCAACCACTGCGTCAGTATCCCCTACCAGCTTGCGATAATTGGCAAAGAAGGCGTCACTGTCATACTGTTCCGAATTCCCACAAAGAGGCACACCCACATTGTGACAAAAACTGCTTATCCCCTCTTCACCGCTGATTGCGGCAAAGGGTTTATATCTCAACGCCGCCATGGTCAAAACAGGCAAATTCATACCGATCACAAGATCTGCGGCGGAAATAATATCCATCAATTCCTGAGGCAACAAGGAATCTCCAATATCAAAAATTTCCGCAAATTCTGTCATCTGAGACAGAACGTCTTTGGATATTTTTAAATCACGCTCATATTGGAAAGGCACAAAAACAACTGTATAACCAAAACGAACGGAATCATCAGCCAAGGACACCAAATCTCCCACGGGTATATGTTCCGATTCGGAAAGGAAGAACACGGCCAATTTGGAATCCTCCAAAGCCCACTGCCAAGGAGTCTCATTTAAAAGACGGTGTGAACAAGAAATTTCATTCTGTAAGGAGAGGTCTTCTTTTTGAACCGTTTCCTCATCATCAGCCGCTGTCTGGACTACGGTCTCCTCAGTAGACTCATGTTCCGGCTCAGTAATGATAATTTCAATTTCCATGGGAGTATCAACGGTGAAACGAGCATCAGCTGCGACTAAAGGTTCTTCATCTTTCGGCAAAAGGCCTTCGGGAACCACTGTAGCAAACTGCTCCATGGGAATATCTATATCGTCAAGGCCATCAGCGTCAGATTCTTTCTTTGCTTCTTTTTCCAAGGAAGCAAAAGCTTCCGGATCCATCACCACAATTTGCAGTTCCATATCATCATTTTGATTCACTTCCACAGCAGAATCTGCCGAAGCAGACACTTCCTCCTCTTCTTTCTTCAAGGATTCTTGTTGGATCTTTTCTGACATCGCGACATATTTATCCAAATCCCAGCAATGACTGATGGAGGTAAGATTTAGCAACGGGTCCGCAGTGATACTGATACGTCCACGGCGCATTCCCCAATCGCGTAGGCACTCTGCGGAGTCCTTATCCCGCACTGTGACGCGGGAAACCTTACGCAAGGCATTCACGATCAATTTGCGGCCCAAACCACTTTCCAGGCTACGGAATCCTTGGCCATAAACAAATACAGGCTTTTTACGGCGTACGGCCATGCGGATCACTCTGGTATATTCGTAGTAAGAACGAAAATCTGTTTTTTCCCGCATTAAGCTGCTGTCACCGCAAATCACGATATCTGATTCAAGAATCCCCTTGTGAAGCTGGGACCACCGGCTACGGTCATAGGCAATGACTCCATAAGCAGCTGCGGTTTCCTCTGGATCGTCAGAAAAAACAACGATTTCTACATCTTCAATATGATTCCGCAGTGACTCTATTAATGAAAGTAAAGTCAACTCGTCGGCGGCAATTCCGCAACCATAATACCCGGAAATACAAACTTTTATCATGGTTTCATCCCTTCCCAACCCGATCCTTGGTCATAGAACCTTTCTAATATTCATCGGATCTGTGGTTTTATACATATAAAACTAACCTATATTATAATAAAAAAAAGACAATTCATCAAGTTTTTTCACAATAAAAGTGGAAAAGCGACACAGAAAGATGCCGCAAACCAAAAAGAGCAGGGGAGGTTTGCCCCCATGCTCTTTATATAATCATTTACAATCCTTCTTGACTAAGGACATAAACTTGGGTAACGCCATGGTGCGTTTCAAACGCTTTGGATCGGCGCAAAGGCGGTAAAACCATTCCAGACCGGTTTTCTGAAAAAACCTCGGCGCTCGTTTCACATTACCGGAAAGCACATCCAAGCTGCCGCCAACGCCAATTGCTACATGAATATTTGCAGCGTCATGGTACTGCGTAATCCATTGATCCTGACGGGGGAATCCCATGGCCACGAAGAGGATATCTGTTTGAGCCGCAGCAATTTCCCGAGCGATGGCGGGACTTTCTTCCTCCTTAAAGTAACCGTCACGATAACCGACAATTTCCGCTTGAGGATAATCCCGGCGAATATTGGCCACAGCAGCCTCCACCACTTCAGGATGGGCTCCCAAGAAATAAAAACGATGTTTTCCTTGGGACAACAAATTTTGTACCAGGTCAATGCCGGAGACGCGCTCTCTCAGGGGTGTACCATACCGTTCCGCCGCCCAGAGAATCCCCGAGCCATCGGCAGTAATATAATCCGCAGTCTCTACAATAGAGCGAATTTCACTGTTAGTAGCTGCAGCATAGGCAATTTCCGCATTCATGGTCACGATGCGGGAAAAGCCTCCTTCATCTACCACACGATCAATATAGGCCAAGGTTTCTTCCATAGATGCATCCACCACAGGAAGTCCCAGGACATGAATTTCTTTTCCTTTTGTCGCCATTTTATTGCGAATCCCCCGTGCTGTTATTACCGACAGAGACTTTCCCTGCGCTACGTTCCATGGATTCTATAACGTCTGAAGGCATTTCTTCATAATTGTTCAAGGCGTTAAAGAAAGCGTCCCTGGTAGAATCGAAAATAAAGAAATAGCTGACTCCATCCTGGTAACGGCCTTCACCCGGCGGTGTATAGGTGCTCATTTCCACACCGTCCTTCAGATTCATAAAAATCTGCAAGAGCTGTGTGCCGGTGAGGTTCGTAGATACATTGGTCTTAATAGCAGTGCAGAGATCAGGAATTTTCAATAAAGTACCAGCGGAGAACATTTGCTCCTTCAGAGTGGTCATAAACAGTTGCTGACGGGCCACACGACCGATATCGCCCTGCCCATCACTGCGGAAGCGGCAGAACTGGAGCGCTTGGTCACCGTTGAGCGTTTGGAGACCCGGCTGAAGGTCAATGCCTTCGCCATCATATTTCATGCGCATGGGAACATCAATGGTGATACCGCCCAAGGCGTCGATAACATCACGGAAGCCCTGAAAATCAATTTGCGCCATAAAGTCAACTTCAATATCGAAATTATGCTCTAGCGTCGCTTTGGACAGCTCAATGCCGCCATAAACGAAGGCGTGATTAATTTTCGTTTTTTGCCCGGCATAGGAGCCGCCTTCCGGAGGAATTTCAATATAGGTATCCCTAGGAATGCTTAAAAGGCGCATTTCTTTGGCTTTCATATCAACGAAAGCAATCATCATGGTATCGGAACGACTTTTCGTTTCTCCAGGACGAGCGTCGCATCCCATCATCAAAACGGTGAATTGATCCTTGTCAAAGGCAATTCCCTCATCCTCGGCAGCTTCCAGTTCAGCAGTGCCACTGAGATCGCCCCAAATCAGAGGATAAACGTAAGCCCCTACATAACCGACCCAACCAAAAACCAGGACACATACGGCGAGTATACCCACAAAAATCCAGTTATGAATTTTTTTGCGCCGTTTTAAACGGTCTTTTTCCGTTTTTATGGGGTTTGATATGATTTCATCTTTCGGCGTTTTTTTTCTGAACATGATATCGAAATCCTCAAATAAATTCTTTTGTAAACCAATAAACTTGAGTAATTATATCATATTATTTCATATAATTCAAAAAAAATTGTGACAGAATTAGGCATTTTAATAAATATTTCGCATTAATTCAGCAAATATACATTAATTCTCCATATTTAAAGCTGTTCCACGATGATTTTATAATGAGATTCTACTTCATAAACAACTTTTTCCAAATCAATGGTAGGAAATTCTCCATCACGGTAGACAATTCGTCCATCACTCATGGTAAGGCAAACATCACTGCCTTCTGCAGCGTAGACCAAATGATTTACTAAATGAGTGGCAGGCTGCCAATGAGGCTCTTTTAAATCAATCACAATCAAATCCGCCCGCATTCCAGGTTTGATAACACCACAATCATCACGGCCCTGGGCTTTTGCGCTGTTGACAGTAGCGGCGGCCAAGGTTTGTGCCGGCGTGATCACCGTGGGGTCGTTACTGCTCCCTTTATGAATCAGGGCGAAAACATTCATTTCCTGAATCATGCTTAAATTATTATTACTAGCCACACTGTCGGTTCCCAGAGCCACATTGATACCTTTTTCAAAAAATTTGGGAACCGGAGCAATGCCGCTGGCCAATTTCAGATTGCTGACAGGGCAATGGCCCACGGAAACACCTTTTTCCGCCATAATTGCCATGTCATTTTCATCCACCCAAACACAGTGAGCGGCAGTCGTGGGCAAATCAAAAATCCCCAATTCATTGAAGTAGGCTGCCGGCGTTTTGCCGTGACGCTCCAGGGAAGCCTCATGCTCTGCTTTCGTTTCGGAAAGATGGAGATGCATCCGGCAATTCTTCGTTTTGGCGTATTCCGCCACACCGGTCACCACCTTAGGCGAAGAGGTATATTCCGCATGAAGACTCATGTCAATGCGGATACGACCGTCTTCTGCCATATGGTACTCGGAAAACAGCATTTCATTGGCGGGGTAATCCTCCAATTCATAAAAGCTCCGATCATCAAAACAGAGGGTACCAGTACTGTAATTCGTTTTAGCACCACTTTCAATAAAGGCCTTCAGCAATGCTTCAGCCTGCATATACATGTCAGTAGTGGCCACAGTACCACTGCGGAACATCTCAGCGATCCCCAGAAGCGCTCCATAATAAACGGAATCCGCTGTGAGATGGGACTCAAAGGGAAAAATTTTTTGATTGAGCCAATCCTGAAGAGCCATATTTTCGCCATAGCCCCTCATCAAAGTCATGGGCGTATGGGCATGGGAATTGTAAAAAGCGGGCGTCAACAGTTTACCGCTGCCATCGTATATTTCGCCGAAATCATCTTGGGGCATTTCACTTCCCACATACATAATACGGCTATCCTTAACACCGATATAGCGATTAGGCTCAATCTCAAAATTCTCATTTAACAACAAAACATTTTTAAAAAGCATTGATGTCTCCTAATTTACTTTTCCAGGGTTTCCAGCAATTCACAAGCGCAATCAATATAACCGGAGCAAAGTTGTTTTTTATAAGCAGGATCTTCCTTTGCTCTATCATTCACCAATTTGGCGCATTTCAAGGAGCCATTTTTGGCTTTAAACTGTTTACACAGCTCCTGCACGTTTGCATAGGTATCCTGCTTTGTTTGACCTACCTTGTCCAAGGAGGCGTCAGACTTCATCCCAGCCACCATAATCATGCCGCTGACAGCGCCGCAAACATCCTTCATACCCATACCGCCGCCGAAGCCCTCAGACAGACGATAGGCAGCGCTTTCATCAATGCCCAGTTCCTCTGCGTAAGCGCAGAGCACCGATTGAGCGCAGTTGTATCCGCAAGTAAATTTTTCCTTCGCTTTTTCTCTTTGACTCATTATTTCCGTTCCTTTCAATGATGTTTTCTTTTAAATTTATTATTTATTTTTGCAAAAGCTGCCGCAAATAGGCTTCATTTTTGTGGGCCCGTTCCTTCATTAAGGCAGAGTTTTTTTTCAGATGCTCGGCATACTGTTGATAATGTTCCGTCAAATCCTTGACTTTTTCGGAAAGCTCCCGCAAATCAAGGTTTTCCACATTGCCACCATTGGGCATAGAGAAAGCGTCAAGATAATAAAGGATTTTAGGGTCATAAACCAAGCCGATAAAGGGAATCGCCATATGGGCGGAAAAAATCAGAGTATGAAGCCGCATGGCAATAATAAATTCCGCTTCTCCGACCACACTCATGAGCTCCTTAGAGGAAACCGGAGAGTCAAGAACATAGGCGGGATGCTTCATCATGTTCCGTATCTCGCGACTGATGGCAACATCATGAGGCACCTGCATGGCAATAAATAAAATATTTTTGCCATAGAATTCATGAATCTCGTCACAGAGTGCCGCGATTTTTTCGCAAAAACCTTCCATATTGGGCCAATTACGAACTGATACTGCGACAAATGGACGATCCCGCGGAACGCCACACTGCTCTAAAAGCGTATCGGCATAATGCTCCGGCGGCGCTTCCATGGTGAAAACAGGGTCGCTTGTCACATAAACATGTTCGTTGACAATCCCCATAAGCTGCAGTTCTTTGGCAGAATTCTCATCCCGTAAAGTGATGATATCAGCTTTATTCAATAATCTTCGTACAAGATGACGGTTAAATTTTTTCCGCACTGGACCAATGCCGTTGGCATAGAGCATTACCTTTTTTCCCATCAATTCTGCCAAGCAAATAATAGAGAGATAGTACCACAGAGAACGGGTAGATGTACGGTCCTGCAAAAGACTGCCGCCGCCGGATACCAAAACGTCGCAGCGACGGATGGCGCGCATTACCTCCCGAAAATGGAAGCGGTGGGTGGTTTGGTAACCATAGGCCTTGGCTGTGGCTTCGGGGTCATTGGACAACACCGAAATTTCCACTCGTTCCCCTATGGACTGAATATTGGCATAAACTGCCTGTAAAATGGCCTCATCACCACTGTTGCCAAAGCCATAATAGCCGCTGATTAAAACGTGATACGTTTTCTCTTTGCTCCACACTGTGTCGTAAGCCTTGAGACAGTCATCGGTCATACGGGCAACAGAGTAATATTTCAAAATGACGCTGCGTCCATAATCTCCTATGGCTTGTTTTTGCTCCGCTTCCATATGGCGGAAAAAATGCATGATGTCATCAAACAGCAATTGAGCCGTCGGCATCTGGCAGCCACGGCAACAAAAATTTCCTTCCCGAGCCACTGCCAAATGCTCTTGGGAAAATAAACCGATATAGCCCTGACTTCCGGCTACAATAACAGGTTTGGAGGTAGCCATGGCCTCCAAAGCGGCGCGGGACACCCCGACGAACAAATCACCTACTGCCACAATTTCATTGATATCAGTGCGGGGGCCTGCCATAATAACACACTGACGGCCTAAAGCCTCATTGATAGTTTGAGCTCTGGCCTTCAATTCCTGAAAGACATCACCGCCACCCACAATCAGTAGGCGGATTCCAGGAAGTTCCTCAGATAACTGCGGGGCAAGCTCAATCAGCTGGCGGGCGATCATATCAGTCTCCTGATCCAAACGGCTAACATGGCAGATAACAGGCCCCCCTTCGGAGAGACTGAATTCCTCCCGAATTCGCGCCCCAGAGGTTTGGGGAGCAAACTTTTTGGTATCAATGCCATTGATGGTAAGGAAAATGTCCTCTTCAGCAGTATTATATTGTTTCATCAGATACTGTTTGATATCTTCGCTGACGGCAATGGTTTTTTGCCCCCAATCGGTAATATAGCGCAAAATCCCGTCAGTATCAAAAACCCCATGAGCCGAGGTAACAAAGGGGAAGCCATACTTTTTATGAAGCTTCCCGCAAATAAAACCGGGAATACGGGCATGGGCGTGAACAATATCGGGTTTTTCCTTTTGGATAATTTTCTTCATGGAACGGTACGATTGCCACATGGTGAAAACATTGCGGCGATTCATGGGAACACAGTAATGGCGAATTCCCGCCGCCTCAATTTCCGGCACATACACGCCGCCATTGGAAGCAATAAGGACGTCGTATCCTCGCTGCTTTAACTCCTTGGCCAATTCCACGATATGGGTTTCAGCGCCGCCGATATCAAGGCCCATTGTGGCCATTAAAATCTTATATTTCTGTTCCATGTTTTGATAACTCCTACTTATCTTTACTTGTGAAAATGAAACACTTTTTTACATAGAGATACTGCCGCCAGCCCCTCTTCAATGCGTAACGCAATGGCTGCCAGAAAATAAACGACAAGCCCGCCTAAAGTAGGTAGAAAAACCGTGATGATTTTACCAATCATTCCTGAGACAACCCCCTCTACCAGTAGACGAAGGCCATAAACCGCCGCCGCCATAATGAAAGCGGCCGCAATCACCTTTAGCATATCGAGACAGAATTTTTTGGAAAAAAAACCCATTCCTTTTTTTTCCAAAAAGATCACCAAAATCAGGGCATTGACAACACAGGAAATGGATGAAGCCACGGCTAAACCAGCGACATCAAAAGGCTCTGTGAGCACTATACAAAGGAGAATATTGGTGGCAATGGCAAAAATCCCCGCTACCAACGGAACTTTGCCGCTTTGCTCCGCAAAGAAAGCGCGGCTCAAAATCGTCTGCACAGTATAGGCTACCATTCCCAATGATAGGAATACCAGGGCACGGCCGGTAATATCTACAGAAAAGGCGTCAAATTGACCGCCGCCATAAATCAAATCCACACAAGGACGAGCCAAAGTCATGAGTCCCGCCATCAGTGGGATAACAAAAAATAAAGATGAGTGTATGACGCTGGCAATCGTTTCCCGAAAGGCGGCATTGTCGTTCCGTGCTGTAAGCCGGGACAATCGTGGAAAGACCACATTGGTCACTGACAATACAAAAACTCCGGTCACAATCAAATAAAGGTTGTTGGCAAATTCAATGGCCGAGACACCCGCTCCGTTGAACAAATGAGAGCCAAACCGCGTATTAATAGCCAAATTAATCGGCTGCACCCAGGTACTGACCATAACAGGGATCATCAAGGCAAAGACTTTTTTCAGCCCCTCGGAACGAAAATGAAAAGAGGGACGGTAAAAATATCCTTTTTTCAACAACGAAGGCACTTGAACCGCTGCCTGCAAAAACCAGCTAAACAAAAAGGCTAAGGCCAAGCCGTAAATGCCAAAACGGTCATTGAAAAAAATAAAGTACAGAATTACCGCCACATTGGAAACGACGCTAATCAAGGCAGGAATATTAAACTCGTCCATGGATTGGAGAACACCCACCATGGAAAAGGCAATGCCGGTAAAAAGCACCGAAGGGAACATTACCCGGGTCAGAGACACGCAGAGAGCCGCGGTTTCCTCATCAAATCCATTGGCAAAGAGCGTCACAAGCTGGTCGGCAAAAACGATCCCCAAAACCGTCAAAACACAGCAAAGCAGGGAAATCAGAGAAAAAAAATCATTGGAGAAGCCAAAGGCCACCTTTTTTCCCTTTTTCGTCAAATATTCGCTGAACACAGGAATGAAGCAGGCCGCTACAGCTGAAGCAAAAATAGCGTCAAAAAAGACCCTGGGAATGCGGCTGGCAGTAAGAAATGCGTTGGTTTCCATGCCGCTGCCATAGGTAACGGAAAGCATACGATCCCGCAAAAGTCCCAATATTTTTCCCAGTAGAGTCAATATCATGACCCCGCTCACTGTTTTGACTGCGCTTTTTTTTTGTTCTGCCATGGTAAACCTGCTTTCCTTCGGATAAATTACATGACAATCATCATTTTATCATAAAGAATATTGTACCCCAAAACGGCGGCGTTTTCAACTTTATTGCTTATATCACATCAAAAAAACAAGAATCGGACGACTTCTTTTCAAAAAAGCATCCGATTCTGATCTACGATTCCATGATTACCCACGGCGCTGGCGCAGCACTTCATAAATCATTACCGCCGCTGCTACCGAAGCATTGAGGGATGTAATGTGGCCCGCCATGGGGATGGTCACTTTGAAATCGCAATGCTCCATCAGCAGACGGGGAATACCCCGATCCTCCCCGCCAATTACCAGCAGCATGGGACCTTTCATATCTTGATCCCACATGGGAGCACCATCCATATCAGCACCATAAACCCAGAGTCCCTGTTCCTGCAACTGTTTGGCAGTTTGAGTCAAATTAGCAACCCGAGCTACGGGAACATATTCCGCCGCTCCCGCTGCGATTTTTGCCACGGTGGCGTTTAGTCCTACACTGTTGTTTTTGGGAATGATAATACCGTGAACACCGGCGATGTCTGCCGTTCGCATGATGGCGCCTAGATTCTGAGGACTCTCAATTTCCGCCAGCATTAAGAGAAAGGGCTCCTCCCCCTTTTCTCTGGCGGCGGCCAGCATATCGTCAACATCACCGTATTCATAACCAGCGATTTCGGCGATAACCCCTTGGTGTTTGCCGTGAAACATCTCGTCCAATCTGCGGCGCGGTACCAAAGCAGTGGGGATTTTCAACTCCTTAGCCTTGGCCATAATTTGGCGGGCAGAGCCTTCCAGTTTGCCTTCGGCAAAATAAATTTTATGAATGGAATGCCCGGCCTTGATGGCTTCCAGCACACCATTGCGGCCGGGGATGTATTGATTTAAATTTTGTTCCTCATGTTTTTTCATCATTTTTTTGATTCCTTTTCGATCAACGCAAACAGACAGTGAAAAATTTCCTCCAGACGTTGGGTCTTACCGGCCAAATACAACGCCCCTACCAGAGCCTCCACCGCCGTGGCCTTACGGTAATCCTGCACATCGGTATGCTTAGGCTGATGGCCGGATTTGCTGTTCCTCCCCCGCTTCAACACTGCCGCCTCCTGTTCCGAAAGGGTTGGGAGAATTTCATGGTAAAAACGGCTCTGGAAAGTGGCCTTCACATACTCCACAGCCTTATGGTGCAGCTCCTCAGGCTTACGAATTCCCTGTTCCAACAGATAACGGCGAATAGCCATTTCGTAAACGCCGTCGCCAATATAGGCTAACGTCAACGACGGCAAATTGATAGCGTCAATCCAGGAATATGGTGACATCGCTGTCATTGCTCAGTTCTCCTTTTTCCAACGGGGACCGTTGGGAGTATCTTCAATGATGATGCCGATTTTTTTCAGTTCATCACGGATAAAGTCCGCTGTGGGCCAATCCTTCTGACTCCGGGCTCTGGTACGGATTTCCATGAGAATGTTTAAGAGGTCATTGCTCATGTCGTCCCCTTCTTCCTCCTGGGGTACGATAACGTTCATCACTTCGTTGATTTCTCCGAAAAAGGCCAAAACTTCTTTGATGGTGGACAAAGTCTTTTCACCACCGCTGAATCCTTGAACGTTAATGATGCCATTGACGTCACGGCAGAGGTCAAATACCGAGGCCAAGGCAAGGGAGGTGTTGAAGTCATCATCCATGGCGGCGATAAATTTTTCTCTCGTTTCGTTGACGATGGCAGTCAAGCGGTCCGCAACGTCACTATCCGAAGCAGGGTTCTTTTCCAACAAGGCCGCCTTTTCTTCGGCAATACGGTAGGTGTTCCAAATGCGGTGGAGAGATTTCTCGGCCGCTGTCAGCTTCTGGTCATCGAAGTCCAGAGGGCTTCTGTAATGGGTAGACATCAGATAAAACCGCACCACAGGGCCGGGAAATTTATCGAGGATATCCCGAAGGAGGAAGAAATTTCCCAGAGATTTAGACATTTTTTCCGAATTGATGGTAATAAATCCGTTATGAATCCAGTAATGTACCGACTCACAGCCGTTGCAGCCTTCGCTTTGGGCGATTTCATTTTCATGATGGGGGAAAATTAGGTCGGCGCCGCCGCCGTGAATATCGAAGGTTTTGCCCAAATATTTGGTAGACATGGCGGAGCATTCAATATGCCAACCGGGGCGGCCTTTGCCCCAGGGGCTGTCCCAAGCGGGTTCACCTGGTTTGGCAGCTTTCCACAAAGCGAAATCCAAAGGATCCCGCTTCTGTTCGCCCACGGCAATCCTGGCACCGGACTGCATTTCATCCAAAGAGCGACCGGAAAGCTTGCCGTAGGGTTCAAATTTTCGCACTTCGTAATAAACGTCGCCGTTGACCTCGTAGGCCAATCCATTGTCGATGATGGTCTGAACCATGTCGATAATTTCCTGCATATGCTCGGTGACACGAGGATGCACATCAGCCCGTTTCACCCCCAGACGGTCAGCGTCTTCAAAGTAAGCATCGATATATTTTTCCGCCAGCTTTTTGGGGTCCATGTTTTCTTCATTGGCCCGATTGATGATTTTATCGTCCACATCAGTGAAGTTTTGAACATAGGTCACATCATAACCGCGGTAGGCGAAATAACGGCGGATGACGTCAAAAGCCACGATGGGGCGGGCGTTGCCTAAATGGATGTAGTTATAGGTCGTAGGGCCGCAGACATACATTTTGACCTTTCCCTCTTCCACTGGGACAAATTCTTCTTTGGTGTTGCGCAGTGTGTTATAAATTTTAATGGACATCTTTTTTCTCCTTTAACAGATTTTCCAGATATTCAACTTTTTCAGTCAATTCATTGATTTTTTCAAATACAGGATCGTTGAATCTGCCGTCTTCCACTTCCTCCCCTTCGTTGACGCGGCAGCCATCTTTCACTACAATGCGTCCGGGGACCCCCACCACGGTACAGTTATCTGGTACGTCGTTCAGCACCACGGAGCCTGCGCCGATTTTCACATTATTACCAATGGTAATGGAACCCAGTACAATGGCGTTGGAGCTCACAACAACGTTGTGGCCGATGGTGGGGTGGCGCTTGCCATGCTCTTTTCCGGTACCCCCAAGAACCACGCCTTTATAAAGGGTCACATTTTCCCCGATCTCCGTAGTCTCCCCAATGACAATCCCCATGCCGTGGTCGATGAAAAATCCCTCGGAAATCTTGGCGCCGGGATGGATTTCCACCCCTGTCATAAAACGGTTGATATGAGCGATCCAGCGGGCCATGACAGTCCAATGATGACGAAAAAACCAATGGGCCAGACGGTGTCCCCAAATGGCGTGAAGGCCGGGAGAACAGAGAAAAACCTCCCACGCCGAGGTAGCGGCGGGGTCACGATCCATGACTGCTTTGATATCTCGTTTGGCACGGTCAAACATCTCAAATCCTCCTGTTTTGACTCCTGAATCTTTTACCAAAACAAAAAAACCGCACCCAATCCAGAGACAGGGTTCGGCTGTGGTTCCACTCTGATTTACGGCGAAAAGCCGCATCTCAATTCCTTTAACGCAGGTCATACGTCGTCGCCTAAAGAAAAAAATCCCTCAGCGCCGCGGCTCCCAAGTGCACTTCAGAAAAGTTATTGCCGAGACCGCTTTCAGCCGGTGACGGTCTCTCTCTGCTGCCAGCCCTTTTCTTACTCTCTTGTTCAAAGCCTTTGCATTTGTATTTAAATTTACCAAATCCCATGGCCATTGTCAATAGGTTTCCGTGTCTTTCCAAAAAGAAAATATGGACGGGATTTCGACATCATGATATAATTAAATCATATGAAAAGTAAAATAAAGGAGTGATCCTATGAAAAAATTACGGCAAAAACTCCCGGTACTTGTAGCCATCCTTGCCTTGGTCTGCCTCTTTGCTACGGGCTGCGGTGAGGAAACTGATACGAAAACCCCTTCGGACAATACCACGGAACAAAACCCCGCAACGCAGGAAACAGTCATCACAGAAAAAGAAGCCACTGCGTATTTTGAAGAAATCACCACCAATGTCTATTATCATCTTCTGGAAACCCCTGTCGATGAATTGAAAACCGGCATCGATCCCTATTACTGGATCTGGCTGGCCAAGCCCGCCGCTGAAGGCGGCTTGGAAGAGCTTTCCGAACCCTATATTACCCAAGAAGAAAAGGATGCCCATACCGGTGACGGCTACCAGTTATCTTATGCGGCTTATGCCAAAAACGACATTCAAAAGGGACTCGACGGAGTTTGGGGCCAAGGAAACATTACTTGCGGTGATATCATCAAAAATTTGGAAGAGCCGTCGGTCATCGTTACAGAAAATTATTTGTTGGCAGCACAGGGTTTTGGCGGCCCTTATAACCAACAATTTTTTCAAATCAAAGAAGTGACCTGCGACGGAGCCACTGCCGTGGTTCACGCATACGTTTTGGAACAAAACCACATGGATGGTGAGGTTTTTGACCTCTCCTCCCGTACCGTTACGGAGACATCCAATACCAACGGCATGAAACAGATACATTACCAATACAAGTCTCTGGGGTCTGCCGGGTATCAGGACAGCGCCTCGGTGGAAAGTCTCTTGCACGAAGTGAATTCCTCTCTGGATGCATTGGGCGTTGTTGATTTTACCTTAAAAAAGGACGGCAACGGCCTTCATCTCGTTTCAATCGATTGCAGTCAATCTTAACAATTAAATTTTGTTACCCCAAAAGCCGAAGCAATAAAGCTTCGACTTTTTTTTCCTCAATTGTTCCGTCAGTTCTTTGGTACAACAAAAGGAGCGCTTCAGAATGGCCAAATAAAAGAACAACGGTTGGGGCCATACTACCCTTCTCCCATTGCGACAGGGTATTCCTGCGAAAAAAATCTTACCAATACCACCATCAAAGTCAATTCTGAAATGATCCATGAAGGAAGATGTGCGACTGTTACAACAGTAAAAAAAGGATCCAATACTTGGTCCTTTACTGTCAAGGTTGGGATTGGAGAGTATCCAACATTATAAAAAGGAACGGAGGTAGACCATGAACAAGGCACTGCAAACCATCATGATTATCGCCACGACTGTTTTTCTCTGCGCGGGATGCGGCGAGGACGCGGGCATCAGCCAAAAGAACTTGGAACCCTACGAGGCTCTCATCTGCGCCACCGACGCCGAGGTGGTGGAGGCCATGGGGGAAGGCGTTGCCCAGGATTATCCCGATACAGAAAATCAGCTGGAGAGCCCCGTCATGTGGCAGAGGGAATATAAAGGCTGTTTATTTGCCGACGGCTCTGCGGAAAACCAAGGGAAAACCGTGGTGCGTTATTATCTGCCCGACCTTGAGGATGTAATTTCCGGGGCTGCAAAGGACGATCCTCGGAAGGTCTCCTGCGTCATCATGTCCGCAGCCCTTTCCACAGAGGACAGCGTTTCCCTCTATGAAGAGGTTATGAAAACGCTGGGGGATCCCACTTCTGAAGAAGCGCCCTTTGATAAGGCCCAGCAATACAGCGGCTTTTGGAACGGCGAAAAATGCGCCTATCAATTTTGGTATACTCCGCCGGACAACGACGGTGAACAATGCGGAGTCGTATTTGCCATATCTGACATGGAATATTATTCTAACGAGGAATCGGCGGAATTCCAATGACAAAACGTTATCAAGACAGCGACACAGGCACTGCTTGTGTCGCTTTTTATCTATGTAAGTCACATCACATCCTTGCCATGAAAAGAATGCAAGTCAATTTTTCGTTTCCATATTGGGCATGGAGGTGTTGTAATACCCCAATTTGTGAAAATGATACCATTCCATGATATTCTCTTCAGACGCGACTTCTAAAGCCAGCAGGACCTCTCTGGCGAATTCCAAGGCGGCTGTGCCATTTGCCGTAATAATATTTTTATCACTTACAGCCTGATCCATAATATAGTTATCTTCCCCGGCATAGGAATCACCGGCCCACTGTTTCAAGTCCTTCAAATCATTGGAGGTATGCTTTCCATGGTTTAATACGCCGATGGTTCCCAAAAATGCAGAAGCGTCGCATATACCGCCTAGAACCTTGCCATCGTTCAAACACTTTTCTACCAACGGTCTAAGCTGCCGGGCGTTTTTGTTTCTCCAGGTCATCCCGCCGACCAAAATCAAAGCTTCATACTCTGTGGGAACGGTATAAATATCATAATCAGGCAGCATACGAAAGCCACCGATGGAGCAAACATTTTCCTTTGTCAAAGATACTGTTTTCGTTTCAAAATTCCCCTGCCCAAGCATATGGATTGCCGAAGACAGATAAGCCGCTTCCCAATCAGCATATTGGTCCAATAAAACGAACAGAACAATTTTTGCCATAATCCACACTCCTTTGAGAGTTCCATAATTTATTTATTTGTTTATTATAATATAAACTGAGTGACCTTATTAATCATAATCAAAACGAATCAATCGTCTGCTGGAAAATAACAATTCATCATGCTTACAGTTGTCATTTTTTCTATTTTTTACAATCATTTGGGGTAGATTTTTTACCGTGCTTTCTTACTCGCCACAAAAACGTACTCTTACTTAAAAAAATTAGCAATGTTTCAATGAGGTACAAAATAACAAACGCTCCCGGGAATACTGACTGACAATTGTATGAATGTAAGAATTTTATGTTCTCGAAAAATCACCACAAAATAGAATACAAACCTGGCGTTTTATAAACAAATCATTAAAACCATTACAAATTTCTATTCTTGAAATCTTCTTTCAATCACTTAAAATGGAACTATAAGATTCAGGAAAGGAGATTTGCGATGAACGGTTACGACGCTATTTACGATCAACTATTGCCTCGCTTAAAACAATGCGATTTGGAAAAACACGCGAAAAATTTGGGTCTCGTGTACGAAGACAGCCGAGTGAAGGTGGATTTTATGGGAGAAGAATTCACAGTAACCAATGAGGGAGTCACCCCTTATGAGGAGGATGGCAATGCCATATCGGTTCCCATTACTCTCGTTTATTATATACTTTCCGAAGGTATTGGCGAGGCCTCGGATCATTTTGTCGCCAGACACAATCTTTCCAATGCGATGGCGGGAATGTTCAATAAGCCCAGACTCACCGAGCCAGTACTAATCGCCGCCAAAGGACGTTACGATATCTTTGCCCAAGCTGCTGAAAAACTAGGAGGAAAATATATGGGGGAAAGAAAAGGTGGTCATTTCTGGGTCTTTGCTCCCCTACCGAAGACTCCCATCGGCTTCAATTTTATCGAAGCCGACGATGAACTCCCGGCAGAACTGCTGATTACTGTATCTGCCAATGCCACGGATTTTCTGGAATATGAATGCTTAGACAGCTTGGAGGGCATTGTCATCGACCGCATTAAAAAAGAAGCAGCCCGCTTAACGAAATAGTTTTCTGTGCCGTACAAAACATTGATGGAATGAGGTGATATATATGGAATGAAGTTTACTTTTATATCTCATTTTAATTGTAGCCCTATCCGCCTTTGCTCAGGGCATGACTGAATTCGGCATCGGCATCTTTATGATGTGTTTTCTTATCGCTAAGGTTCAGTTATTAATTGTCATTATTTGTCTGGTTTGTGCCCTGATGATAGGCTGTATCCTGATTTATCGTTTGCGGCACTATGTGGAAGTTAAAAAAGTTTTGCCCACGATGCTTGCGGCAATAAAGCAGTAGATTATTTTGACTATATTCAGGGGATCAAAGATAATCCCATCGCAAAAACCGTAAAACTGGCTGATCTTGCTCACAACTCGGATGAAACACGATTGGACGGCGTAAAAAGCGTAACAGAAAAAGAACGTTGCAGACTCCGTGATAAATATCAAAAAGCGAAAGCACTACTGACCGATGGAGATCTCTAAATCTCATTGGTACACACTCGCACAAGTAAAAAAATGGCGATGAGACAATCTCATCGCCGTTTTTTCTGATTTTAATTCACTGTTCCAGAGTCCGTTTGAGGAATTCTCTGGTACGGTTATGCTTGGGATTGGTAAACATCTCTTTGGGGTCCCCTTCTTCCACGATAACGCCTTGATCCATAAAAACCACACGGTCAGCGACATCACGGGCAAAGGCCATTTCATGAGTAACCACCAGCATAGTGAGACCCATTTCCGCCAAAGATTTAATGACCTTCAGAACTTCTCCCACCATTTCGGGGTCCAAGGCCGAAGTAGGCTCATCAAAAAGCAAAGCATCAGGCTCCATGGAAAGGGCGCGGGCAATGGCCACACGCTGTTTCTGACCGCCACTGAGCTGCGCTGGACGGGCTTCAATATATTCGGCCATTCCCACTTGTTTCAAATATTTCAAAGCCGTTTCACGGGCTTCCTGTTTCGATTTCTTTAGAACTTTGATGGGACCAACGGTGCAATTATCCAAAACAGAGAGGTTGTTAAACAAATTAAATTGCTGGAACACCATACCAAGCTTCGTACGATATTGAGCACCGGTGATCTTACCGCTGTGAATATCATCACCACGGTAATAGATATCGCCACTGGTAGCAATTTCCAAGAGATTAATACAGCGGAGCAAGGTGCTTTTTCCGGAGCCCGACGAACCGATGAGACAAACGACCTCACCTTCGGATACATCAAAGTTGATGTCCTTCAAAACTTCGTTGGCGCCAAAGGATTTTTTCAGGTGGCGTACTTCGATTACTTTTGTTTTATCGCCCATGGGTATCCTCCACTTTGATTTCTGATTCCGGCGTTGTCTGGGAACCGTGGATCGTGTAGGTCGAAGACCCAGCCAGTTTCCGTTCTAAAAGTCGCAGGAGACGAGTGACGGTAAAAGTCATGATCAAGTACATGATACAGGTAATAAGGAATACCTGAAAGTATTTAAAGTTAATCCCTGCAATCCCCTTAGATGCAAAGAACAACTCCGTCACGGAGATGACACTTAACACGGAAGTATCTTTAATATTGATAACGAATTCATTACCGGTGGCAGGCAGGATATTCCGTAAAACCTGAGGCATGACTACATTGACCATCGTCTGCCAATGGTTCATGCCGATGGAATGAGCCGCTTCAAATTGGCCCTTATCCACAGCAATGATGCCACCGCGGACGATTTCCGCCATATAAGCGCCGGTATTGATGGATACAATTAAGAAACCCGCAAACAACACAGGAAGGGATTTCCCGGTGGCCAAAGCAATACCATAATAGATGACCATGGCCTGTACAATCATAGGCGTGCCACGGAATACTTCAATATAGACCGACAGCAGCCAGTTAATAAACTTAAAGAAGCCACGTTTCAGCTTGGAGTCAGCAGGGCTTACCGGTATGGTACGAATCATCCCGATAACAAGGCCAATTAATGAACCGGTGATTGTACCGGTAATGGCAATAAGCAAGGTGACGCCAGCGCCTTTCAGGAAAAGAGGCCAGTAAGTCTGGAGGATTTGCCAGGATTGTGCTAGGAATCCCGGATCCGATGAAGTTGCGGCAGCGAGTTCAAACATAAATAGCTCCTATTTCAGACATTGGGGACAGGCAAGCCTGTCCCCTGGATTGTCAAAAACTTCATTGATTCAAGATGTTATCTTAGTCAGCTGCGGGCTGATTTGCCACGGCATTGTCCATGATTTCAAGGCGTTCTTCATCACTGATACCGGCAAGAATTTCGTTGATTTGGTCTACGAATTCATCTCTGCCTTTTTTGATACCAACGGCAATGGCCACATCGTCGTCACTGGCTTCAAAGCCTTGTCCTTCATCAAAAACCACAAAGGTGAAGTTACTGTTAGCCGAGGAAGCGGAGATACCTTCAGGACGTTCGGAAACATAACCATCAATAACGCCAGATTCCAAAGCTACGCGCATAGCGGGGAAATCGTCCATAGCAGCTTGTTTATTTACGCCTTCAATCTGATCAATTACAGTGTAGTGGAAAGTATTCAACTGCGCGGTTACTTTTGCGCCAGAGAAATCCTGAATGCTGGTGGCGTTTTCATATGCGCCGCCTTTTTTCACAACCATAACAAGGTCGCTTTTGTAATAATTATCAGTGAAGTCAATGGTTTTTTTGCGTTCTTCTGTGGGAGACATCCCTGCGATAATAGCATCAATGGTGCCGGCCTGTAAAGCCTGGGGAAGACCATCCCAGCTAGTTTTTACAATTACGAGTTCCTTACCGAGACCTTCCGCAATTTTTTTAGCGATTTCTACATCATAACCACCGGCATAACCGCCGCCTTCCACAGCGACGCCACCGTTACTGTCGTCAAGCTGAGTCCAGTTAAAAGGGGCGTAACCGCATTCCATACCGACACGGAACTGATCGGAAGAATCTCCAGTGGCAGCAGCGTCGTCGGAATCCTTGTCGGTACCGCAGGCAGTGAATGCCATGGCGGCAAATGCCATCATTAAAACAGCGAGCATTATCCCAAATTTCTTTTTCATAGTTTCTCATTCCTTTCCAAAATTCGTAAAATTACTATAAAAATAATATAAAAATATTTTCACCCAAAACGAGCGAAATGTCAAGCAGAAATCACAGGGAAAATCCATATTCCGGGAAAAAAATGAGAAAATATAAAGCCATAAAAAATTTCAAATGTTTTCGCTAAAAATCACTGACAAAAAATTCCAGCAAATAACAAAATACTCTTCCTTCCGTCAATAAAATGTGCTATAATGAATATAATCATTAGAAATATTCCACCATTACTTCAAATTTTTACACAATCACTTCAAGGACAATGGAAAGGATTTTTATCATGGCAAAGATTGATTTAAGAATGATTTTCACACATCCTGAATCATACGGAGATAAAACCATTTCTATTTGCGGTTGGGTTCGTACCATTCGCAATTCTAAAACATTGGGTTTTCTCGAGTTGAATGACGGGACTTCTTGTCAAAATCTGCAAGTTGTTTTTGAAAACAGTAAGCTCCGGAATTTCTCAGAAATCGCCAAAGCCAATGTCGGAGCTGCCATGGTGGTAAAAGGTACCGTATTGCTGACTCCCAAAGCAAAACAACCTTTGGAAATTCATGCCGACGAGGTTCAAATTGTGGGTGAATCGTCGCCAGACTATCCCTTACAAAAAAAGCGCCATACATTGGAATATCTTCGCACCATACAACATTTTCGTCCTCGCACCAATACGTTATCCGCAGTATTCCGTCTGCGCTCCGCCGCGGCTTGGGCCATTCATAAGTTTTTCCACGACAATGGTTTTTGGTATATCCATACTCCTATCATTACCGGCAGCGACTGCGAAGGCGCCGGAGAGATGTTTCACGTTTCCACTCTGGATTTTGAGAATCTTCCCCGCACAGAAGAAGGGATGATTGATTATAAAGAAGACTTTTTCCATAAACCCACCAGTTTAACGGTATCAGGACAACTGGAAGCGGAGTGTATGGCACTAGCTTTTTCTAAAGTTTATACCTTTGGCCCGACATTTCGCGCTGAAAACTCCAATACGCCGCGGCATGCAGCAGAATTTTGGATGATAGAGCCGGAAATCGCCTTCGCAGATCTGAGTGACGATATGGAACTTGCAGAAACTATGATAAAATCGGTTCTGAAGGAGACCATGGCGCAATGTGCCGATGAAATCCGCTTTTTTAATGATTTTTACGATAAAAATCTCATGGAACGTCTGACACACATTATGGAATCCGATTTTGCGCGCATTACATATACCAAAGCCATTTCCCTTCTGGAAGAAGTCAAAGATCGCTTTGAGTACCCTGTTTCCTGGGGGTTGGACCTTCAGACAGAACATGAACGATACCTCACTGAGGAAGTTTACCAGAAGCCCGTTTTTGTAACGGATTACCCCAAAGAAATCAAAGCCTTTTATATGCGTCTTAACGAAGACCAGAAAACTGTGGCTGCCATGGATTTATTGGTTCCCGGCGTGGGAGAAATTATCGGCGGCTCCCAAAGGGAAGAACGCCTAGATGTACTCACTAGTCGCATGGAAGAATTAGGGTTGGATCCTGAGGATTACTGGTGGTATCTAGATTTAAGAAAATACGGCAGTACAAAACATGCCGGGTTTGGCTTGGGATTTGAGCGGCTCATTATGTATATGACGGGAATTTCCAATATCCGTGACGTCCTCCCCTTCCCCCGCACTACTGGTCAAGCTGATTTTTAAGTTCACGATATATTCACTAATTTTACATTAAAGAGATATAAACTGAACAATAGAATAAGTATTTAGAGAATTGGAGGTAAATAACCATGAGTAAAATTGTAATATTCAACGGCAGTCCCAGAAAAAAGGGGATTTGCTCCCAAGTGCTCAATGAGATGATCCAGGGCGCAGAAGAAAAAGGGAACGAAGTAACTTATTTTAATCTCAATGATAAAGGCGTTCGCGGCTGCCAAAGCTGCTTCTATTGCCGTAAGCACGAAGGCTGCGCCACCAAAGATGATTTGCAGCCCATGTACGAGGCCATCAAAGAGGCGGATGCCATTGTATTCAGTTCCCCCATCTATATGAGCAGAATTACCGGTCAGGCAAAATTGTGGATTGACCGTCTTTATCCCTTCATTAACAATCAATTCCAACCCCGTAATCCCGGGAAAAAAGTTTTTGCCCTTTATGTACAGGGAGCCTTTGACGACACGATGTACCAAAGTGAAGTTGACACCATGGAAGAAGTTTTCAAAAAATTCGGTTGGGAAGTCGTGGAAAATATGATTGTCAGCAATACAAGCTCCCCGGAATTTGTTCTCAGCGACGATATCAAAGCGAAAGCCCGTCAGATCGGCGCAGAACTTTAAAAACAGGCAAAACCATTTAAATTAGAATAAAATTATGGCACCTTTAGACCATACCCTAATTGGTATGGTCTTTTTTTATGTAAATCTGGAATGATTTCACAAAAAACAGGGCATATTAGGAAAAACAAACATCGGGAGGATATTTTCAGTGAAAACAGATTTCAACAGCAGTGAAACGAAAATCAATCTGCTCCGCGCCTTCGCAGGGGAAAGCCAAGCCAGAAACCGTTACACCTTTGCGGCTTCCACCGCCAAAAATGCAAATCTCCATGTAGTAGAAGCGGTGTTCACCTTTACCGCTAACCAGGAAAAAGAACACGCAGAAATTTTCTATAAGCATTTGGCCGAAGCCGCGGGACAAAATATCACCATTGATGCGGCCTACCCCGTGGATAATGGCAAAGATGTACTCTCTCTACTGAAGGCGGCCCAACATAATGAATATGAGGAATTTGGAGACGCTTATCCCGCCTTCGGAAAAATTGCCGAGGAGGAGGGTTTCCCCGTCATTGCCCAGCACTTTAAAATGATCGCGGAAATTGAAAAGACTCACGGCGACCGTTTTGGCAAATTCGCGGAGCTACTAGAGCAGGAAAAGTTGTTTATTTCCGACGTGGAAACCGGTTGGATATGCTTAAACTGCGGCCATATTTTAACAGGCCGTCAAGCGCCAATGGTCTGCCCCGTTTGCGACCATAACCAGGGCTATTTTGTACGTCTCACCATGGCCCCCTTTACCGGATGCGACCTCCAAGCCCAATAACGTACGGCAATGATATCTTTTTCCAAAGATATTTTTGTATAAAACTTATCTCTGAATCTCTAAATGCAAAAAAACCGCTTTGAAAGCGGTTTTTTTGCTATCTCTTTTTATGAAAATTATGGGCATCCTCAGCGATCTAAGGAATGATTCATAGAAAAGCCATGAGGCAAAAGTTCCTTTAAAGTATAAACCGCATAGTCATTGCAGCTTTTAGCTACGATAATTTCAAAATCCCGCTCACAAAATTCCAACATTACCTGGCGGCAACTGCCGCAGGGAAAGCAATAATCCAAATCAAAACTATCCTTATCTTCATGCCCTCCAATAATCGCAATGGCCACAAATTTTCTATGTCCATCGACAATGGCAGAATAGAATGCCGAGCGTTCTGCGCACACAGACGCAGGATATGCCGCATTCTCGATATTGCAGCCACGGTAAATCTTTTCATCCTCAGTGAGAAGGGCCGCACCTACGGTAAAATGCGAATATGGAGCATAAGAAGTCTCACGAGCTTCTATTGCCGATTGAATCAAAGTTTCAACATTCATAATGACTGTTACCGCCTTTCCAAACTTAATTCTCTAAATCATTTTCATCGGTCAGAGCCGCAACTGCGTTGCTGGCGCCGATTCGCTTGCAGCCTAGGGCTAGATACTTTTCCAACTCTTCTTTGGTACGGATGCCTCCGGCTGCTTTGATTTTAACGTTCTGACCAATATGCTTCTTCATCAGTCGGACGTCATCTTCTGTTGCCCCACCACTTCCAAAACCAGTAGAGGTTTTAATATAGTCAGCCCCACCCTCTGTGACACAGCGGCAAAGGGCTATTTTTTCATCTTCCGTCAAATAACAGGTTTCAATAATTACCTTTAAAATATGATTCCCACAAATACCCTTCATGGTTCGAATTTCTTTGGTAACTTCTTCCATATCCCCATTTTTCACATGACCAAGATTTACCACCATATCAATTTCCGAAGCCCCTTTATCCAAAGCTTGCTTGGCCTCAAAAACCTTGGTTTCTGTTGTATGGTATCCCAGAGGAAAGCCTACCACAGTACAAATAGCAAGATCGGGATAGACTCGATGAACGCGTTCTACATAGGAGGGAGGTATACAAACTGAAGCTGTTCCATGGGAAACAGCCTCTTCACACAGAGACCGAATCCCTGTCCAATCTGCTACTGCCTTCAATAACGTATGGTCAACATGGGCTAAAATACGTTTTTTCTGGTTTTCTGTGGAGAAATCCTTTTTTTGATTTGTCATTTCATATGCCTCCTTTCCCAAATATTCTATAAAGTATAGGGAAATACTTTTGGATTATATCATATTTGAATCAAAATTGTAACCCAAATTACTAAAAAGCAATCAAACTGCTATTTTCAAAAATTCTTACATATTATTTAGTTTTTTTGAAAACTCTTTATGATGATTCCGACACAAACCATATTTGCCCTCTTACCCCTCCATTATCAGCATAAAAAACGGACAGTCGCTGACTGTCCGTTTCAGATTGTCAAAAAACTCTGCTTTCAATGAAATGATAGCGATTAGTATAGACCGTAAATCAGAAAAACCTTCTGAACTGCGAATAAGGATAACGAGCTACTCCAAGGAAGGTTTTTTTCAATCCGCCAAATACCGTCTCTTAATACCAGGGACGATCTTTGGAATGATCCGGAGGCTGAGGAAAAGCTCTTATTTTTTCAAAAGTGACCGTTTTCTCTTCATTGATATCACATTCATCACAACACTCCGCATATTCCGCTTCTTCCGTAATTTGTGTCTCTTCAAGTTCCCGAGACTCTTGTGCTTTTTTTACAGAGTATTTTTCGTAAACAACATCTTTATACTTACGATTTAAAACACATCTTGCAAAAAGATTCCCTAAAAGAACACCGAAAAGATATCCGAGCGTAATATAAAGAAAACCGTTGGTATGAATATGTCTGCCCACATGAATGGCAACAAACATATAAATTACAATAGCACCGATGGACAGCATATTGCGAATCAGAACACCGTTTTTTCCGCTTTCCTCTTTGCCTATATTGAAATATGGATGTTTCCATGCGGCAATCATATATGTCACAAAGGATAAAATAAATATTAAGACAGTACATATGTATACAATTGTCATAACATCGGTCCTCCCGTAAAGGATAAATCAAGCTACAAGGTCCACGATTCACAAAGTGCCTTCTATGCTCCTCAGGCAGAAGCAGTAGAAGCAAAAACGATTTACAACTATTTCATCAGCAGACTCTCCTGTATCAATAAAAAAATGACAAGCAATTTTTTTGCCGGTTCAGGGAAGCCGGCCCTATGACAACAAATCGGGATTATTCGAACACCACCACAGACTTGCGAAAGAACGCAAATCTATGGTGGCGCCGATACAAACAAACACAACCTTCACTATTTGCCATAAAGGACTTTTATTCTATCAATTCTTTCTCCGTCTGAACAGCATTCTTTGTGTTCCTAAATGCTGCGTAAAGCATGGTAGCAGAAGTGTAGAACAAGATGACAACGATGAGCCAGAACAATACATTAATCGGCATGGACTGGAAGATAAAGTATGCCAGCAATACACCGACAACGCCACCAATATTACCAAAGGCATTTGCTCTGTAGTCGAGGGCTTCGTTTTTCAGGAAGGTAAGACCACTGGCCAGCATCAAGAAGGTATAGGAACCGAACATGATGGGGAATGCGCATCTGGGATCCATACCAAAACCGTAACAAATGGCAATCATGAAGGCATAACCGCCAACACCACCGGCAGCAAGAATACCAACAAAGAAGAAAAGGATCGTTGCGATAACGAGCTGCACACCATAAATACCAATTTCCATACCGCCAACTGCCCAGAGGCCAAGGTTACGGAGAATCATGGTAACGGTAACAACAGCAAGGCCAAAACCGATAATAAAACGGATGGGTCTGAGCGGTAAATGGGAAACATATTTTGCACCTAATTTTGTACCGATGGTAACGGCAGCGATCAGGCAAATCAAGGTAAGGGGATCCACGGTAACGGTGGATACGAACAACATGGTTTCGGTTGCGGAACCTAATAAAGACGCAGTATTCAACGTACCGGGAATCAGTCGTTCGTCCGTAGCTTTTGTCAGCTTCAAAAGAGCGGTATGAGGAGCATTACCACCGATACCAAGGGTATCACCAAACATGATGAAAGCAACAATAAAGAAGTGAATAAGAGAAAGCAGTTTTGTTTTACCGCGGCTTTGATAGTAAGGATTCTGAAGCATCAAACCGGGGTTTTTAAGCAGCTTGCGGTAAAATACAATAATCCAAGTAATCGCATTGACAGCGGCGCCAATGACTACTAATTTAACCAATAATGCACCAATATCCATTGCACACCTCCCAAATAATTTTCAAGTTTTATTCCTTGATACCGTATTCTTCGGCGGCTTCGGAGATAATATCACGCATGCCAGCTTCTACGCCGTCAGCAAGAGGAGCGACTTTATGGTTTTCCATGATGTATTTTGCGCGTTCATAAGCACGTTCAGCCAAGTCGGTTTTGCCTTCCATTTCCCAAGTTTCACGCATGGTGCGGCAGAAGAGGCTGCTGGTGCTTTGTTCTTTTCTGAAGCGTTCAAAGGTATGAGGATGGCTGACCAATTCGCCGCCAGGCCCGATCTCCTTGATCAGATCAACGGCGAGATTTTCGTCAGTTACTTTGATACCTTCAATGACTTTGCGGATCATGGTATAGATTTCGTTATCAATGACGAACTGAGCATAGTCGAAAGTGATACCGAGGTCTAACATCCCGGCCCCATAAATGATGTTGGCGCCGCCCTGGGCTGCCAAAAGGGCTGTCAATGTTTTTTCATGAGCTGCTTGAGCATCGGGGAGTTTGCTGTCTGCCTAACCACCGGCTACGAAGCTGGGGAGATTATAGAACTGAGCCAGACGTGCAACGGAAGCACTGATCATGCCCAATTCAGGAGCACCAACAGGAGCGGTAGTATAACGCATATCCATGATGGTGGTGGAGCTAGCATAGATGCAGGCCGCGCCTTTTTGGGTCAACTGAGAAAGAACGATAACGCTCAAAACTTCAGCATTGTGGGTAACGAGAGTACCGGCCAAAGTTACAGGAGAAGTAGCACCAGCCATAGCCATGGAAATGATGTTAATGGGAACACCTTCTTTGGCAGCAAGAATTACGACGTCAGTGCATTCAGGAATCAATTTCAACAAACTGGTGGGGCATACATTGAAAGTGACCAAAGGTCTTTTGCGAAGGTTTTCTCTGCCGCCAGCAACGAGGGAAGCCATACGAATGATTTTCTTAGCATTTTCAGCGCCATCGGGACCGATGAAAACGTGTTTGGTGGTATTGGGGAAAATCGCTTCCGCATTGTGGAGTGCTTGAAGAGGACCAGGGATGTCCTGAGAAGCAACGGCACGGTAAGTGATATCCATATTGGAAAGGTAGTCGCTCATGATGGAACATTTTACCAAGTCAGCTTTGGTGCTGGGACGATATTCTTTGGTTTCGATATCGCGAACAACAACGCCTTCACCGAAGTTAACAAAACCAACTCTATTTTTTTCTACCACATAGTCCTTTTGAGGATCTCTTGCAGCCAAGAGAACAGTGGGGGGAGCGGTACGGATGGCATCTTCCACCACATAGGGAGGGATGCGGACGATATTGGTTTCAGGATCTACTACAGCGCCGCCAGCGGCAAAAATTTCTCTGGCTTCTGCGCTATCTACTCGTACCCCGACATTTTGCAGGAGATCGAGGGATGCCAGATGAATGGTTTGTAATTCATCTTGGGAATATCCGACGATACCAAAGCTGCCGAGACCATTGAAAACTGCTTGTGTGTTTCTACCCATTTTTCTTCCTCCTTAAGATTAAATAACACTTTGCTCCGGTATTATTTATATACTTTGTATATTGCAAGGTACGTGCCAAAAAATCAAACATAAGCAAAAAAAATTAATCACCTGCTCAGGGCGTTTAATTTTTTGTTATTCAATAAAAAAAGTGCCATAAATCGATGCAAATAAGCATTAATTTATGGCTTTTTCTTAAAATATCGTTTAATAAATATTTTATTTGATGCGCATATACTGGTATTTTGTCGAATGCTTTTTTGCATTCAATACAATGCAATCATGCATCACTTTCACTGCGCTGTTTTTTCAAAATTCGCGCTACGGTACTTTGATTTACCCCCAAAACCTCAGCGGCGCGGTAGGTGCTTCCGCACTTCTCATAAGCATTACGCACAAGAATGCCTTCCAATTCCGCTTTCGCCTGTTTCAAAGGCAATAAACCAGTACAGATAATATTTCCGGAAAATTCCGAATCACCGCTTAGAATTTCAGAAAGCACTTTGGTGTCAATAACATCGCCTTCACAAGTAATCATAGCCCGCTCCACCACGTGCATCAACTCTCGCACATTACCGGGCCAGCTATACTCCATTAATTCTTCCATGGCCGCTTGATCAAAGGATTTCTTAGACAAATAAGATGAATTAAACCTTTTTAAAAACATATTGACTAAGGGCATGATATCTTCCCGTCGATCCTTTAACGGCAGCAGATTGATGGGCATCACGTTTAAACGGTAATACAAGTCGCCGCGGAAAGTGCCCTGATTCACCATTTCCTTTAAATCTCGGTTGGTTGCGGCGATGACGCGAACATCAATAGGAATCTTTTTCACACCGCCTACTCGAACCATAGTGCGGTCTTGGAGAAATTCCAATAACTTTACTTGCAATGAAAGGGGCATTTCACCGATTTCATCAAAAAATAGCGTACCACCGTTGGCAGTTTCGATTTTCCCCAGTTTTCCCCGTTTATCAGCGCCAGTAAAAGCCCCAGCCTCATAACCGAACAACTCTGACTCTAAAAGATTTTCCGGAATCAAACCACAGTTGATTTTCACAAAGGGTTTATCGTGACGGCGACTACATTGATAAATAAAGTCAGCCACAACCTCTTTCCCTGTGCCGCTTTCCCCCTCAATTAAAATGGAAACATCGGTAGGAGCAACCTTGGAAATAATTTTCTGCACCTGCTTCATGGCGGGACTTTCAAAAACGTAATTCTTTTGACTGGCCATCCGTTCTCGCAAGTTTTCCAATTCCCGTTTTTGCACATCAAGGTCCTGAACCATATTGGCGACTTTCTCCAAAAGTTCATTAATTTCCTTCACGTCTTTGGAGGAACTTAAAACGTGTTCCATCTCTCCCTTCGCATTATAAATCGGCAGGCCGATGGCCATAATCAAACGCCCCGAAGAGAGCTTCACTGTCTGCTCCGCCCGTTCGCCGGTACGCAGCACTTCCAAGGTAATACTTTGGGAAACAACACTGTTCTTTTCAAGTTCAGTAACATGCTTTCCAATATAATCAGATAATTGAATTTGGCAGATTTTTTCACCGCTAGGATTAATATATTGAATAAAACCGTATTCATCAGTAATAAAAACATCATCTTCCATCGCACTGAAAATTTTCTGAAAGAAGTCAATCTGCAATTCCTTTTGCCAAACCTGGCGGCAACCGTCGGTCAATATCCGTTGATAGGTTTGGAATCGGTCCTTCACGCCGACAATACCACCCTGGGAATCCATTACAACAGCAATGTCTTCATTACAATAGTGTTCTGGCAAAAGTTCATAATCTTCATTCACCGTAATGGTGGCAAATGGAGAATCACAAGGAACCTGGGCAATTTTCTTCTTTCGAAAATGGTTACTATAAAAATAACGCAGCAACTCTGTTCTACGAAAGACCTTCTCCGCAGGATGCCCCAATAAAAGATAATCCCAAGTGGCAGTCATCAATTCATCATAAGTAACTTCTTTGTTGCGGGGAGCCACGGTAAAAGCAGTATCGGAAAAATCCTCTTTCCGAATCACAGGCCTTGCCATGGTAATCTCTCCGCTATGAGTTCCATAAAAATTTTTCATAATTATTATCCCACCATATTGCCCTTATTGACGACAAACAAACATAAGTATCTCTTGAAAGATTATGATGCCAAGGTAATGTAAAAAGTATAACATAAAATTTTGCCTGAGGGAATAACAAAAGTTATTGTAATTTTTGGCACAATAAAATCAATAAAAAAAGTTATTATATACAGACAACTAAGGCCAGCATATAAAATTACAGAGGGCGCCCGAAGGACGCCCTCCATAAGAGAAACGAGGAAGATGATTGACTAAATTATTCCTTGTTAACAGCTTTCTGATAAGCAGCGTCAACAGCAGCTGCATATTCGGCAGGCATGGGAGCGACTTCATGATTATCATAGAGGTCACGAGCCATAGCCATAGCTTTGTCATGATAAGTGGTGGGATTCTGAGCCCAAACTTCGTAAGCGTTTCTTTCGCAGATAACGGGATTCCAGAGTTCGGTGCGGAGATAACGCATGGTATGTTCGTTGCCGAGGAAGTTTCTTTCACCGTTAACAACTTCACGGATTGCTTCGACAGCACAGATGTCTTCGTCAACTTTCTGACCTTTGCAAGCGCGTTTTACGATGGAAGAAATTTCGTTATCCATTACGATGGTGCGATAGTCAGCGATCAAAGCATTGTCAAAGGAACCAGCGGTACCGAGGATGCTGGCGCCGGCAAGGCCAGGAACGAGAGCGTTGAACATACGTTCAAAACCGCTTTGTTCGTCGGAAACTTTGGAAGAGCCGGAGAAACCAGTGGGTTCACTGGGGATACCATAGTATCTGCACATCTGATGGGAGCAGGTGCCTGCCAAGCCCATTTCAGGAGCAGCCCAGAGACCAACAGCGGTTTTCATATCAATAAAGGTTACACGGGGGGACATTACCACGGGATGACCGGGTTTCATCAACTGAGAAACAACAACACCGGCGAGCATTTCAGCGTTGTGCATTACAACGGAACCGATCAAGGTCATAGGACCGGTAGCACCGAGCATGGGGCAAGGAATGATACCCAAGGGAAGACCAGCTTCAACAACATCCAAGAGGCCGTTGGCGGGACCGGTTGCATAATCCAAGGGGCTGATGGGGGAAACCTGGAGATAAGCGATGGGTTTTTCAACCAATTTGTCCATGCCGCCTACTGCAGCTGCGAGAACGTCAGCGATGTATTTGGTTTCATGGTCGGATTCGATGCAGATATGCAAGGGTTTGGTGGTGTTTTTAACCTGAGCGACGGTTTCAGCGGTAACAGCTGCATGTTCAGGAACATCTTTGGGGAAAATAGCGGAAATGATGTCGATATAATCGAGGCCATCACAAACGCGGACGAAATCTTCTAAGTCTTTGTAAACAACGGTTCTTCTTTCACCGGTTTCAATATCAATGATGAAGGGGCTACCGATGCAGGTCTGGGAATAAACTTCGTCGCTGCCGAGTTTTACTTCATGGCTGCCATCTCTGCCATAGAGAGAGAATTGAGAAGGAGCAGATTTGATGGCTTTTTCCACCAAATCTCTGGGGAAACGAACGTTACCGTCTTCTACGATAAGGCCCAATTCAGCACATTTGTCGAGGAAACGCTGGGAAGCGCTGCGAACGCCGATGGTTTCCAAAACTTCCAAGGTAGCTTCATGCATTTGTTTGACTTGATCTTCGCTCAAATAATTGAATAACATATTACATAATCTCCTTTTAATACTTTCTTTTTTCTTTCTTTGTAACCTGTGTTCTGTTTTTGTTTCTTTTGATTGACAAAATCTTTTCCCTGCGGGATAATGTATTGACCACCACCTTGTCAAAACATAATAAAATAAGATTTTATTTTATTTCCATGGTCTTCGCCATGGATACCGGAGCCAAAGTTTGCAATCCTTTGCAAGTTAGCAATTTTGGATTATTTTTTTCATTTGCCTTTATATAATGCAACTGTCGTGCCAAACAAGCAAAAAAAATAAAAAAAATTTATTTTCCCTGATAAATCGCCTTTTTAATATTTTTCAACAAAAAAAATATTAAGATCAATTTCTTAAATAATGCAAAAATACATTAAAAATCTTTAGTTCAATCTCTCATCTCATCGGTTCCCGAGAACAAAATTATAAAACTCCTGTATAAATCGTCGCCCTTTAAAATGCAAAAACACATCAATATAAATGCAAGAATGCATCTAATTTTTATATATATCAAAATATTTATCATGATTTTTAAAAATTCCAGCACAATCCGATGCTTTTTTGCATTAATAAGATTTTATTGCAAAACCTGTTCTATAAACAAGGCCTCAACGCATCAAAAAAACATCCGACTCGTCGAAACAATCAGGAACCCTACATCAACAAAAATCAATGCAAAAAATCATCGTTAACATAAAAAGAACCGAATCCCATGATAATGAAAGGATTCGGTTCTTTTATTGGCTTCAGTTAATATTCAATCATTAGAAGAGCCCTGTCACTTCCCCAGTGTCTGTATCCACATCAATACGGCGGAACGCAGGGTCGGAACTAGTACCGGGCATCAGACTGATGGAACCGGCCATGGGGCAAAGGAATTTCGCCCCGCCATAAACGAGTACATCGCGGATGGGCAAGCGCCAATTTCTGGGCACCCCTTTTATCTGGGGGTCATGGGTCAAGCTCAAATGAGTTTTTACCATCATAGTAGAGTATTCACTGTATTTGGGATCGTTTTCAAAACGTTTTGCCTTTTCTTCCGCCAGCGGGGACCAATCGACGCCATCGGCGCCATAAACCTCTGTAGCGATTTTTTCCACTCGCTGACGCAGAGGCATTTCCATGGGATAAAGGAATTTCAAATCCGAAGGCTCCTCTGCGGCTTCGATGACGGCATCGGCCAATTCCAAAGCCCCATCCCCACCGTACTGCCAATGTTCAGAACGGGCGCAGCGCACGCCCATAGCGTGGCAGGTCTGGCGAATCAGATTCACTTCGGCGTCGGTATCGGTAGCAAAGGCGTTGATACACACCACCGGTTTCATGCCGGATTTTAAAACAGTGCGGATGTGGTGAACCAAATTTTTCAAGCCTTTTTCCAGCAGGTTTAAATTTTCCTTGGTATATTCTTCCGGCAGCGGTCTGCCGGGGAGAACTTCGGGGCCGCCACCGTGCATTTTCAAGGCGCGGATGGTGCAAACCAGCACTGAAACGTGGGGCTTCAGACCGGAAAGACGGCATTTTACATTCCAGAATTTTTCAAAGCCGATGTCAGCGGCGAAACCGCTTTCGGTGACATTATAATCATAAAGCTTCAAGGCCATGCGGTCGCCAATGATGGAGGACTGCCCAATGGCGATATTGGCAAATGGACCGGTGTGAACCAGGCAAGGCTGATGTTCTACAGTATAGCACAAAGTAGGATTGATGGTGTTCCGCATCCAGGCAGCCATGGCGCCGTCGACCTCCAAATCACGGGTGGTAACAGGACGGCCGTGCTTATCATAGGCTACCACGATATTGGCGATACGTTCCCTTAAATCCTTCAAATCCGTGGCCACGGAAAGAATCGCCATCAATTCAGAGCTTACGGTGATGCCAAATTTGGATTCCATCAAATAACCGTCTTTGGGGCCGCCCATACCAATGATAATATTACGGAGGGCCTGGGCAGCGAAGTCCATAACCCAGCCCATTTCAATATTTTTCGAGTCGATGTCGAGACGACGCAAGCCCCGTTCCGCCAGCTGTGCGTCATCATAATTATTCTCATGCTGCATTCTGGCGGTTAAAGCCACCATGGCAAGATTGTGAGCGTTGGTGATGTCGTTAATATCCCCGGTGAGGCCCAGAGAAAACTCCGTCATGGGAATCAGCAGGGCATTGCCGCCGCCGGCAGCAGTCCCTTTGATATTCATCGTAGGGCCGCCCGAAGGCTGGCGCAAACAACCGCCCACATTGACGCCGCGTTTACCAAGGCCCTCGATAAGCCCCAGGGCCGTGGTGGATTTTCCTTCCCCCAAAGGCGTGGGGGTAATGGCGGTAACTTCAATATACTTTCCATCGGGGCGATCCTTGAGACGCTCCATAATTTTCAAAAAATCAAGTTTTGGTGTTTTGCCGAAGGGAATAATCTCTTCGGGCAGCAAACCAAGCTGTTCACGGAAGGTCTCCACACTGGGGAGGCGTTTTTCCGCTTCAGCAGCGATTTGCCAATCTTTATACTCTCTCGGATCCAGCATACGCACCTCTCTTTCTCGGCCTTCCAGGGCCGGCAAAGTATGTCAGAGAAAAAAGAGCCTACCATCATAGGCCCTTGCCCAGACGGTCGGCTCGTTCAGCTATACTTCATGTGGTTGATTCCACTTCCGTCAGTCGTATAACATCATTAATTTACCATATTTTCTGAAAATTTTCAATTGTTTTTTGCTCTAAAATGGTGAATTTTTTGTTTTCCTTTCTCACTAACAGAAAAAGAAATGCAGGCATAACAATGATCCATCGTTATTCATATTCATCCAAATAATTTTGCAGGGATTCCGCCAATTTCCCAATGTGCAGACCATCCACAAATGAATGATGCGCCTGAATGGAAAAAGGCAAGAAGGTATTGCCGTTCCGCTGAAAATATTTTCCCCAATCAAACAAGGGCGTGGCGTTATCTTTCTTTCCGGAATTAGTATGGGAAATATGAGTATAGGATATCCAGGGAATGGGAGAGAACTGAAAGATATCATTCCCCAAAGGACCCGTAAAATATTCCTTTTGTTCCTTCGCGGTTTTGGTAGCTATGGCAACGTACGCTTCCATCGTAGCCTGCATAGGAACATTTACAACCTTAAATAGCTCCGTTTCCTTATTCAAATAAGTGAACGCTGTATCAATTCGGTCAAATAAAACAATGTCGCCGTCAAGAAAGCGGTAACGAAATTCCTCAATTTCATTGGCGCATTTTGATACCGCAAAAATCATCGCCATGGTAAACGAGAAATTCTTTTCCTTGATTCTTTGCAAAAAATTGGTAATATCCAATTCAAACGTAACGCAGAACGCGGACTCAACACAGTTTCGAAATACCCGGCAATGACCAGCCCGCTTCCAATGACTTTCATCTATTATTTGGTAATGATTCGCCATAACGACCTCCTTTTCATTCTTCGTTATTTCTTTATCATTCACTGTTGAACAAATGAGCCGTACTACATAAACCGATTCTTTTAGAAACAGGAAAAAGGCTCAATAGCAAGGCGACCGCTTCAAGACAGGCTCTTGCATACTTTCACGCGCGCAAGAGTCTGACCTGGAGCGGCCAACACAGATTTTCATCCTTTTATGATATTCAGCTTATTCTTTTTCAGCCAAAAGCATGGCACGAACTTTCAAAGGCAAACCAAACAAGTTGATGAAACCTTCGGCATCATGATGGTCATAAAGGTCGCCAGTGGTAAAGCTGGCGAGAGATTCACTGTAAAGGGAATAGGGAGAGGTGGTGCCGGCTTTGATGATATTGCCTTTGTAGAGCTTAAATTTCACTTCACCGGTAACATATTCCTGGGTGGATTCCACGAAGGCCTGGAGAGCCTCACGGAGGGGAGTGAACCATTTGCCTTCATAAACCACATCGGCAAATTTGTTGGCAATGTCTTTTTTCACATTGAGAGTAGCGCGGTCGAGAATCAACTCTTCCAACTGGGTATGAGCCTCCATAAGGATGGTGCCGCCGGGGGTTTCATAAACACCGCGGGATTTCATACCAACGACACGATTTTCCACGATATCAACGATACCGATGCCATGTTTGCCGCCGAGGGCGTTCAATTCCTTAACGATATCAGAGGCCTTCATTTCTTTGCCGTTCAAAGCAACGGGAACGCCTTTTTCAAATTTCATGGTGACATATTCGCCTTCTGCGGGAGCTTTTTCCGGCGTGACACCGAGAACAAGAAGATGGTCGTAATTAGGTTCCTGAGCGGGGTCTTCCAATTCAAGACCTTCGTGGCTGATATGCCAAAGGTTTCTGTCCCGGCTATAGCTGCTGTCAGCGGAGAAGGGCAGGTCAATGCCATGCTGTTTGCAATATTCAATTTCGTCTTCACGGGACTGCATATTCCAGGTTTCATTACAGCGCCAGGGAGCGATAATTTTGAGATCGGGAGCCAGAGCTTTGATCCCCAATTCAAAACGGACCTGGTCATTGCCTTTGCCGGTAGCGCCGTGACAAATGGCCACAGCCCCTTCCTTTCTGGCGATTTCCACCAATTTTTTGGCGATGAGAGGACGAGCCATAGAGGTTCCCAAAAGGTATTTGTTTTCATAAACGGCGTTGGCTTTTACGCAAGGCATGATATAATCGTCAACAAATTCATCGACCACGTCGAGGATATAAAGCTTCGCGGCGCCGGACAATTTGGAGCGTTCTTCCAAGCCGTCCAATTCGCTTTCCTGGCCCACGTCAATGCAGACACAGATTACTTCATAATCATAGTTTTCCTTTAACCAGGGAATGATGGCGGTGGTATCCAGACCGCCGGAATAAGCCAAAACAACTTTTTCTGCCATGAGATTTTACTCCTTTACTGAGATTACTGAAAAATTAGGGAATCAACAGAGCCATAACGGCTTTTTGCGCGTGAAGACGGTTTTCCGCTTCGTCAAAAATGGCGGAATTTCTGCCTTCCATCACTTCGTCAGTGATTTCTTCCCCACGGTGGGCAGGCAAGCAATGAAGCACCATGGCGTCATCCTTGGCCACCTCCATCAAGTCGCCGTTAACCTGATAGATGCCTTCAAAGGCTTGGCGGCGCTGGATGGCTTCGCCCTCTTGGCCCATGCTGGCCCAAACGTCGGTATAGAGGACATCAGCCCCCTCGGCGGCTTCCTTGGGATCACGATAGATTTTGATTAGGCTGCCGCTTTCTTCCGCCACTTCTTTGGCGCGTCTCACCACTTCACTATCGGGGTCATACCCTTCAGGACAAGCCAAAGTCATATCCATCCCCATTTTGGCAGCGCCGTACATCAGGGAATGAGCCATGTTATTGCCGTCGCCGATGTAGGTCATCTTCAGGCCCTTCAAATTTTTACCCTTATATTCACGGATGGTCTGCAAATCTGCCAAGACCTGGCAGGGATGAAGGAGATCCGTAAGGCCGTTGATGATGGGGATATCGGAGTACTGTGCCAATTCCTCCACATCGCTGTGGGCAAAGGTACGAATCATAATTGCGTCAAGATAACGGGAAAGCACCCGGGCAGTGTCCCGAATGGGTTCCCCGCGGCCAATTTGCAGGTCATTGCCGGAGAGGAAAAGCCCGGTGCCGCCCAGTTGATGAATCCCCACCTGGAAGGATACGCGGGTACGGGTGGAGCTTTTGGTAAAAAGCATCCCCAAGGTGCGGCCGGGGAGATACCCCATAGTGCCGCCTTCTTTTTGTTCTTTTTTCAGCGCGTCGGCCACATCAAGAAAATACGCAATGTCCTCACCGGTATAATCGTAGAGGGATAAGAAGTCACGGCCTTTGTACTTCGTGGTAATTTCCATATTATGCCTCCTCTTTTAAAACGTTTTCTAATATTGCCACGGCGGAATCAACCAAATCCTCCGTCGTATTTAAAGGTGGTAAGAAACGAATGACGTGCGGCCCTGCCACCAACAGAAGCAATCCCCGCTCCAGACAGCGATTCACAATAGGACCAGCATCCACTGTCAGTTCCATTCCCAAAAGCAAGCCCATGCCCCGCACTTCTTTGATCCGTTCATCCATGATACCGTTGAGCTTTTCTTGGAGATAGGCGCTGATTTTTGTTACATTTTCTAAAATATGCTCTTTTTCGATGGTTTCGAGATAAGCGTTCCCCGCGGCGGCAACTACAGGATTGCCGCCAAAGGTAGAGCCGTGGGAACCGGGGCCGAAGGAGGCCGCCACTTTATCGGAGGCAATGAAGGCCCCCATGGGCAAGCCGCCGCCTAAAGCCTTGGCTAAGGTCACAATATCAGGAACCACACCGTAATTTTCATAGGCAAAAAGCTTCCCAGTACGACCCAGGCCACACTGGACCTCATCGAAAATTAACAGCAGGTCTTTTTCCTCGCAAAAGGCTTTGATTTTCTTCAAATAGTCAGCATTGGCAGGATGGACGCCGCCCTCCCCTTGAATGGGTTCCAGCATAATGGCACAGGTATGGTCATTGACCGCAGCGGCCAACCCCTGAAAATCATTATAAGGAACGTAAGTAAATCCTGGCATCAAAGGCGAAAAGCCCGTTTTTACTTTATCCTGCCCCGTGGCGGTAAGGGTGGCCAAAGTTCTGCCATGGAAGGATTTTACCATGGTGATAATCTCATATTTTTCCGGCTGTCCTTTGTCGTAGAAATATTTTCGTGCCAGCTTGATGGCCCCCTCATTGGCTTCGGCGCCGCTGTTTCCAAAAAAGACTTTTCCCAAGCCACTGGCAGCTACAAGTTTTTCCGCCAAAGCCAGCTGAGGTTTGGACCAATAAAGGTTGGAGCAATGAAACATCTGCTCAGCTTGTTCCTTTACCGCTTTCACAATGGCGGGATGGCAATGGCCCAAATTATTGACGGAAATCCCGCTAACAAAATCGAGGTATTTTTTCCCTTCGGTATCCCATACCCAAGGGCCTTTTCCTTTTTCAAGCACAATGGGATATCTGCCATAGGTTCCCATCAGCACATTTTTCCCTTGTTCGATATAATCCATAGTCTACTCCTTTGTTACCATGGTTCCGACCCCGCTATCGGTGAAGAGTTCCAGCAGGATGCTGTGGGGAACCCGTCCGTCGATGATATGGACGCCGTTAACGCCGCCCTCAATGGCTTTCATGCAGCTTTCCACCTTGGGAATCATACCTTTACAGATGACTTTGTCCTTAATGAGTTGAGGCATTTCCGTAGACTTGATAGTAGAAATCAGAGAATTCTTATCATTGAAGTCACGGAAAATTCCTTCTACGTCAGTGAGAAGGAAGAGCTTTTCCGCACCAAGAGCGGCAGCGATTTTCCCTGCGGCATAGTCGGCATTGACGTTGTAGGTACCGCCATTCTCGTCAGTACCGATGGGAGCAATGACGGGAATATAATTGTCATTCAACATATTGTTAATGATAGTATTGTCGAAGGACTCCACCTCCCCTACCATGCCGATGTCAATTTGGCGTACCTTATCACCGTCCATCACCCGGGCGAATTTCTTCTTACATTTCATCATGGCGCCGTCTTTCCCCGAAAGCCCCACGGCTTTACCGCCGAGACGATTGATTTCCGAGACAGTATTCTGATTGATTTTCCCCACCAGAACCATGGAGACGGTTTCCATTACCGCTTCATTGGTGACACGCAGACCGCTTTTGAAGTCGCTTTTGATGTCCAACCGTTTCAAATAATCCTCAATGGCTGGGCCGCCGCCATGAACCAAAACCGTACGGATGCCGATGAGGTTCATCAAAATAATATCCTTTAATACGGCTTCCTTTAATTCTTCGTTTATCATAGCGTTGCCGCCATATTTTACCACAATGGTTTTTCCGTGCCAACGGCGTACATAGGGCAAGCACTCAATAAAATGCTGCGCCTTTTCATAATTATTTTCATCAATGGTCATTCTGTTTCACCTTGAATCTTATCTGTTGTTTCATTAAAATATATAAATATTCTCTATTCATTAGGTCCGATAATCAGCGTTGATTTTCACATAGTCATAAGTGAGATCGCAGCCCCAGGCCTTACCAGCAGCGTTGCCAGCCTTTAAGTCTACTACGGCAAAGACATCTTCTTCTTTTAAAATTTCCAACGCGTCGTCTTCGTTAAACTCCAAGCCGCCGCCATCTTTGGCCACCAAAATGGAACCAACCGCACTCTTCAAATAAATATCCACCACCGTGGGATCAAAGTCCACACCGGCGTAACCGGCAGCGCAGATAATGCGTCCCCAGTTGGCATCCTTACCGAAAACCGCGGCCTTTACCAGGTTCGAGGAGACAATGGACCTAGCCACAATTCGAGCGCTTTCCTCGTCGGGAGCGTTGATCACTTCAGCTTCAAAAAGGTGGGTAGCGCCTTCGCCGTCACGGGCAATTTTTTTGGCCAGGTAAGTTGCGACATTTTGCAGGGTTTCCTTAAAAAGATCGTATTCCCTGGAGCCATCCTCAATTTTAGCATTTCCTGCCAAACCGTTGGCCATCATCAGCATGGTGTCGTTGGTGCTCATGTCACCGTCCACGGAAATCTGGTTAAAGCTGAGATCAGCCACTTCCTTCATCATTTTTTTCAGTACCGGGCCTTCGATCGCGGCGTCAGTGGTGATAAATGCAAGCATCGTGGCCATATGAGGACAGATCATGCCGGAACCTTTGGCCATGCCCCCGATGGTAACGGGGATACCCCCCAGATCAATGGTATAGGAAATTTCCTTTAAATATAAATCTGTGGTCAATATGGCCTGAGCAGCATCGTGACCGCTTTCCGCGTCGGCGCTTAATGCGCCGCAAGCCAGCTCCACCCCTTGTTTGACACGATCCATGGGCAAATTGTGACCAATCACCCCGGTGGAACACACCAGAACTTCATCGGCTTTTACGCCCAAAAGTCCCGCCGCATATTCCGCCGTAGTTTTGGCGTCGTCAATGCCCTGTTGACCAGTGCAGGCATTAGCGTTGCCGGAATTTACCACAATGGCTCGAGCAGTACCGTTTTTTACAATTTCCATATCGTATTGTACCGGCGCCGCCTTGACCACATTGGTGGTGAATACCCCCGCTACGGCGCAAGGCACTTCGGAATAAATAACCGCCACATCTTTTTTGGTTTGATTGGAAGTCTTAATACCGACATGAACGCCGGAAGCCTGAAATCCTTGAGCGGCTGTGACCGCTCCCGCAAAATTAGCCATACTACCTCCTAAAAATCATGGGAATACGGGGAGCATTTTCAATGCTTCAGCCTCCTCAAATCCCCACATGAGATTCATATTCTGCACTGCCTGGCCGGCAGCGCCCTTCACCAAATTATCAATGGCCGTGGATACAATGACCCGTCCGGTACGGGAATCCACAGTAAAGCCTAAAAATACAAAGTTGGTACCTTGCACCCATTTGGTTTCGGGCCATTTGCCTTGGGGCAGCAAACGAATGAAAAACTCATCGCCATAATATTGTTCAAATACCGCCCGAAGGTCGGCCACACGCCCCTTCTCATTGAGCTTGGCGTAAGCAGTGGTGAGAATGCCTCGACTCATCGGCGTGAGATGAGGCGTAAAGTTGATGACTACCGGCTCTCCGGCAGCTTCGGAATAATTCTGCTCAATTTCCGGTGTGTGGCGGTGGGAAGTCACGCCATAGGGCTTAATGCTTTCTGAGGATTCACAGTAAAGAGACCCTTCCTTCAGACCGCGGCCAGCGCCGCTGATACCGCTTTTACTGTCAACAATCATGGAATCCAATTCCAGCAACCCCTCTTTTAATAGAGGCCAAAGAGCCAAAGTAGCGCCAGTGGGATAACAACCGGGATTGGAAATAAAATTCTGTCCTTTAATGGCTTCTCGTCGAATTTCCGGGAGGCCGTAAACAGTTTCAGCGCAAATTTCTTTGTAAGGATGCTCCTGATACCATGCCTCATAGACAGCAGCGTCACGGAAACGGAAGTCTGCTCCCAAATCCACGACTTTTTTCCCGGCAGCCAAAATCTTTTTCACATGACTGGCAGAATGCCCATGGGGCAAAGCCAGAAACACCATATCAGAATCATCAATATATGTATCAGAGTCGGTATCTTCCATCTCAAGATTACTCAACGCACCAAAAAAGGGAAAAACCTCGCCGAAAGATTTCCCCTTTTTGCTGTGGGCCAAGAGATGTTTCAACCGGCATTGGGGATGGTTGGCCAGAATACGGACGATTTCCGCACCGGCGTACCCCGAAGCCCCCAAAACGGCTACATTAATCAAAACATTCCCTCCAAATTTTTCAACTTGACATATATTATAAAACTAATTTCATAATTATGCAAGTATATTTCTCATTTTCCATGGTTAAATTTCCAATAAAAACTTGATTTTTAGAACAAAATCTTTTCAATACAACAATTCAGCAGAACTAGCCTTAACGATAATTGGTAAATTGCAATTCTAAGCCGTAATCTTTTTCCCGCAGCATGCCAATGACAGCCTGCAGGTCGTCTTTATTTTTGCCGGAAACACGAACCTGATCCCCTTGAATCGATGCTTGCACCTTCAACTTAGCGTTTTTAATGTCTTTCACAATCGTCTTGGCCTTATCCGTCTCGATCCCCTGACGGATAGTGACAACCTGACGAACCATGCCGCCGGAGGCGTCTTCCATTTTACCATATTCTAAATTTTTGATGGCGACCTTGCGGGAAATTAAACGGGTTTTCAACACATCAATGACACTTTTCAAACGAAAATCATCTTCCGTAACAATTTTTATGGAAACGTCATCCAGGGAGATCTCTGTTTTGCTGCCTTTGAAGTCGTAACGCTGGGATATCTCCTTTTTTGCCTGGTTCACAGCATTCATTACTTCCTGCATATCAACTTCGGAAACGATATCGAAAGAGCTGTCTTTTGCCATATCAAAGCACTCCTTTATTCATTTTATTATACATTATATGCAATCAGACCATCCAGACGCCTTTATCTATTATTAGGAAATCGTCAAGATAAAGCGTCGGTTCTTTAATGACCCCATCAATGTGTAGACGAGAATCGACGGTACCGCCAAAATTCATATTATCCCCTAAGGCAATATGAACGGTACCCAAAGATTTTTCGTCGCTAAGGATATCTCCGGTCAAGATAGAGCCGCGATTGGTGCCGATGCCCAATTCCGCAAAATTAGTGGCACCGCGCCCCGCTTCATCCATCATGGCTTTCAAGAGAAGTCCTTCGCTGCCGCCTTCAATTTTCGTGACATGACCGCGTTCGAAGATAAGTGTCATGGGAGATTTCAGCATACCGATGCCGGTCATCGTGCCATCTATAACAACCTTACCATTGGCGGAACCTTCCACCGGTGCAATAAAGGCTTCCCCGGCGGGAAGATTACCGCAATCACCTTCCATGGTATAAATGCCGAAATCCGCAAAGCCCACTCGCTCCTCCAAAGACATAGTGATGCAGGTGCCCTGTTCCGATAAAAGATAGGCCGTTTCGGCACTGTCAAGGAAACGACTCATTTTAACAGACAGGTGCTTTAACTCCTCGTAATCCACCATCAAGGGACCAGCCAGCATCTGGCGGGTAAATCCCGGCAAGCAGGCAATTCGAGTCCCTCGGTTCGTGGCCCTTTCCCGTGCTCTGGTATGGGTCATGGAAAAACGGGTAATCAATACGGCAACGTCAATATCCCTGAGGGCGTCGGCTACAATAGACGGAGGTTCTGTACCATCCATGCCGATGGAGGGAATTTTCAATACAGCCACATTGATACTATGATCTCTGGCTACCTCATAGAAAAGATTAGCCAGATTTGCCATAATATCGTCGGTGACAATTAGAAGTCGTTCCTGCGGCTGCAATCCAAGGCAGTAAAAGAGCGCACGCTCAATCCCCTTTTGGATTTTTTCCATATCAATTTCCTTTCTTAAAACTATCCTTCAAGGATACAATACGGTTGAATACCGGCTGTCCTTTTTCATTTTTTCCGTCGGCTACAAAGTATCCTTGGCGAAGGAACTGATAACGGGTCCCCTTTTCCACGGAAGCAAGACTTTTTTCCAACTTCGCATGGGGAACTATGATAAGGGACTCCGAGTTTAAATGATCAATAAAATTGCCATCGTCAGGGTTTTCATCGGCAAAAAGCCGACTGTACAATCGAACTTCGCCATCAACGGCTGCATCCTTCGCCACCCAATGGGCAGTCCCCTTTACTTTGCGGCCATCCGGTGCCCAACCGCCACGGCTGGCCGGGTCATAGGAACAAAGCAACTCCACGACGTTGCCGCCTTCATCTTTGATGACCTCATCACAGGTGATATAATAAGCGTGCTGCAAACGGATTTCCTTCCCTGGAGAAAGACGATGGAATTTCTTCGATGGGTTTTCCATAAAATCGCTGCGTTCAATATAAATTTCTCGACCGAAAACAACCTCACGTTTACCGTCCTCTTCCCGTTCCGGATTGTTGACAGCTTCAAAGACTTCGGTTTGCCCTTCGGGATAGTTCGTAATAGTGATTTTTAAAGGATCAAGTACCGCCATACGGCGCTGAGCAGTATAATTCAGATGATCTCGAACAAAGAATTCCAGCTGTGCCATGTCCACGATACTGTCAGCCTTGGCAACACCCACGCTATCACAGAAGGCCCGCAGCGCTTCAGCGGGATAGCCGCGGCGGCGCAAACCCGATAAGGTGGGCATTCTGGGGTCATCCCAACCTTCCACAATGCCTTCATCCACCATTTTCTTCAGTTTTCGTTTGGACATCACATTGTAATTGACATTTAAACGGGCAAACTCGATCTGGCGGCTTTTTAGGGGCATATCCAAAGCATTGAGGCACCATTCATAGAGAGGACGGTGAGCCTCAAATTCCAAGGTACAAATGGAAAAGGTCACACCTTCTAAAGAGTCGGAAAGCGGATGAGCGAAATCATACATGGGATAGATGCACCATTCATCCCCGGTGCGATGGTGATGGGCGTGCTGAATGCGGTAAAGCACCGGGTCACGCATATTGAGATTGGGTGAGGCCATATCAATTTTGGCTCGCAGGGTATGACTGCCATCGGGGAACTCTCCGGCTTTCATGCGGCGAAACAGATCAAGATTTTCTTCTACGGAACGGTTACGGTAAGGGCTTTCCTTGCCGGGTTCCGTTAAGGTGCCGCGGTGCTCGCGCATTTCCTCGGCGTTGAGGTCGCAGACGTAGGCGAGTCCCTTTTCAATAAGTTTTTCCGCCAAAGCATAGAGTTGGGGGAAATAGTCCGAAGCGAAATACATATTATCCCAATCAAAGCCCAGCCAGCGAATATCCTCTTCAATGGATTCCACAAATTCCTGGTCTTCCTTTTCGGGGTTGGTGTCGTCAAAGCGCAGGTTGCATTTACCGTTATATTTTTGAGCGAGGCCAAAATCAAGACAAATGGCCTTGGCATGTCCCAAATGAAGATAGCCGTTGGGTTCCGGAGGGAAACGAGTCTGAACCGTATCGAAGCGGCCATTTTCCAAATCTTCTTCAACAAAATGCTCAATAAAATTTTTCGATTCTCTGGGTTCTGCCGTCTCTGTATGCGCGGCAGTTTCCGGGCGTTCCATATGAATCCTCCTCGCGTCGATTGCTTGTTCATCCGGTACCATGAATGGTACGATTAATGAATAATAAATTATACCATTTCTTACCTATATATGCAACCTTAACCAGCCATAAAACTAATAAATCCGGGAAAGAATTGAACGAATCGCAATATTTCCAACGAACGAATCTTTTTTAGGCTCTTTTTCATTATTCCCAGAGAAGCAAAAATTAGCCAAAATACCGATTGAGTAAAGATGGCGACGGTGTTCCATATCACTGCTCAAAAAGACCAAATCTTGAAACAGACAAAATAATGGAGCATCGAAAAAAATAATTAGGAAATTTTCTGCTGCGTCAGTTGCGCAAATTCACGGCTTTGTGGTATGATAAAGTATTAGAAATCCTATGCACAGCGGAAGGAGTCAATCATCGTGTCCGACCTATTATCCAACTGCAAACGTATCGTGTTTAAAATCGGCAGCAGTACTCTGATGAAAGACAACGGCCAAGTGGACGGCGCCACCATCCACCGTTTGACGGCATTGTGGTCTTCCCTTCATGAAGAGGGAAAAGAAATCATCCTGGTATCCTCTGGCGCCATTGCCATGGGCTGGGGAGATTTGGGCTTAAAAGCGAAACCAAAGGCCATTCCGGAAAAACAGGCCGCCGCCGCTGTAGGGCAGTCAAAGCTCATGGCTTTATACGATGACTTTTTCTCTGTCTGCGGCATTGGTGTGGGTCAGGTCCTGCTAACCCGTGATGATATCGCCGACCGTCACCGCTATTTAAACGCCCGGAATACATTAAACGTATTATTAAAGGAACGCATTATCCCCATTATCAACGAAAATGACACTGTGGCCTTTGAGGAAATCAAATTTGGTGAGAACGATACCTTGGCATCATTGGTGGGAGGTCTCATCGACGCTGATTTAGTTTTACTTCTCTCGGACATTGACGGTCTTTACACCGCGGATCCCAGGAAGGACACCAGCGCTACGCTGATTCATCAGGTTACAGAAATCAACGATAAAATCCGTGAATTAGCCGGCGGCGTTGGAACCACTATGGGCAGCGGCGGCATGAAGAGTAAGGTGGACGCCGCGAAAATTGCCGGTCAAAGTGGTATTCCTCTCATCATTTGCCAAGGGAAGGACGTAGCAAATATCGCCGACATTTTAAAAGGCGGCCAACGGTGTACCATCTTCCTCCCCCATGAACAGGGTTTAAAACATAGAGACCGCTGGATCGCCTATGGTAGCGCCATTGAAGGCAGCGTTACTGCCGACAGCGGCGCGGTTCGCGCCTTGCTCCACGGCAAAAGCTTGCTGCCTGTCGGCGTCATCGCCTGCGAGGGCACTTTCGGCCGAGGCAGCGTCATCGCGGTCAAAGACCCCACCGGAAAAGAAATCGCCCGAGGAATCACCAATTACCATGCCGCAGATATCCTGGATATCATGGGCAAGAAGAGTGATGCCGAAGAAGATATTTTTGAGGTCATCCATTGCGATAACCTTGTATTAAAGGATTGATGAATATGAAAGAAATGGAACAATACATCATTGAATTAGCCAAACGGGCCAAGGAAGCGGCCCCTGTCATGGCGCTGCAAACCACCGGGAAAAAGAATACGGCACTGCAAACCATGGCCAACGCGTTGCGGGCTCAAAAAAAAGAAATTTTGGCCGCTAACGCAAAGGATATGGAGGCGGGACGAGACAAAGGCTTGACCAAGGCTCTGCTGGATCGTTTGCTTCTCACCCATGAACGCATTGAGTCCATGGCCCAAGGTTTGGAAGCCCTGATTCAGCTAACAGACCCCATTGGCGATACCATTGCCATGTGGCGGCAGCCCAACGGTTTAGAAATCGGCAGAAAACGGGTGCCTCTTGGCGTCATCGCCATAATTTATGAAGCTCGCCCCAACGTCACTGTTGATGCCGCGGGCTTAGCCTTTAAAACAGGGAACGCCCTGATTTTAAAGGGAGGCAGCGAAGCATTCGAATCCAACAAATGCCTGGCCCATATTTTGCAGAAAGCAGTGAAAACCTGCGGGATGCCCTCGTCCGCCATTCAGTTGGTGGAAACGACAGATCGGGAAGCCGTTTCTATTTTGCTGAAACAGCGCCAATACGTAGATGTGGTAATCCCCCGGGGCGGGGCGGGGCTGATCCAATTCGTGGTCAACAACTCCTCCATTCCCGCCATTGAAACTGGTGTGGGCAACTGCCACGTTTACATTGATAAGTACGCTGAGATCCCCATGGGGGTCAACATCGTGTTCAACGCCAAGACCCAGCGGCCTGCCGTATGCAACGCCATGGAAACACTGCTGGTGCATAAAGATATCGCGGCGGAATTTCTGCTTGCTCTGGCGGAAAAGCTTAAGGAAAAGCCTGTGGAACTCCACGGCTGCCAACGCACTTGCACTATATTAAAGGAAGCCAAGCCTGCAACGGAAGAGGATTGGAGTACCGAATACCTTGACCTGATTATGGCGGTAAAAATCGTGGATTCCCTGGAGGACGCCATGGCACATATCAAAAAATACGGTACCGGGCATAGTGAAGCCATTGTCACGGAAAACTACACCAGAGCGAAAGCGTTTACAGACGGCGTTGACGCCGCCGCTGTTTATGTCAACGCTTCCACCCGTTTCACCGACGGCAACGAATTCGGTTTTGGCGCGGAAATCGGCATCAGCACTCAAAAGCTCCACGCCAGAGGCCCCATGGGCTTGGAAGCCCTGACCACGGAAAAATATGTAATTTACGGTACCGGTCAGGTACGCAGTTAAGGAAAAATGAAAAAAATCGGAATCATGGGCGGCACCTTCGATCCCATCCATTTTGGCCACTTGGTCACTGCCGAAGCTGCCAGAGATGCTTTTGGCTTAGATGAGGTCATTTTTGTTCCTTCGGGACGTCCGCCCCATAAAAGAAACATTATTGTCAGTGATGCGCAACACCGTATCGCCATGGTGAATCATGCAATTATTTCCAACCCGCATTTTTCTCTTTCCACCATGGAAACCGATCGGGAAGGCTATTCTTACACCATCGACACGGTCAATGAATTTCTGCGTATGTTCGGCACTGATACGGAAATCTATTTTATCACCGGCGCCGATGCCATCAAAGAGATTTTGACGTGGCACCGTGTGGATGAGCTGATGAGCAAATGCCACTTCATCGCCGCCACCAGGCCGGGATTTGAATTCAATCAGGAATTGCATCTGCCGGAATCCTACAGCCAGAGAATCATGTCCATTAAAGTGCCGGCGTTAGCTATTTCCTCATCGCAAATCCGAACAATGGTACAGGAGGGAAAATCCATTCGCTATCTGCTCCCGGATACGGTGGAAGCCTACATTCGCAAAAACAACCTTTATCGAGCAGGTGAATCCAATGATTAACGTAGCCCCATTATCGGAAAAGCGCTTCAACCACTGCTTGGGCGTAGCAAAATGCTGCTACGATTTAGCTTTGCGCTGGGGAGCCGATCCCATGAAAGCATATCTCGCCGGACTTTTCCATGATATTGCCAGGGAAATGCCCAAGGATGAATTGCTACGAATCGCCAGGGAGCATCACTGCGCAATTGACGATGACATGCTCAATGCTCCCATTTTGGTTCACGGCGCTGTCAGCGGCATCATCGCCAAAGAGAACTATCACATCATTGACAAGGAAATCCTCACCGCCATGGAAAAGCACACCCTTGGCGACGGGAGCACCAGTTTACTGGATCGCATTCTATTTCTGTCCGACGCCATTGAGCCCAGCCGAAACTACAACGGTGTTGAGGAACTCCGCAGGATGGCTCAGGAAAATCTCACTCTGGCCGTGCTCCGCGCCACTGAGCAGTCTTTGAAATACCTGGAGGCTAAAAATCTTCCGCCCCATCCCAAAACCTTGGCCATGCTTCAACAGTTAAAAAAGGAAATGCAAGATTCTACAAAACAAATGTAACACAAAGGAGAAATTTATAATATATGTTAGCAAAAGAAAAAGCAATCATCGCCAAAGACGCCATCATCAACAAAAAAGGCCGTGATGTCCAGCTCCTAGATGTGGCAAAAATCACAGAAATCGCCGAATATTTCCTTATTGCCGTGGCAGGGAACCGCAGCCAATCCCAGGCCATTGCTGATGAGGTAATGGAAAAACTCGATGAACAAGGAGAATCCCCTTTACGCAAAGAAGGATACGAAAATGGCGGTTGGATTTTGATGGATTACGGCGATGTCATCGTCCACATTTTCATGCCGGAGGAACGGGATTATTTCAATTTACCCCGCTTATGGCAGGATGCCAAATTCACCAAATACGACATGAATGGCAACGAGCTACCCCCGGAAAAGGATCAGGAAACAACAGAGGAATAAACAATGAAAGCATATGAAAATTTGGCGCCCTATTATGATCGCTTTATGTCATTTCTCGACTATGAGGACGAAGCCCATCGCATCGCCAATTTCATCCAAGAAAGCCAAGCAAAAAGAATTTTAGATTTAGGCGCAGGCTCCGGCGGTCATCTCCTTCCCCTACTGCGGCAAGGCTTTGCCATTGATGCTCTGGATATTTCCCAGCCCATGCTGGAGATTCTTCAAAAAAAGCTGGAACAACAGGAGCTATCCGCCAACTGTATCTGTGGGGATATGTGCCAATACTACAGCGAGACACCTTATGACCTAATTTATGCTTTCGGGGATACGGTTCATCATTTACCCAGCAAAGACGGGCTGCTGGATTTTCTCCGCTGCTCCCATCGGAATCTGGCAACGGGCGGCGCTTTGGTGTTCACCTGGCGAGAACAAGAATACTTTGAAGATATGGCAGAACTGGAAAGCTTCTTTGAACGTCACGGAGAGGACTATTTGCTCTGGAGTGTCAATTACGAACCGGAGGCCCCAGGGGCCGAAGAAGCCACGATGAATTATACTGCCTTCATTCAGGGGAATGATGGACGTTTCGATAAAAAAGAGGAATGTCATCGTCTGCAAGTATACACTGGAGATGAAATTTACTTGGCCTCTAAACAAATAGGCTTTGACTTTTGTGAAGACATAGCTGATGCCTATTTTTCGACGGAGCAAGACATAGAAGAATACAAAGAAATCGTTGTTTTGAAAAAAATATAAAAAAATTGTTGACAAGTGCCTGGGCTTATGGTATTATATTTCTTGCCGATAAGAATTGGTACATGGGGGCGTAGCTCACTTGGGAGAGCGCTTGAATGGCATTCAAGAGGTAAGGAGTTCGATCCTCCTCGTCTCCACCAAATGGAACATCGTCGGACACAGATATATTTTATTGATATAGAAACGTTCGTGATGTTCTTCAAATTTTAAGAGCCGTATATACGGCTCTTTTTATTTTAAGGTGATATTAGAGTAAATCTCTGAACACCGAGGGCAAAGATCAGAAGTATGTATTTAGAATCCGACCTTTCTAATGAAAAGGCTAAAAAATTAGAAAAAGTATCGAAGAGCCTCGAAGAGGCTAAGGATATCATATTTACCTTCGAAGAAAATGAAATAGGTGACTGGGAGACAAGCTTATCGGAACAGAGACCTGATCTTTGCGTCAATATGACCGATTGAATGTATTTGGCTTTCTCTTCGTCACTTAATCCTTGGTAGGTTTCACCTTTGATTGCCTCACTGAGGATTTCAAAAGCGGTGTTCCCACGGGTTTTACGATACTGTGTAAGTTGTTCTCTGGAAAGATATACGTCTTTTCCATTTATAGAGATCTTGCCGTCTGCAAGCGTTGGGATTACTTCACTCTGACCGGTGGCATCGTAAAGCCGTTCGATTTCACGGTCAACATCTGTTGTGTTGTTTGCCTTGATATTTGCAGGTGACAAGAAGTTCTTTAAGGCGCGGATTCCTAAATTGCTTTCATCTGTTTGTTCTCTGCCCCAGTGGTCGATGTTTGGTTCCAGTGCTTCGTTTCTTACACCGGGAATTTTTTGCAGCTGGGATACAAGATACTTTTGAACAGGTTTCATCTCCGCGTTTTGGGGGACATAAGAGGAACGCTGCGTTGGGTCAAGGGTACTGGCAGTTTGGCGTAACAGTGTTGGTGTAAATTGCCCAAGATAGCTTTCAACCGTGTTTGCGGCAACGCCACCGATTGTTCCGCCCACACTGTCATTGTTAAAACTTGTAAGGGCACTATTTAAACCGTCCAACATTGACATTTCCAGCATTGGATCTGTCATTTTCGTTACCATTTCCATGACAGAAGAGAATATCGTCTCCTCATCGGCATTTTCGTTTTGTTCGGTTGCCATGTGATAGACTTCTGCTCCGAAAAATAAAGGGATGGAAGAAGGCGCCGCCCAGTCCAGAGAGAAAGTTTGATTGCCAATATTCAAGCTGTAGTTTTGCTCCCCTTGCATTGTTTGATAACTGTTGTTTTTCTCGTTCTCGTCGTCACCGCCAATAGAAATGATTCCCATAGAAGCAAGAAACGCACCCAAAGCGGCGACGCTTGTACCTGTTAAGCCTGCTGCCATTTTGTCGATATATTCATTGACGGTGATATTTCCTTGTCGGAGCCTGTAAGATTGCCTCGTTACAGTGTCCAGGAGGCCGACGGGAGAATATTCGACGGCTCGTTTGGCAATATTCGCAGGAGTCTTTTTAAAAGGTACAATGCCACCTATAACCACTTTTGCATAAGCGTTTTTGTTTTCCAGATCATTGAGGGTGTTGGCCAGTTCCGAAGCTTCCCGGAAGGTTGATTTTTGCGCTTCCAATGTGGCGTATTGGCGTGCGCGTTCAAACATTTCCGGGTTTTGTCGCAGTTCGGGCAAAGTCATATTGTTGGCCATTGCAAAAGAGGTAAAAGAGCCGACAAATGCAGGCTTGGAAAACATAGTATCTTCCGCTTCAAGTGCCCCTGAGTTGAGTTTTCTTGCACCTTCTAAAATATTATTGTTATAGATTCTCCTCTGGTCATAATTGTCTATTTCATATTTGCCGCCCAGCATAATTTCATCTTGGTTTTGCTTGAAATAGTCTTTTGCGAAAGATCTCAATTCCCTTGCTTTCGAGGAAAACGGATTATAAAAAGTTTTTGTTCTTGTATCTAGCTTTCCAACCTTCTGCAATCCCGCTTCAAGAATACTCCCTATAGCGTTTTTTTCTACCCTCATTGCGTTGTTAAGTGTATTGCCAATAACATTTCTCAGGTGGGTTTTAGGGTTGCCGAGCATTGCCAAATAACGCCACGCGTCAATTTTATCTTGTAGCGTAGCAGGTATTTGGGAGACGATATGCCGGTTAATCTCATCTTCGACCGCCGCAATTTCCTCCCAGTTTTTTGCGTTAAGAAGTTTTGTTTTTAATTCTTCATTTAAGGTGACGGGTGCATATTTGTCTCCATACTTTTCAAGATAGCGGTTGTTGATACGGTCGATTAATCGTTCATAATATGTGAGGACGCCAACGGGGCTTTGTTTGGATAGCATGGAAATGGCCTGCACTGCTTGGCCTGCCTCTCTGCCAAGGATTGCAACATCAGCAAGAAGTTCGTCTCTTGTTTTTGTGTCTCCCATAGCGTTGGCTTCCACGATCAAGCGTTCTCCCAAAGCAATATCGCCTTTCGTAACCCGCTTTTTGCCATCAACGACTCCCTTAAATTGATTATACGCATTAATAAAGCCTTGATTGGATAGCGCTGTGTCGGCCATCTTTTGCGCTTTTACATCAGTGAAAGGGATATAAACAAGAGATTCTTCTCCATCAACAATCCGTTGTCTTAATGTGTCTTGTTCTGCCTCGTTGAGAAGCCCACTGTCCATTTCCGTTTGTGCAAACCTGCTGACTCTGTTGTCTTCTGCCGTTTGGTTCGGAACAGGAGTAGCAGGAGCTTCTTTTTGCGCGCCATACTTGTTAACAGCGTTTTGGTACATCTCTCCGTCATTTAGGGGGTTGCTATTCTCTGCGGAATCGGGTATACTACTTATAGAAACAGTATCATTGAGCGCTTCGGGCGTATACCCGGTGGGTGCTACGGTGCCAGCCGGACGATGATTACTGTTTCTTTTTTCAATCGCCTCTTTTAATCGTTTAATATCAGGTACTGTTCCTGTAGGCACTTTTATCATTTGTTTATTAATTAAAAGAGGTTTATTATCATAGTTATTTGTTATTTGTTCTAAATAGTACGTTACACCATTATGACGTTTCATGTAATAAATACCTTTGGTTTTACCACTACCGCTATAATATACCTCGTCATAATTCTCAATGATATCGGGAATCTGCTTCAAATCCTGTTTTGTAACAGGATATTTTTCATTGGTCTGTTCCCCATGAGAATTGCGAATATGACGAATATCATTGTCACGCAGGGCATGAGTATAACCGGATACATCGAATTCCCCTTGTAAATCGTCAACAAGCCGCTGGCTGGGCTTGGCAATCTCCAAATACGATTTCTGCTTTGGAAGCACAGAGCTTTGACCATAAGTGTAGGCGTATTCAATATATGCGTCTACCTGCTTGGAGGTCACTAGCATATTCGTATCTCCGTCATTTAGGGGGTTGATATTTTCCGAGGAGTCGGGTATACTGTTATTAGAAGCAGATTCAGCAAGTGGGACGTTTCGGACGTAATCCCGGGGGCCGTTTGTAGCATCAGGGGCTTGCTGGTCTGCTTTATTTTTGTATGCGGTTACAATGACCATTTCTTTTCTGGCAGTGTCAGGAACGGCTACAACCGCATAATAGTTTCCATTAACGCGCTTCATATATCTGACAGATTTCGCGAGTTTGCCGTTTTTATCGGAATAACCGGTGATTCTTCCGGGATTTGGTTCTACAATATCATAATTATCCAAAACATAGCGAATACGGGATATATCTTCTATATTTGCCATGGAATGATCTTGTTGACCATTCTCCCCGTGTCTTTTTACGATATGTTGAATTGTTTCGGGTTTGATGACGGCAGAATAATTATTTACGTCAAAATGAACAATATCGCTAATATCGCGAATAGATCTCTCGGAAATTTTTCCAATGTTCATTTTCTCTTTGGGGTGAAAATCATTATTTAACACCCTTTCGGCAAACTCGGTAATATTGTCGTCTACCGCCTCTTGATATTCCCGTTTGATGGTTTCCATATCCTTGCCGCCAAAAGTATTGCTATTCTCTGCGGAATCGGGTATGCTGTTATTAGAAGCAAAGACGTCGTCCTTGGGCGCCGCGGGCAATTGGAGCCCGTCTACGACAAGGGAGTTGATGTCTTTGTTTTCTTTTGTATTACGTGGGGAAGATTTGGTGCGATTGGCAAGGTTGGACATACCATGGATGGCCCCGCCTGCAAGTCCGCCAAGCGTACCGCCAATGACCGCCGCATCCGCCATTTGTCGAGGGTTAATTATGGCGTCTTGCTCCGGATTTGTTGAGAACAAAGGCACATCCTTATACGTCTTTTTGGTGAGATTCCCGTAAGACGTCTGCGCCGTTTCTTCCAATCCTTCGGAGGCGGCGCCTTTAATAATGGTAGATAGAATATTATCTCCAAGATTTTTCCCGAATGCTTTTGTGACTGCCGCGTCAGCCCCGCCGAGACGTTCCGCAAGCGTCGCCACAGGGGAATAGAGAAGGGCGCTTTGGTTCGCTTCTTTTTTGGTCGCCCCTTCCTGCCGTGCCTGGTAATACTGGTTTCCATAGTTAGACGCAAGATAATATGGAGTGGCGGGAGAAGCCAGGGCGTTTATGGCTTTCCCCGCGACTTGTACCCCCTTCGCCCCTCCCTTTGCCGCCGCGCCAGCGCCGCCGCCCAAAAGCATAAGGGGCATTTCCGCCGTAAGCTGACCGGCCCCCTGCATGAATTTGGAACCAAACTCGCTGATGTTTCCATTTTCAATGTCCTTCATGATTTGTTCGTAGCGTTTCGCGTCTTTTGCAAAGAAACTGGCAGAGTTTTCCCTGTCCTGTTGGTCAATTTTTTCCTGCATGGATAGAGGGACAGGCCCGCGCCCACTGGTGGCCCGATAAGGACTATCCGCGCTTTCATTTCTCGCGTAGGCAACCTGGTTTAAGGATCTTTGAATACCTCTCAGCCCTTGTGCATAGCTCCTCAAAGCGGCTTCGTTTCTTTCTTTGGATCTTTCCCTGACCGTCTCGTTGTGTTCCTTGATTTTTTCATAATCAAAAGGATTATACAACTTTTCTAATCTTCGTTCCTCTGTTTTAAAATCCCCAACGCCGTTCCGCGCCTTGGAACCTCCAGTGATTTCACTGCTTAGGTATTGCAGATTAAGAGGCTTTTCCCGCTTGTTTTCAGCGTCCCGCTTTTTTTTGTTGCCGTAAAGCAGCGCCATCTGTTCGCTGAGATTGGGAATGTACGGCTTCAAGGAGGTACTACGGTTCGTTTCCCTTGTACGCTCTTTTGCTGAGGGTAATTTTTCCAGCAAGGAAGAAGACGGATTGCTCCGCGAAGAGGATTCGGCGTTGCGATGCCGATATTCTACCTGGTTTCTTTTGCCAGAGGACGAAGAGACAGATGGTTTCGCCTTTTTTTTGGCGCTTTTTACCCGCTGCTTCGCTTTTTCCACTGCCGGTTTGACTGCGGAGCTTGCCTTTATTCCCTTTGCTTTTTGTTCCAGTTTCCGTTCCGCTTCCCGGAAATCACCAAAGCCTGCCATAGGGTACCTCCTTTAAGATAATGACGCGAGATATTTCTGCAATTTGCGGTCAAGCTCGTTTTCCTTGCTCTGCCAATCCCGTTCAGAACCGGTATCGGCCAGCGTTTTTTCCAGCTGCTCTCTAAGCCAGTGAAAGTACAGGTTATCGTAATTCTGCTGATAGGCGTTGTCGTAGTTGGCGTTCCACTGGTTGAATCTGAAATCCCTGTCGTTGGCGAACCGCTGGTAATCGTTTTGATCCAGAGAGCCGTAGAAATTGGCAAGGTTGAAACGGTTGGACAAATCATTGGCATATCGTTCATAAGCCTGCTGTTCCAGTTGGGGAATCATATCCGCAGCCTTTTGAGCGTAAGCCTGCCGCATCTGGTTGGCCACCGCCGCCGCGTAGGAAGAGGCGATGCCCCCGGTATTAGCCGCTGATTGAGCCATGGCCGCTTCGGACGCGCTGTTGCCCTGGCGGGTGAAGGCGTTGAGATACGCCTGATAGGAGGGGTCTGTGGCGTAGTCATAGGAAAATTCCGCGTTTTCTAGTCCCGTCAAAAGATTGTTGATTTTATCCAGGTATTGGGACTCATATTGTGAGGTATCGTTGTATTCTCTGTCTAAAATTCCCAGTTCGTTATACTGGGAACCATCAGCGCCCCCCGAATAGCCGTGGGGCTCTCTTAGCTTTTCAGCTTGTGCGTTCCAGAATTTTCTTTCCTCGTCGGTTTTGGCCAAAGCGGCGTTCTTTTTGTATTCTGCTAAAGTTGCCTGTTCTTGTTCTGACAATAGGGTGCGGTCAGCAGCAGACCAAGTATCCTTTCCGAAATAGGCGTAGCCCGAACCGTCCCCCACATCGTCAACATAACTGCCGCCCTGGGCGCGGGCCTTTTGCGCCTTGTTGTAGGCGGTTTTCATTCCTTCCTTATCCCCGGCCTGCTGGGCGATGGCGTATTCCCGTTTGGCCTCCAGTACGGTATTTCTGTATTCCTCTGGCAATGCCTGATCATATTTGCTCATGCTTCCCGTGCCATATCCCATGGGCATTTTTTCAAGGCCGTTGGAAGGCACCGGCGGTTTCGTTTGAGTCGTTTGGGCGGTTTTGGCTGTCTGGAGACTGGAGGAAGAAGGCGTGTTATTCACAACGCTTGACAACGGCGCATAGGAATTACCGCCCTGTGCCGTCTGCGTTGCCGAAGAGACAGCGGCCGCGGCCTGTTTTGCTTTGTTGGGTTGTAACGTCTTGGGGGTACTGTTTAATGAAACAGCCATGTTATACCTCATCCTCCTTTTTCACGGTTTTGGATACCGCTCTTTCCATGAATTCATTATCAAGATGTTTGATAATCTGTGCCGCCGCTGTGACGAGGTCGGCGTTGACAACGCCCTTTATTTCCAAATTGTTTAAAAAAAAGAAAACCTTTTTCAGGTTTTCCCGGATTTCCGTATTCGTCATATCATTCACTCCAATCATGTAATGCTGCTTGCGGCATATTTACACGTTTTTATTAACTCATTTGTTTTGGAGTTGTATCTTGCCACTACCAAAGCTCCCGTATCTTCAAAATACAGTCTATATTTATAGTTGGCATCGGCAACCACGGGGTAACGGTAGTAATTGTCATTAAAATTAGAAATCACCACATCGCCGGTAAGGGTAATGCCGCTGTGTTTTTTCTTTTCTGTATCGCTGGGGATTCCCGTGGAGGAGGAAATAGTTCTATTGTAGCCACTGTAAAATTCAAGGCCATGATCCTGCGATGGATTCTGTCCTGTAAAGGAAAGTCCATAGGCCCCACCACCTAAAATGAAGTGATCGTAGGAAGCGATTCGTGCGTAGATTTTGTCATCCATAACTCCATCAAAATTAATGCTTTCCGTATGGAGCCCATTGGCGTTGACGCTTGCTTGGATATTGCCCTCTAAGTCTTCCAGCAAAACGCTTCTTAGGCGCAGATTCCCATCTTCATCGGCATAAAAAACCGCGTCGCCGGGGTTTGAGGGCGTGCCGTTAAAAATTTTGATGCCGCCGCTGTAAATGTTTAGATTCGTGCTGTCGAATCCGTAATAGGCGGCGGTTTTGTCAACTTTATTTTCAATGCTTAGCGAGAGCCCTTGCGTTGTTTGCATCAGCTCCGAAACATTTCCCGCCTCATCCTCCAGCCGCTTGTTGAAGGTAAAAGTGAGATTCTTTGAATCAATGTGGTTGATGGCGTATTCCACCTGACGGGACAGGGAAATGAACTTGTTGAAAAGCTCGTCCATTTGCTGTCCTACGGTTAATCCCGTCAAATCGGGATAATCTGCCTGAAAAGTCACTGTCGGTCGCCTCCGTTCACAAAAGTATATTGATAGCCGTAAATCTCCACGGAGCCTTCGCCCTTTACAATGAAACGGTGTTCGGCGCCGCGGCAGAAACCCACGTCGATGGTTTGCAGCGTATGATTGGGAAAGGTAACGCTCCGTTTTGTCCTGTTTTCCCCGCCGTCCACAGAGACGTCAATATCCATATAGGCGTTGGCCGCTGATTTTACTTTAAGGTTCAAACTTTGGATCATGGTGTTGCTGTAGACAGTGGAAGAATAGTCGTCGAATTCAAACTGCCATGTGACCCGTTCCGTGCTTTCGCGGTCGTTCAGTCGATAGATTTTGCCGTCGGCGCAAAGACCGTAAACATAGCCTTCCTGTTGGGTGAAAGCGACAATATTGGGGCTGTCCTCTTCGGTCCAGCAGTCGAACAAGGAGTGATAGACATATAGCTTGTGGCTGCTGCCATTGCGGAGGGATAAATAGTACCTGATACCGTCGGTACCTGCTACAGCATTTTCATAGGTCTCATTTAAATCCCTGGAAATCTCCTTCTCTAAACCGCCGCTGTATTGCAATACACCGTTGCGGGAGACGTAATAAAGGCGGGAATTGACTTCTTGCATGGAACTGTGGTTGAGGGTTCCGTATCTGCTGACGCTGCGAAGGCTGAAATTCGACGGATAATCGCCGTATACTTCCATATGGCTCTGATTGCCCAAACAGATCACCCGATTATCCCAGGAGAAAATACCCTTCAAATCCCCGTCAATGGCGCAGTCTACGGCCCAGGCTCCCACGTCGGTGGGATCGCCGTTGCTGTTGACAAAATAAGTCCAGCCGTATCGTTCCTCCTGTTCTCCGTTGACCGTTACCGTAAAGGTCCCCATGGCGTTTCCCTGGTAGGAAGCGTAAATATGGTTTCCTTTACAGCCCCAAATGCGGTTGTTGTGAACGCAAACGTAATCCATATCGGGACAGGAACCGTTTTCCGGATAAGAACCCGTTCCAATAAAGCCAAATTCTCCTGTGGTTATGTCGTAATATTTTTTATCGGGAAAAATAAAAATCTTCCCCCAGAACTCTACCATGGATTTATGGCCTGCTGTTAGTGATAAGCCTTCCACTTCTGTGCCATCATAAAAAAGTTTATTCCCCGCCGCCACGGCGAACTTGTTTCCCGCGGCGATGATGGCCTGGGGGGTTCCGGATATAGTCTCTATCAGGGTTCGTCCTTGCCTCACGGACATCACGGGATAATGGTCGAACACCATGTTTTTGCAGACCTTACATTGTCCGTCTCCCACCACGGGAAGGCGGCACAACCCCAAAAATCCCGCAGCCCGGGTTTCGTAAGGCTTGATGGTTTTGTCGGCTTTGAACACGGCGCGTCACTCCTTCATTGCCAGGTTGGGATAGAGCTGGCTTCTTCGCATCACGGAAAGACATTGGGAAAGACAGGAATTGAAGTCGTTTTTGTAATTCTCGTAACCATTGGCGTCGTTTTCCTTGGAGGCGATTTGGGCCAGTACATGGTACACATAGAGTTCCCGAAAGGCTTCGGGCGCCGCCAGATCGCCGTCGGTGTCGATATCCTCCAAAGCATGGGGAACGGTTTTGGCAAGATATTGGATGACCGCAACTTCCCCCATGTCAGCGGGAGACAAGTACAATGTTCCGTCTTGACAATACCATCCATCCAAGGAGTCATGGAGGCTTTTCCTTCGCAAAATACGCTTTCCTTCCACATAAATGGCGTGAATATCGTCAATTGCCACACCAGTGGGGAGGGTACCGCTTCCTTGGGACAAGGTAATGATATGATCGGTATAGGTAGGATTGATGGCGGCCATCAGTTGACAGTCAAGGTCGTTGATGTATTGGAGCATTTCCCCGGTGGGAATGTATCTGTTATCGCGCAAGAGATTCACTTTTTCAATAATGTCGCAAATTGTTTTCATAGGGAACCTCCTTACCTGAGATACCGTTCGGGAATGTCCTCGAAGCCTGTGGTGAAGGAACCCATGAGACGGTTGCGGGTATCAAAAATTACCTTGAGGGAAAGTTCGGGAATCCCCGCTTCCGAACCGGCAACAGCCGCCAAACAGTAGGCCAAAGCCAGGGCCTCCTTTTCGGAAATATCAAAAACGCTCTGCATGGTCTCCACAGGGGAAATCTGGTTTTCCTCATCCCGGAAGAGGTTCAATTCGTGAATATAGGTGTTGAGCAGGGCAGGAGCCCTGTCTGCAAAGGGATAATCCGTTCCTTCTTCGGTTTTCCCCAAGAGAGACAGGGCACGCTCGTAAACTGCTTGTACTTTTACTTCCGCCATGCCGCGATTCCTCAAACGCGAACCAGAGCGGAGGCGGCGGGAACCACTTCGTCCGTAACAGTGCTGGCGATATTGCCGGATTTGTAGGCGTAGGCGCGAACCTTGGTTTCGCCGTTCGCCCCACTCCAATCAGCGGTGGAAATGGCCGCGCTGTAAGTCTGGGCAGTGAGGCTGTCTCTGGGATCGGAGCCATCCAGGGTATATTTGATTGTGGCCCCGGTGGTGGAAGAGGCAATGGCGATGGTATTGGTGGAACCTGCGGTATAGGTAATCGTGGGGGCCGCAACCAGGGTACCGGAGCCGTAAACAGCCCCCAGCAAGGGAACCTTGGTGTCAAGAACAAAGGCGTCGAAGCGAATGCGGCCCTCCAAGAGGTTGCCGTTGATACCGGCGGGATTTTCATGAATCACCAGGTCTTTTAATTTTTCCACTGCCACGGTAGCGTCCTTATGGCAGAAAAGCATATTTAAGCCGCTGGGCATAATATCTTGGGGCACCTCAATGATTGCGGTACCGTCAACCTCGCCGACGACGCCCTTGACGACCATTTCCTGGGAACGGTCGGAATACTTCACAAAGTCTCCCAGCTTAATGTAATTGAGGGTGGCGGGGGTTACAAGGCATACTCTCCCGGAACGGGGCGCCAAGGCGTTGGTCAGCTCTGCCTGCATGGAGAGGAAGGTTTCAAAGGTATTGCTTTTCGTCAGACTGGCCGTGGCCACATGACCGACCTTTTCCGCAATTTTCCCCACGCGGTATTTTTCAATCATGGGCTTGATGACTTCGTCGGTCTGGCGTTTCATACATTCGTTGGCCTTTTTCTGGAATTTCTGATCCTGCACATCGCCTTTATCGAGAATCCCGGTGAAGGACTTGTCCTGAGATAATACCATGGTCTGCTTGGTGTCGCCGACGTCCATGGGCACGCCGTAACGCTGCAAGCCGGAACGCTGGTAATCGTTCATAGGCATGGTATCGACGCTGAACACATGGACGGTATCAACGCCGTCGAATTTGTAGTTATAGTTCACGACCTTGTCAGTGAAGGACGTGAGCTTTAATCGTTCCTGGACTCTGGGGGAGAATTCTTCGCTTAAATTGATTTGAGGCATACTTTACTTCCTTTCTTTTAAATCACATCCCAGCCGCCAAAGGGGTTTTCGTGGCCGCTGCCGCCGCCGGTTCCCTTTTTGCTGCTGGGCGCTTTTACTTTGTTTTCGTTGTTTTTTTGTAGGTTCGTAAGGTCTTTTTTCAGTTTGTCCCTCTCTTTTTTAAGAGTTTTGATTTCATCTTTCAGCGCTTTTCCGTCACCTTTGGCTTCTTCGATCTCGTGCAGGAGCCAGCTTTCCGTCAGAGGAACGCCGTTCCGCCAATTTTGGATCACGTCGTCGGGCATTTTCATGCCGTCTTTGATTTTGCGGTCCACGTCGGGGCGTAATTTTTGGAAAGCGTAGATTTCCTCTTTTTGCATCTGGGACAGCCCCTGCCTTGCCTGGGCCGCCGCTTCCTGGTTTTTTTTGCCCTGGCGGCTTCGTATTTGCTTTGGAACACTTCCGCCGCCGCTTCTTCCGTCATGCCTTCGGAGGCAAGGCGCTGAATTTCACCTTGACGGATGGCGTTCATGGCGGCCATGTCCTTAACGATGGTCTCCAGAGGAACGCCGTACATATAGGCCATGGTCTCCATGGGTTCCAGCATGACCTCCAGAGGCTTCAGCCTGTCATATTTTGCGGAGAGGCGGTCGGCGGTGAGGCCCTTTTGCGCCAGAGCCTTGACTTCGTCCAGAGAAACATTAAGGTTCGTCCCCATGAAATTCAGTGTCAATGCTTCTTGGGCCGGCGCTTGTGGTTCCTCTGTCTCTTCTTGCTCTTCTTCCGTTTCCTGCTCGGCATCTTCCTCTACCGGTTCTTCCGGTTCGGTTGATTCGGGGGATTCCTCTTGGGCGGCTTCTTCCTCGTCATGTACCGCCTCTTCCTCAGTTTCCAGGCCCCACATGGCGTTCATTTCCGCCTCAAATGCGCTGCTGTCCTCGGTTTGGTTACCGCTTGACGCAGCCGCTTGTTCACCCACAGCTTCGGTTTGGTTGCCGCCTGCTGTTTGCGCTGTGCCTACTTCCGAGATATGGTTGTCTGCGGTTTGGTTTTCTGACATAAATTAAGTCCTCCTGATTTTGGGTATAAAAAAACAGGCCATAGGCCTGTTTTTCACGGTATTTAGTTTTGCGCCTTGGCTACCGTTGCGTTAATCCGGTCCATCTGGGTCACTCCGAGAAGGTCCTCGGCAGTGGGAGCAATATTTGACGGCTGTTCCTGCCCGCTTTCTTGTAATGGCATTTCCTCATTCATGCCCATGGCGGCGTCCATCATTTGTTGTTCGGGATTGGCAGTCTGGACTTCTCTGGCTTTCAGGTTCGCTAGAGCCTTTTGTTTGTGGGGCATGAGGTTTTCCGGCATTAAATCAATGTAGTCAATCCCGGAAATCATTTCTTTCAGGAAAAGATTGTCCAAGGTCTTCACCTCGGTCAGTTCGCTCCAATAGGAGGAACCTCCGATATCGATCTTAATATCCAAAGCCGCCGTGTTGATGGTGGAAAAATCAAATTCCAAAATTTCTTCCTCATTGGTGGTCTGGTTGAATACCGCCACCGGTCGCACGCCGTAATAGGTGGCCATAAAGTCAATGGCGATTCTTGCCCAATCCTCAATGAACTGATACAAATTCCTGCGGTGCAGCTCCAAGGGCGTGGTAGCGGCCTTTTGCGCGGCAATAATGGCCGAAGTATTCTCTGGGTTCACATTCCCCAGAGTGGCGTCGGTTGCACCGTTTAAGGTATTGGTGGTGGAAATGAGATATTCCATCAACTTATCTACCTGGTAACCGTAGTTGGCTCCCTCTACGACATGGGCCACTTGGTTCACATTTTCCACAAAGCCGTTGACGCCAATGGCGGAACCAACGCCGTTGTCCCAGCCGTTGGGCAGTAAATCCTTGCGGTAGATGATGGTGGGGAAGGCTGCCCGAGACACACTGGCCACAGACATGGTGGCCAGAACATTGACGGCCAGCTGATTTTGTACCAGTTCGGAAACGGCGGAATATCCGTGGTAGGAATTCAGCCGTTCTTCCCAGTTTAACCAGGCAATGGGATAACAGTGAAGCCCCGTATCCGTTGCTTCTTTGATCAGCACGTCGGCGGTACTTTCCATGGACCAAATGGTATCGGTATCTTCGTCCCGATAATAGAGAGTAAACAGGGTGGTGCGGTCCTCCTGTTCGTCGTCGAAATAGTCGTCGGAACCGCCTTTGATATCATCGATATCTACGCCTTTTTCTCCTTCGGCGCGCTTCTTCAACGTCGCGGTAAATTCACGGCTGGCAATTAAAATCCAAGGCTGGGATTGAACGTCGGGGTCCGAGGTATTCCCAAAAAAACAACGGGTATTGAGAATTTGCTCAAAGTCGAGGTCGCCTTCGGCGCCAATACTGCCGACCGCGTCAGCGGAGACAGTATTCCCATTTTTATCACTTCCAATATCATCCAACGTACCGCTATTAAGACTGTCCAACATTTCCTGGCTGACTGTGGCTACGGGGGCCGTAGGGTCCCAAAACATATGCCAGCAGCCGTCGCCGTCCACAGGACAGGACGTTAAAATGCGCCGCGTCTTGGTGGTGCCTTTTCGTTTCTCCCAAAGGCGGTTTAGCTCGTCGGTGAGAATGGCAGCTTCTTTTTCCATAACCTCCGATGTGGCCCCCGGGATTCCGTAGGGACGCACTGTCATGGCAATGTCCTCGGACATGATGGAAGCCGCCTTGATTTGCACCGTTGGACGGATAAAATTCAAAACCACGGGCTTCAGGCCTTCAGTATCCAAGCCCTCCCACTGGTTGCCACAATAGAAATTGCGGTTGGTCTCCACGGTGTTGGATAAATCGAGTTTGTTGTTGTATTCCTTCCCCTTTTCGTACAAGGAGGATATCTCCTGGGCGGTCGTGGGCGCCGCAAAATATTTTTCAGCCATTTATTTCCCTGCCTTTTTCCGAAATGCTTCGTAAGGGTCGTAGGAAAGCATCTTGCCAATGTCCTTTCCCAGCCGTTCGTTGATTTCTCGCTCTTTTCTCTCTTCCTCGGTTTCTTCCTGAGGTACGGCGTCTTTCTGCATTTCCCGCCGATACTCGGATAACGCGCGCTCATCAAAATGAATCTGTTTAAAATATTTCAAACACGTAAGCACTGTAACGCAGCTAAGAACCATAGCCGCACATAAAAGCAATATAACGATTTCCATAAATCCTCCTTATCGGAACAGCCCTCGGATGTTGACGGGAACGCCGAAAATTTGCTTTTTCGGCCGCAGCAATTCCAAGTCTTCCTCTTTGGGCGGTTCAATATGGGTGTAAGTGTATACGAGACGATTCAGCACCTGGGAACAGCAGTCCACTTCATCGTCGTGAGCGCCGTTGGGAAAGCTGGCAAATTCGTCAATGAATTCATCGGTCCAGTCCGCGTTTTTGGGTAAGTAAACGTTGCCCGCTTCAATGACGCCGGCAATGGCGTTTAAGCGGGCCATTTTTCCACCCTGGGGGTTTACGGCAATCACGCCGGGAACGCTGTTTTTCAGCATAGACACCACGGCGGGGCCGTTGGCCTTGTCCTCCACTAAAATACCTACCGTGGTGGGATGGGCGTAGCGCAGGTATTTCAGCTTGTTCAAGGTGGAAACGAAATCCATTCTGGCCTTGACCCGTTCCAAGAGATAATAATTAGCGTCATTTTTGCCCCATACCTGAATAGCGGTAAAGTCGGAACGGTCCGTATCCTTAAAGCTGGCGTCAATGGAAATGACTTTGAATAAATCTTCGGGAAGCTCGTTTTCCTCGTAAAACCGCCACCATTCCCGTTTGATGATGTTTCCTTCATCCACGGTGGGGCGGCCTTGATAGAGAGCTTCCCAGGTACGGGTTCCTTCGGTCTTTTTCACCGATTCCTTAAAGGCGTTCAGCCACTTTTTACCCTTGCCAATTTCCGGATGAAGTGGTTCGCCGGGGTTTCTGCCCATGGGGTCGTTTTCCTCGGCTTCGCAGGGCAGGTTCAGTACTCTTACGTCAGGTTCCGTTTCAATGATCCTTCCGGCGAGATCATCCTCGTGCCAACGGGTTTGAATCACAATGACCTTGGCGCCTGCGGCAAGACGGGATTTAAAGCTGTCCTGCCATTCGGACCATACCCAGCTGCGGGTGGTTTTGCTGTCGGCCTCTTTGCGGTTTTTTACCGGGTCGTCGATGATCATCAGGTTGCAGCCCCGGCCCGTCACGCCGGAGCCAAGGCCGCGGGAAATCATGCCGCCCACATGGTTGGACAATTCAAACTCCAACGCGCTGTTGGGCCTTACAGCCAGCTCCACGCCGAAGACCTGTTTGCCAAAATATTTGATTTTATCGCGGTTTTTACGTCCGAACTGTTTGGCAAATTCCACATTGTAACTGATTTCAATCACACGATGACAGGGATTCTTCCCCAAATACCAAGAAGGAAGGGTCTCTGTGATGGTCATGGACTTCCCGTGCTGAGGCGGCACGGAAACCACCAGGATTTCATAGGGCCTTTCGGTGGGGTGTTCCACAAAAGACTGGATCTCGTCACACAGGAACCTCCCGAACCTGCTCTTTTTCCAGCGGCCTTCGTGGACAAGGCGGACATAATCGGCGTAATTGTATTTGGCAAGTTCGTATTCAGCAAGTTTCAGGCTATCTTGGTCAAGAAGGATTTTTTTGCGATCTGACATAACACTTATCAATCTCCTCCCTGATCGTTTCCTGATTCTGCGGGTCTACCATAATAGCGTGAATTTTCTTGGTCGTCGTGGTATAACCCGTATCGTCAATATGTTCCGCTTCATGGGGACGACCGATGGCGTAAGACAAGACCATAGAGGCGGCTTTCAATCGGCTGGCCTCCGATGCTTTTTTACTTCGCATGACTTCATCCAAGGTGGAAATGGCAAGGTTCGTGAGGGCCGCCAGCTGCTCCACGGATTCGGTACGAACCTGCTGGATCGTCTTTGTTTGCTCAATCTGAATATCGGGAATGGTCTGCATGGCGAAGACCTCATCAGCAATGGCCTGGGCCTTTTCCTTCGGTACTCTTGACATTCTATCACCTCATTCCAATAAACGCTGCCATTTTACATTGCCTTTGCTGCGCACCCTGTAATTGCGGAACATGGTTTGCAAGACCTTATTGGTGCGATTCCCTTTGCAGTAGATCAGGGGGCAGACAAAAAGCTGAAATTCGCTGGTTTTGGCTTTGCAAAGGATGCTTTCTTTCATCAGATTTTCTACATTGCGGTAGGCGACAGAACGGGAAATTCCAAGATGGCGTGCGATTTCTTCTATGGTCATGGGATTTCCCCGTCGGTCTTTGATGCAGTTATCGTAATATCCCACATAATGACTGATAGAGACGAGAAACAGAAAATCGGTTTTACTCAATTCCTGTCCGAGAAGCATAATTTCTTCTGTGTTTAATTTTGCAAAGCAGGAAAATGGGATAGAAATGGTATCTTCCAGAAATGCTACCTTTGATTGCCGGGTAATTCGTACTTTGTCTCCGTCCATGATTTGATCCAGAACTTCTCCTGTTCCTTTATCAATGATTAGACTTCTGATATGATTCACCGCTTTCACCTCTCATTCAAAATCCCGAAAATCGGGACAAAAACCCCCATTTCAGTCCCGAAAATCGGGATTGAAAAAAAGGCCAAAATTTCCATGTTATATAGGTGTTTTAATGAAAAAACCGCGAATCTCGCCCTCTATATAATCTAAGGGACCTTGTTCGATGCTGTCACGCAATAAAAAAGACAGGCCCTTCGGTCTGTCTCATTCGATATTTTGATATTGCTATTATATAACACTTTGAGAGGTAATCATGGGTACTCTTATAGATTTTCCCAAAGTTTTCCAGCAGAAAATTATTTGAGAGGCAGTATACTAGGGAGAGAGAGTACCCCCGAAAGAGGGGTACCCCCTCCCTTCGCCCTGGTCTTTCTCTGTCTGTGATTATAATATAACAAAATACCTGCTATATATATGTATGCCAGTATGCGGGTGGGTGGTGATAATTATATCACTTGTAATGTGGTGGGTATGCAACCCTTGACTGTACATAAGTCTAACTGGCGCTTTGTTTTGTCGTGTGTAAAATCGTGTGCAGCGAATGGGGGAGTTGATTCGTATAAATTGTAATTGACAAAAAATATATGATAAATATTTTCGTTATATAGCGTACTACCTAATTTCCCCCGGTATTATCTGAAAATATATTTTTCAGATAAACGTTTATGAAAATATTATCATCAAGCTCAAGCAGGCGATTAAGCGAAAAATACTATATTTTTTTATTTATATAGCATTTAATGTTACTTAATATTGTTTTGTATACCACATTAGAACGTACACACTTTTTGTTTATATTTGTAGACAAAACTTTTTTGAAAAAATATGCAAATAGGGGTTGACAATATATAACGATGTCGTTATACTATAATCAAGCCAAGGGTAAAAAGTTCGATACAGCACATTCACACAGTCTGCAAGAAAGGAATGGTGCGTATGATTGAACTTACCTTGAAGGTCAAAGTTTCCGAACAGCAGAAAAATGATTCTGTTGAAAAGGAAATATCCCGTATCGCCGAGCTTTTATATTTAATAGCTCAGTCGATACAGGATAACAATAAGATTAATTAAAGTTTAACCTTTTTAGTTTTATTTGTCAACCCTTGGCCCTTTCTTGCAGTAGATTCGGGGGTGGTAACATTACTTTGACAGATGCCCAACGCAGGGCAAAACAAAAGTATGAAAGAACATTAAAAACATGGGGAATTAAGTTAAAGCCTAACGAATTTGAAATGGTCGAAAAGGCCAGAGGAAAAACCTCAAGAAAAAAATGGTTATTAGAAATTGCAAAAGAAAAACTTAACAAGAATTAAAAACTCCCCGCACTGCTCTAGTTTGGCGACCGGACAGCACGAGGAATCGCAACCACTCCACATAGGGAGAAGTCTATTTTATTATAGCATAATCTCCTTTCGGCGGTCAAGAATTGATTGAATCGAAAGGAGATTTTTATTATGTATAGAAATAACGAATTTGCCGAATATCTCGAAGGAAAAAACTTTGACGTTGAATATCTTTATAACAGAACTCACAACAAATGGTGCGCAACAGTAAAAGCCGGAAACATTGAAGTAAGACTATGGCATCCACCAAATAAAAGAGGCTCCTTTATAGGGAGTCTCTTTTATCTTACCTTTCCATTTTATCGGCTATTTTTTTATATTAAGGCTTAAGTCAAATTTCTCTATTTTCAATCTTTCACCAAATTATAGCTATCAACACACACAAACCGGAGTATGTAGGCATACTCCGGTTTGTTTTATGAGATCAA
>CAZWWH010000002.1:0-207020 GCA_964637365.1 uncultured Peptococcaceae bacterium
GCAGACTTTTTACCGCCTGCGAACGAGTCACACTTACCCAGAAATCAGTCCAGACATCTCCGTCATATCTTGCTGCAAGTGAGATTGCCTTGCAGCAGTCCATAACACTTCCGCCGCCCACTGCAAGAATCAAATCAACACTGTTTAATTTAGCAATGCTTGCGCCTGATAAAACCTTTTCATATGTTGGATTAGCCATAATACCAGAAAACTCAATTATGTTTTTATTTGCTGCGGCAAGAATATCAATGATCTCCTTGTGAATTCCGTTTCTTTTAATTGAGCCTCCGCCATAGGCGAGCATTACATTATTACCGTAATTCTTTAAAAGGCAGCCGAGATATTCCTTAACACAGCCCTTTCCGAAGATTGCTTTTGTAGAATTTTCAAAAATAAAATTGTTCATAGTATATATCTCCTTTAAAATTGTTTATCTGTTAAAAGCCATCCCATAATCTCTTCGTCCTGTACAAATAATTTGCCGCCTACGTGCTGATACTGAATACCTCCGTTTGAAAAATAATTCTTATCTTTTATATCAAGTACAAGCAGTTTATTTATTTCGGAATCTGTTAATCCCTGCCTTTCATATAAATCATATAGCTCGCTATAAGCATCTTTTGACGGCTGCGGGCCGTAATATTCATCGCTCTCACCAACAACAAAATAAACAGGAATTTTATTATTTACAATTGTTTCATATTCACCGTCCCACTGTGAGCTGCAATGGAGATATGCAGTAAATAAATCAGCTCTCTTGCCCATAACGATAGACATTGTTTCTCCGCCGCCGGAATATCCGTTTGCATATACCTTTGATTTGTCTATGTTGTAATGATTTAAAAAGTATTCTGTTAATGCAATTGTTTGATTTGCTGGTGTTCCACCCCAGTCCTCAAGATGCGGCGCCACTATAATCATTTCGCTGTTATAATTTTGTGCCTCAAATGCAAATTCTTCCGTTTTCAGATTTTCGGCAACACTTTGGAAATATAGTCCCTGATATCCCAGCAGGGTTAAATATAATGCACATGGTTTACTGCCGTCATATTTGTTTGGAATATATACATTATAATGAATATCACCATAATCCTTTGAGTGAAGTATATTATCCACAATAAAACCTCTGTATTCAGTTGTACCTGCTGTTACTGTATCGTTATCCTCTGTAACCTGCATCGCCTGACTACTTATACTTACTTCAGCTTGATTATCTGTATTTGATGTATCATTAGTTGGCGAAGTATCATTGCAGGCTGTAACTAAAGATACAAGCAAAAGTAATAATACACTTGCTACTATGCACTTTAAATTTCTCTGCAAGTAAATTCTGCCTTTCCTGTTGATCTTCAATAACATTATAAAAAAATCGAGACCTCATAAGAAGTCTCGATTAGTTTTTTAGTTTATACCTTTTGGTTATAACTGCTTTTTGCCGTTTAAAACTATCTGAATTGCACTCAGCAGTTTGCTTATATTATCACTCGGGTTAATTGAATGAAGCAGTCCGTATGGAATTGTATATTCCCATTCAACAGGAATTATTTTTAAAAGCGGGTGCACACTGCTCCAAGCGTCTATTGCCATCAGAACATCATTACTGTTCTGACATTGATTAAATACGTCAACATTGTAAAAATCAAAATCGACTATATTTATCTCGGGATGATCGGTCCAAATATCATCACGGAGTTTATCAACATAATTGCTCCAACCTCTATGCATCAGCATAAGATTTTCACCGTATAAATCATTGATGGATAATTTATCCTTTACGGCAAGCGGATGGTTAAGCGATACCGCACAGCAGATAGGTACTCTGAATAGTTCAAATCCCTTGCACTGCCTTAAATTAGTCATCGTTTCATCGAATATCCCTGCAACCACATCAATGTTTTGCCCAAGGTTTTTCAGTATCTCTCTTGCATTTTCAGGTGTGTTTTCAAAGGGAATAAGCTGAAATTTTATATCAGGGCAATGCTTGTGAATTTCAGGCCACAAATCAACAAGAATTTGTGTAGGAGTGATAGGTGATGTACCGATACGGATTGTATTTGAGTTAATTTGCATTACCTTTTTTGCGCGCAAAACAGACTCGCTGCTGTACTGAATGATATACTTTGCATCGTTATAAATTGACCTTCCTGCATTTGTCAGAATCAGTCCTCTGTGCGTTCTTTCAAACAGCTTTACATCAAGGCTGTTTTCAAGTAAATTTATCTGCTTGATTACAGCGGTTGGTGTTATAAACATTTCCTCCGCTGCCTTGTTAAAGCTCCCCGCATCTGCTACCTTTATAAAAGTTTCAAGCTGTGGATTATACATTCCCTCACCATCCCTTTGTTAGTATTATATCATGAATCGCTGTAAATATCAGCTTTGAAGTATTGAATTACAAGCGAAACTATGGTGCAGTGTATTTGTAATTGCAAATGCTGTATTGATTATCGGAAAGAAATTTAAACGAACAGACGGTCAACAGAAAAATTCCTCAAATTGTGGGAAAGTACACAGATCCATAAGAATTGACACCTGAGATAATCAATGATTTGATTGACAAAATTATATTCCACGCACCTGACAAGAGTAGCGGACACAGAAAACAAAAGATTGAAATTTCGCCTAAAAGCAGTTGGCTTAATCAACATTGCTGATGACGGCAGAGGTCAATAGCGAAAATAATCTGCTTAAATGCCCAAAAAGACGGCACAGTCTAAAACCGTACCGTCCTTCTACATAAAACTTGGTTATCGCACTGATTTTTTTGCCTTATTCCGTATCATCTTCCGTGATAAGAGCCTTTTTTACTGCTAGCTTCCATCCCTTCCGAAGCCGAATTTTATCTGATTCTGCCATAGTTGGCTGGAAGGACTGATCCATTTGCCAATTTTCCGTGATTTCATCAGTACTTTCCCAGTATTTTACCGCAAGGCCGGCTAAATATGCCGCCCCTAGGGCAGTCGTCTCGATACATTGAGGACGCTGAACCTCCGTACCAATGATATCCGCTTGAAATTCCATGAGAAAGTTATTGGCGGCAGCTCCTCCGTCGGCCTTTAAGGTTAAAGGAGGAATTCCCGCATCTTTGGTCATGGCTTCAAGAACATCACAGGTTTGGTAGGCCAAAGATTCCAAAGCGGCTCTGGCAATGTGATTACGATTGGCACCGCGGGATAATCCCGTAAGAATCCCTCTGGCGTGGGGCGCCCAGTAAGGAGCGCCCATTCCAACAAAGGCTGGTACGAGATAAACTCCTGCGGTATCTGGCACCTGGCGGGCCAACTCTTCGGTTTCCGCCGCTGTGTCAATGAGATGCAGCTCATCTCTAAGCCATTGAATGGCTGCTCCTGCCACGAATACCGACCCTTCCAGGGCGTAATATACTTTTCCCTCTAGACCCCAGGCAATGGTTGTCAAAAGCCCATTTTGAGATTCTACAGGATTTTCACCAGTGTTCATCAGCATAAAACAACCGGTGCCATAGGTATTCTTGACCATACCTTTTTGGAAACATGCTTGGCCGAATAAAGCAGCTTGCTGATCACCTGCAATGCCGCTGATAGTAATAGGACCGCCAAAAATATCCGGGTCAGTGGCGCCATAAATTTCACAGGAGGGACGAACCTCCGGCAGCATCGAACGGGGAATACCCAAAATATCCAAAATATCGTCATCCCACTGCAATGTTTTAATATTAAACATCATAGTGCGTGATGCATTGGAATAGTCGGTGCAGTGAATTTTGCCTTTGGTCATTTTCCAGATGAGCCAAGTATCTACGGTACCAAATAATAGTTTTCCCTGTGCGGCCTTTTCCCTAGCGCCAACTGTATGGTCGAGAATCCACTTGATTTTCGTAGCAGAAAAATAAGCATCAATGGGCAAACCTGTTTTTTTTCGGATCATATCGCCATAACCTTTTTCAATTAAATCATCACAAAAGGAGGCGGTTCTTCTGCATTGCCACACAATGGCAGGAGCAATAGGTTCTCCAGTATTTTTGTCCCAAACAATGGTCGTTTCTCTTTGATTGGTAATACCAATCGCGGCAATATTGCGGTAGTTGAGGTTCGCTTGATACATCGCCTCGTTGGCAACCCCCATCTGGGTACTCCAAATTTCAGTGGCATTATGCTCTACCCAGCCGGAATTTGGATAATACTGGGTAAATTCTTTTTGGGCTTTGGCAATGATTTTGCCGCTTTTATCAAAAATGATACAACGTGAACTGGTAGTTCCTTGATCTAATGACATAATATAACGTTCCATTTGTCTCATCCTTTGTGGTATGATTTTTCCCTATTTTGTTAATACTAAGTCCATCTTAGTATAGGAGGTGCTATTATGTGTCATAAAACTGATTATTGCTTCGCTGATTTGAAGGATTGCTGCAAATCGCCGATTTCCAAATTGGAAAAGGAATTGAGCGAGCAAAACGGCAAAGAGTTGGTTTTGATCGCTTATGAAAAGCGCGCATAACGCGATACTTTTCAAACGCCAAAAACGCAGAGTAACTTCGGTTGTTCTGCGTTTTCTTATGTTAGAATTCTGAAAGCTTGGCAGGGCAAAAACGGCACAGGGAGTCTTTATCGTTGATATACTGCTTTTTTGCAGTACAGTAGTAATCCTTGCCCTTTTGATATACTTTTCCGTTGGAAAAACTCATACCCGGAGGATGTAGTGGAATTTTTGCCACAAAAGCGCGATACGTATTAAGAATCCGGATAAAAGACTTTAAAGAGTCCTCGCCTGGCGCATAACGATCCATATAGTCATTGATTTGGGATTCAAACCGCTGCAGTAGAAGGGTATTTAACTCCTCCCCATAAAACCGTTCTGGATGTTTTTTTAGCATGAGCATGGTTTCCGCATTGTAGCGGCGGTTGAGAATTGAGATATAATCCGCGGCAGCAGGATCCGGCTCCATAGTGCAGAGATCGCGATATTCCCGTTCTAGAGCTTCGATGGAATATAAAGATGCTTCTGTTTGAAGTTGCTTTAATAGCTGTTTTGTATTCATGATATTTCTCCTGATAATGTGGTTTATTCCTTGTTGGGAAAATTCCCCAGTAGGCTCATAAAGTCATCTATAATTTCCAATCCGGGTCGTTCCTCCAACTTTGTACCGATTTTTTTACATAGGTCTTTAAGAATATAGCAAACCGGTCCCGGGCGTACTAAAATTAATCTTGGACGGCCGTTTTCCCGAATGTTTTCAAGTAAAAGCTCGAGCAATGCCTTGTTATGATTTTGCTGTTCCTCCAATACCTGCTGATGATCAATGAAGCCACCATCGTGGTCAGCAATGATGCAAATTCGGGGGAATAATGGTCGAAAGCTGTATTTCGCCGTTAAGGGATTGGGCATATAATTAATGTCTACCTCTAGACACCGTGCTGTTTTAGGGAGTCTTTTCAGCCTGGCAATAAATAGCTCATCTTCAAACTGTATTGTTTGGTACTCAATACTGAAAACCGGAAGCCGCTCCGTGGTAAGTTCCCATGTACCGTCTGCCAGTTCTTGGTAGCAGATAGTTTCTCCTTTTTGGAGGGAATGATTGCCACCCTCTTTGTTTAAATGGGCTAGCGTTTCATTGAGGTGTTCCAATGCGTGGGTTAAGCGTTTTACCTCGGATGATTCTAAATACCAGGGGGCATAACCCGGTAAATAGGAACGGAAGAACGTATGCCCTATAGGGCCCGGTTGTGGGGGATAATCCGCAATTTCCATAGCGCTGAAATCACCGTTTCCCAAAGCACTTCTGTCGGCAAAATAGACGGTAAGGCAGTTTTGATATGCGATAAATGTGGAAAATGGGATTTCTTTCCCTAGAGAAAGCAGCTGGAAAAAGCCAGCCAAAGCCTGATAGCCAAAAAAGACCGCAACGCCGTAATGGTCGCTATCCTCTCCAAGAATGGAACAAAAAATTGGTTCTTCCTCTTTGGATTTTTTTATGGTAATGATTTCATTGCTTTGAAATCGTTTCCATGGCGCATCCATTTTAATTTTTTCCGATATGACAAACAGAGCTTGCCACTGATCTTTGGTTGGAAAATGAAGCATAGCCCCTCCTAAAACTGAATCTAACTATATTTTAAATCAAAGCATCTGGTTTCGCAACTGTAAAAATAAAGTTCTTGGATTTTAAACGGGGATATCTGTCCGCTGATATAGAATTATACATTAAGAAGATCGTAAAATATTATGAACTTTTTTAAAAAAGGTCTTGCAATATAAGGTAAGATTTGTTAAAATAATTTGGTAAGCCCGAATGGGTAAGATAACACAGTAAAGGAGGTGTCGACATGGCCGTATGTCAGATTTGCGGTAAGGCGACCCGTACCGGTATGAAAGTCAGTCACTCCCATATTCGCACCAAAAGAAACTGGAAACCCAATCTCCAGAAAGTAAGGGTGGTTGTTGATGGCACCCCCAAAAGACTCCATGTATGCACCAGATGCCTGCGCTCCGGTAAAGTACAGAGAGCTGTTTAATCGACAATTTAACGAAAGACTAGGTTCATGCCTAGTCTTTTTTGTTTACGATTATAAAGCAGAAAAGCTCATGGAAACTAAGACCATGAGCTTTTAATGATTAGTATTCTTCCGCCAGTCGTTTTTTTGCTACAGACATCATTAATTTAATGCGGTTGATTTGGTTGGATTCACTGGCGCCGGGGTCATAATCTACGGCTACAATATTGCTATCAGGGAATTTGCGACGCAGTTCTTTTAATGCCCCACGGCCGGTGATGTGATTCGGCAAACAGGCGAAGGGCTGCATACATACGATGTTGTCAGCACCTTGATGAATCAGTTCAATCATCTCACCGGTAAGGAACCAGCCTTCTCCCGCCTGGTTGCCCAAGGATACTACATCCTTGGCATAGTTCGCCAGTTGATAAATGCTGGCTGGCGGATCAAAGCGCTTGCTTTTGGCAAGAGCTTTTGCAGCGGATTTTCTTGTCCATTCCAGCAAAGAGATAATAAGCCGTGAGGTTCTGGCTGCTTTTCGTGAGCCCTCAAGATATTCCGCTTTATAAATACTATTGTAAGCACAATAAAGCAGGAAATCCATGAGAGATGGCATCACAGCTTCGCCACCTTCCTTTTCCACCAGCTCCACAATGTGGTTATTGGCATCAGGGGAGAACTTTACCAAAATCTCACCTACCAGACCGACACGAGGTTTTTTCTCTTCCGTCAAGGGCAGTTCGTCAAATTCCTGAACTAGTTCTTTCATATCTCGCCTGAACTGGGACATCTTGCCTTGACGAACGGTTTCCTTGCCGCGCTTGACCCATTTTTGATAGAGGGCTTCTGCGGAGCCTTTTTCTTTTTCATAGGGACGCACACGGTATAAGACATTCATCAGTACGTCGCCGTAATTCACAGCCATCAGGCACTGTTTAATTAAGCTGTAACTCCATTCCATGCCAGGGTGTTTTTCCAGCATCTGTGCGGAAATGGCGATCACAGGAATGTGTCCCATTCCGGCATCTTTTAACCCTTTGCGGATAAAAGAAACATAGTTTGTTGCGCGACATTGGCCGCCGGTCTGTGTCATTAACAGAGAGACATTATTCAGATCATAACGCCCGCTCTTTAAGGCAGCAATGAGTTGGCCTGTCGTGAGAATACAGGGGTAACAGGCATCATTATGGACGTATTTCAGCCCTTCTTCCACTGATTCCACATCCGCCTGGGGCAAAACCTCTAGATTGTATCCATTTGCTTGCATCGCATCGGTAAGGAATTGGAAATGGATAGGGGACATTTGGGGAGCCAATAAAGTATGGCGGCGTTTCATTTCTTTGGTGAATAGTGGTTTTTCTTCCAGCTCTACCGTGTCAATATAGCAGACGTTTGTGTCCTTCTGTCTCTTTTCGTCAATGGTTACTTTTAAGGAACGAATGCGGATTCTGGCAGCACCAAGATTATCACCTTCGTCAATTTTGATGGTGGTGTAAATTTTATTGTGACGTTCCAGAATCTCAGCCACCTGATCACTGGTAACGGCGTCCAAACCACAGCCAAAGGAGGTCAACTGAATTAAATCCAAGTCGTCGCGCTGGGATACAAAGGTCGCTGCGGCATAAAGGCGAGAGTGATAGGACCATTGATCACGGACTCTGAGGGGGCGCTCTGTGGGCACCAGGTGCGCCACACTGTCCTCACTGAGAACCGCCATGCCTTGGGCAGTGACAATATTTGCAATGCCATGATTAATTTCCGGATCTGTATGGTAAGGCCGACCTGCCAAGACAATACCGTGGATATTATGTTGCTTGATGTAATTCAGAGCGTCTTGACCGGCCTGTTTCATATCCTCCTTGTAATGATTTAGCTCCACCAAAGCATCATCTACTGCTTTGGTAAGTTCTTGTAGGGATATTCCCCAGTCTGTCTTTTGGGATAGATAGTGGTTCAGGCTTTTAATCAGTTGGTCACGATTATTTAAAGTCACATAGGGACGGAGATACTGGATTTTCTTTTCCCTTAAATCCTCTACATTGTTTTTAATGACATCAGGATAACCGCTGACGACAGGGCAGTTAAAGTTATTATCACTGTCGCTGTATTCCTTTTGTTCATAGACAACTGCCGGGTAGAAAATGCGGGAAATTCCTTTGTCAATCAGGGCTTGAATGTGGCCATGTGCCAACTTGGCCGGATAGCATACCGCCTCCGATGGAATGGTTTCCATGCCCTGCTCAAAAACTTTTTTACTGCTCTTAGGAGAGAGAATGACTCGGAATCCTAAGGACGTCAGGAAGGTAAACCAGAAGGGATAGTCATCATACATATTGAGGACGCGGGGAACACCAATTTCCCCTCTGGTGGCCTCTGCTTTTTTTAAGGGTGTATATTGAAAGAGACGGTTGTATTTATAATCAAAAAGATTGGGAATGTCATTTTTTTTAATTTCAATGCCAGCGCCACGTTCACAGCGGTTTCCGGAAATAAAATGATTGCCGTCAGCAAATTCCATGATCGTTAAAAGACAATGGTTTGCGCATTTCTCGCAATGGCGGTAGCTTTTGTCATAGCCAAATTTCTCAAGCTCTTCTTTAGTGACAAGGGTCGAGGGAGCGCCATCATAGCGTTCCATGGCAATGAGGGCAGCGCCAAAAGCTCCCATGAGTCCAGCAATATCAGGCCGCACGATTTCCCGCTTAGTTTCCTTTTCAAAAGCACGGAGAACGGCTTCATTGTAAAAAGTACCGCCCTGCGCCAGAATTTTTTCTCCGAATTCTTCGGGACGTCTAATTTTAATAACCTTGTAAAGTGCATTTTTAATTACAGAGTAGGATAGACCAGCGGAAATATCCTCTACTGAAGCGCCTTCTTTTTGGGCTTGTTTTACTTTGGAATTCATAAAAACAGTGCAGCGATTTCCCAGATCTACTGGGGATTTCGATTTTGCCGCCGCTGCGGCAAAATCCTGAACCGACATCCCAAGGCTTTTGGCAAAGGTTTCGATGAAAGAACCACAGCCCGAGGAACAGGCCTCATTGAGGATGATACTTTCAATGACGCCATCGTGAATACGAATGGCCTTCATATCCTGGCCGCCAATATCCAAAATAAATTCTACGCCCGGCAAAAATTCGTCGGCGGCTTTGTAATGGCTCATGGTTTCCACTTCGCCAATATCAACATGGAGGGCTGCTTTTACCAGGTCTTCGCCGTAACCCGTTACAGCAGAGGAGGCAATTTGGGCATCCTTGGGCAAGTTACGATAAATATCCCTCAGAATCTCTACACAGCGATCTGCTGGTTCTCCTTGGTTCCCGGCGTAGAAGGAATAAACAATGTCTTTGTTTTCGTCAATTAATACGGCCTTAGAAGTGGTTGAGCCAGCGTCAATACCCAAAAACAGTTTACCTTTTGCCTCGGAAAGGGGTTTTTGTCCGGCTTTTGCCCGACCGTGACGGGTACGGAATTCCGCTAGTTCTTTTTCATCGCTAAAGAGGGGGACCAACCCCTGCGTTTCGTTTAATTCGCCTACAGTCATGCAATCGAGACGATGGATGACGTCAGAAATTGCTTCTTCTTTTGCGTCTTTCTCTTGTTTCAGCGCCAAAGCACAGCCCATGGATACATAGTAATGGGCGTTTTCTGGCAAAATGGCGGTCTCGTCATTGAGGTCTAAAGTGTCAATAAAGGCTTGACGCAGCTGAGGCAGAAAATGTAAGGGGCCACCCAAAAAAGCTACCTTACCGCGGATGGGTTTGCCACAGGCCAGACCGCTGATCGTTTGGTTGACCACTGCCTGGAAAATGGAAGCGGCAATATCTTCCTTGGCCGCACCTTGATTGATTAAGGGTTGAATATCCGTTTTGGCGAATACACCGCAGCGGGATGCGATGGGATAAATTACTTTATGGTGTGTTGCCATTTCGTTGAGCCCCGTGGCGTCGGTTTGCAGCAGCAACGCCATCTGGTCAATAAATGCACCAGTACCGCCGGCACAAGCGCCATTCATACGTTGCTCCATGACTTTATCGAAATAGGTAATTTTCGCATCCTCACCGCCTAACTCGATGACAACATCGGTTTGAGGGATGTAGCGCTCCACAGCTTCAGTACAGGCAATAACTTCTTGAATAAAAGGTAAACCAATATGTTCAGCCAAACTGAGACCGCCCGAACCCGTTATGGCCATTTTTACATTGGCGTCACCAATGGCTTCCATGGTCTGTTTTAAAACACTGGAAGCAGTAGCGCGTACATCGGAAAAATGGCGTTGATATTGTTGAAAAATGATATCAGCCTCCTCAGAGAGAACAGTCACTTTTACTGTTGTGGATCCGATATCAAGGCCGAGAAGAGAAGGGTGTTTCATTACTATACATTTCTCCTATGATTCTATGATACAAATGTTTCTGATTTATTTCTACAAATTAATATGCAATCTAACACAAATAGCATTATAATATAAATTTTAATAAAAATCTACCGACATTTTTATCAAAATTGTCTAGAACTTGGTAATATCAATGAAAAAATATGGGATTCTGTGATTTTGACTTTTAAACTTAGGAAAAATTTGTTATAATATTTTTTTAAGGAGGTTTTTATGAAAATCATTATTGGACATCCAAATCTTGATTTTGATGCCTTGGCTTCTATGGTGGCGGCTAAAAAACTCTATCCCGATGCTGTTATGGTCACTGTGGGGAAAGCGGATCATAATGTGATGGATTTCATGAACCTCCACAGTGAAACCATTGAAATTCAGAATTATATCAATAAAAAAGATGTTGATACCCTGATTATGGTGGATACACGTAGTAGCAAGCGCCTTCAAGAATTCGCTGTTGTGCTGAAAAATATCGACTTAAAAGTTATCATCTATGATCACCATATGCCCAGCGACTATGAGATAGACGGCGCGGAGCTACATTATGAGGCACTTGGCGCTAACGTCACTCAAATGGTTGAGCTTATTCAGGAGCGAGAAATTGAAATCACTCCCCAAGAAGCCACTGTCTTTGCCTTGGGCATTTATGAGGATACTGGTTCTTTGTCCTATACCTCCACTACAGTTCGGGATATAAAGGCTGCCGCTTGGGTGCTGGACAACGGTGCCAACCTTGGTGTGGTTCGCAATTACATTAATCGCGCCTTTACACCGGAACAGCAGGACTTATTAAATGTTCTGATGGCAAATTGTCATGTGGAAAAAATTCGCGGTAAAAAAATTTTATTTTCTCAGGGAGAAACAGCACAATTTGTAGGGGAATTGGCATCACTCACCGGTAAGTTGCGTGATTTCCATATAGTAGATGCGGTTTTTACCGTTGTTCGAATGGGAAACCGTATTTATATTGTTTCCCGCAGCAGTTCTGAACAAATCAACGTGCGAGAGGTTTTGAAGTTTTATGGTGGTATGGGACACGATCATGCCTGTTCCGCCACGATTCGTGATGCAGATAGCATTTCCATTGATGCTGTCATTGATAAAATCCGTTCGGAATTATTGGAGTCCATTGCTCCACCTCTGATGGTAAAGGATATCATGACCACGCCGGTAAAAACTATCGACGCGCACACCACCATTCAGGAAGTTGAAGAATACCTGATTCGGTATGGACATTCAGGCTATCCTGTGATGGAGGAGGGGAAACTCATCGGTATTATTTCCCGTCGCGATGTGGAAAAAGCCATTTATCATGGCTTTGGAAAAGTTCCGGTAAAAGGGTATATGTCTCATCATGTTATGACCATTTCCGAAGATATTCCTGTGGAAGAAGCACGCACCATGATGTTGGAACAGAATGTTGGTCGTTTTCCTGTTGTACGGGGCGAAGAATTGGTGGGGATTATTTCCCGTACAGACCTCCTTCAGCTTCTGTATGGGGAAAAGGTCACGACACGTCACAAAACAACCTATGAGCCTTCTGAAATTGCCGTGGATACCAGCAATATGCTGTTAAAATTAAAGAACTCTTTACCGGAAAATACATATCGTATTTTGGGAGAAATCGCCTCTCTGGCGGATCGAGAAGGGTATCGTGTTTTTTTAGTAGGGGGACTCGTCCGTGACATGATGCTGGAGACGTCTTCTTCGGATTTGGATATTGTCGTAGAAGGGGATGGGATTACTTTTGCCCGTTTGGTATCGGAGCAATACCACGGTCATCTTACGGCATATGAAAAATTCGGAACCTCCAATGTGATGATTGAAGGATTTTTAAAATTGGATATAGCCTCAGCACGTACAGAGTTTTACGAATACCCCGCAGCGCTACCACAAGTGGAGAACAGTACCCTGCGTCAGGACTTGTATCGTCGAGACTTTACCATTAACGCCATGGCCATATCTTTGAATTTTTCTACCATTGGCCAGCTTGTTGATTATTATAATGGTAGGGAAGACTTGCTGAATAAAAGAATTAGAGTTCTTCATAACCTCAGTTTTGTGGAGGATCCTACCAGGATCATGCGGGCCATCCGCTTTGCCATTCGTTACGGCTTCCAGTTGGAAGAAGAAACGGAAATGTTTGCCAAAAAGGCCATTGCTGACGGCGTGTTTGAGAAACTCTCTTATCGTCGTATTTGGCAGGAAGTGATGATTTCTTTGAAAGAGGATGATCCCTACACAATATTGGAGCAATTCAATGAATTTGGTTTATGGGATTATATTTTTCCGGGCCATCCTTTTGACTCTTCATTGAAGTCCACCAGCGAATTTTTGGAGAATCACGTTTCATTTTTAAAATATCTGAAAACAAAGCCCAGCGTTCCATTGATTTATTTTTTGCTCTTGGTTTATGATATGACCAGAGATGAGCTGGATGAATTCTTTAAAAAAATTGAAGGTCGGCGTCATTATAAGGACAGCGCCTACTATGTCAATCGGGCCAAAGGCTACTTTTTTGATGAAGTGCCGACTTTGGATATTGTGGATTGGTATAAGACTTTTTCAGAACAGAATCCAGAAATTATGATTGTTCTGATGCTAAAAGCTGATAAGAACCAAAGGAAAATTATTAATAATGCTGCTATGCGTTATTTTCGTTATCAGTTAAAAACCAATCGCCACGACCTTAAAGAATTGGTGGGGAAAAAACGAAAGATTTTGCAGGAAATTATTGAGGATCTGATCCGTGAAAAAACTTCCGGTCGTTTAAGTACAAAAGAAGAGGAATTGGACTATGTAAGGTCGAATCTAAAAATTGGCAAATATCACGATGATGATGATGCAGCGACGAAAGGGGAATGGGATGCTGAACCTTGATATAACAAGAATACTTTTAACGATTCCAGCCTTAATCATTGCTTTAACGCTGCACGAGCTGTCCCACGGTTGGGTGGCTTACCGCTTGGGTGATACTACTGCCAAGAGCCAAGGGCGTTTGAGCTTGAATCCACTGAAGCATATCGATCCTATTGGCGCATTGTTTTTGCTAATCGTGGGATTTGGTTGGGCAAAACCTGTGCCGGTAAATCCCTACGCTTTTAAAAATAAAGACAAGGGTATGGCTTTGGTAGCCCTGGCGGGGCCTATTTCTAATTTTATTATGGCCCTATTGGGTGGCATTGGCCTGATGATAACCTACCATTTTTTTGAAAATGCTGTTTACCAAGGCAGTGCCTCCATGGTGCCTTATTATCTCACCTATTTCTGGATGTATTTCATTCAAATTAATGTGGTATTAATGGTATTCAATCTGATTCCAATCCCTCCTTTGGATGGCTCCAGAGTGGTTCGAGCCTTTTTATCCTTTGACTGGAAGGTTCGTTATGACCGTATTGAGCAATTCGGTATGTTTATTATGATGGCAATGTGTTTGCCTATTTTTGGTGGAACCTCCATCATCAGTTTTATTTTAACAAAACCGGTTTCGGCTATTTCTCAATTTATTTATGGCTTGGCCGGAATCATGTAAGGAGACATATATGGCAAAAGAAACTATTTTAAGTGGAATGCGCCCCACAGGTAAACTGCATTTGGGGCATCTCAGTGTATTGGAAAATTGGGCAAAACTTCAAGAGGGCAATGAGAATTATTATATGATTGCAGATTGGCATACCCTTACCACCGGTTTTAATGATACGAAAATGATTCAGAGCAATATTCGCGACATGGCATTGGATTATATGGCCGCCGGTATTGACCCGGAAACTAGCGCTATTTTTATCCAAAGCCGTGTAAAAGAACACGCAGAGCTCCATTTGCTCCTTTCCATGGTAACGCCTTTGAGTTGGCTGGAGCGGGTGCCCACATACAAAGATCAAATCGCGCAATTCGGCAAAGACGGTAAGGATATTTCTACCTATGGTTTTCTAGGCTATCCTTTGCTGATGGCCGCTGATATTCTCGTTTACCGAGCCACAGCAGTTCCCGTAGGGGAAGACCAGCTTCCTCATTTGGAATTTACCCGCGAATTGGTGCGCCGTTTCAATCATCTATATGATTGCCAAGTATTTCCGGAACCGAAGGCTCTTTTGGCCAAAATTAAGCTGTTGCCCGGTACTGACAACCGTAAAATGAGCAAAAGTTACGGTAATGACATCCCCTTGGATGCCGATGATAAATTGATTCTTCAGAGAGTTGGCCAGATGGTGACAGATCCCGCCCGTATCAAGAAAACAGATTTAGGCCATCCAGACGTTTGCACCGTGTATACTTACCACACCTTCTATAATCAAGAAGAAGCTCCCGATATTGAGGAACGCTGCAAGGCTGGGGAAATCGGCTGCGTGGCCTGTAAAAAACGCCTGGCGCAAAAGCTCAGCGAATTTATGGGTCCCATTCGCGAACGCCGCATGGAGTTCTCCGGCAATCCCAAACGTTTGGATGAAATTCTGGAAGCCGGCTGTGAAAAGGCACGAAAAGCTGCGGCGGAAACTCTGGCTAAAACAAGAGAGGCTATGAAAGTCTGATGCCGCTCGCCATTAAATTGGATATTTTTGAAGGCCCTTTTGACCTGCTTTGTCATCTCCTTGATGAAAACCGTGTTGATATCTATGATATTCCCATTGCGGAGATTACTGCTCAATATTTGGAGTATCTTGATGCCATGGCCAATCTTGATTTGGAGGTGGCCAGTGAATTTTTGGTTCTGGCGGCGACGCTGATTGCTATCAAAACAAAAATGCTTTTGCCAGTAGTAAAAAAAGATGATACGGGAGAATTTCCCGAAGGATACTATCAGGATGATGACGATCCCCGCTCCGATTTGGTACGCCAAATTTTAGAATACAAAAAGTATCGTGAATTGGCGGAATCTTTTAGGGAATTAGCAGAGGAGCAAAAAACGAAAATACCCAGGTCCAATGATGAGGAAATCTATGTTTCCATGTTCCGTGGAGAAACGGTATTAAAAAATGTTTCCGTGGACAAGTTACGACTTTCCATGGAAAAGGTCATCGACCGCATGAAACAACGGGAAATTGTGCATACTGTATCAAAAGAGAATATCACAGTCGAAGACCGGATGCATCTTATTGAAAGCCGTCTGCAGAGCCATCCCGAAGGTTTTTTGTTCAGTGAACTGTACGACTATGAGTCGTCTCACATCCGCGTTATTATCGTTTTTCTGGCGCTGTTGGAATTGATTCGCCGTAAAAAAATTCGTGTTTTACAAAAAGAAAATTATGGAGAGATCCTTTTATATCCTTATGATGGAGTGAAACCGGTTTCATGACTGTACTATTTTCTGAAGAAATTATAAAAGCTGTGGAAGCCCTGCTTTTTGTGGCAGGGGAACCTCTTACGGTCAAGGCCTTGGCGGATTATACCGAAAGCGATGAGGAGACTGTTCTTTCGGTTTTATCGGAGTTAAGGGTATTTTACGCCAATCGCGGCTTTTTTCTGGCTGAAATTGCCGGCGGCTATCAGTTTATGACGCCAAAGGAAATGTATCCTTACGTGGAACGTCTCTATCGACCAAAGGCGCAGAATCTAAGTAAGGCTGCTATGGAAACTCTGGCAGTGATTGCATACTGTCAGCCGGTAACCCGAGGGGAGATTGAGCATATTCGTGGTGTCAATGCTGACGGTATTGTAGCTGGTCTGTTAGAAAAAGGGCTTATTGACGAGGTCGGACGTAAAGATACGCCAGGAAAACCGGTGCTCTACGGCACCAATGATAAGTTTTTGCAATTACTGGGACTGAACTCGTTGGAGGATTTGCCCCAAGTGAATCTTTCCACGGAAAATAACAGTGATGAGGCGGACAAACTGACGTTGATCTCATCGGAAAATGAGGTGGAGTCGCAGTGATCTGGCCATGGATTATACTGGCTATTTTACTCTTTTTATTATTTTATCCGCTGCGTATTAAGGGTCACTTTCGTTATGAAAAAGAACAATGGCAAGGAAAGGTGACATTGCTTCCTTTCTTTGGGCTTAAATGGCCGAAAGTAACTTTGTTTGACTCCGATAGAACCAAGAAACGCGGCAAAGAAACGAAAAATGAAAAGAATCAAGCCAAAACCAAAATTGAAGGAAAGAAAAATCTATTTGGTCAGCAGCAATCCCTTGCTGAACAAATTCCCATAGTTCTGGAACTGCTTTCCGGTGCTAAGCAAGGAATTAAGAAGCTCCATGTTCGTTTTGTCTTCGGATATGGATTTAACGATCCAGCAGTTATGGGATACCTTACCGGTGCCATTTATGGGATACTACCCTTGCTATTTGGTGATTTTCGTAACACCCATTGGTGCATTCGTGTCGAACCCCAATGGGGATTATCTGAAACCGTTGCTTTTGCCCGTTTTAACGCTACGGTAAGTCTTTTTTCTATGATTCGTTCTTTTGGACCTTTAATGCCGAAAGTTTATGATATGATTCCTAAAAAAACAAGGAGGAATGAAAGATGTCGGAACATCCCATCGAATCCCTGATGTCAAGCGTATTAGAAAATTTAAAAAAAGTGGTTGACGCCAACACTGTCATTGGTGAGCCTATTTTACTTCCCAACAATGTTTCCATTATTCCTGTCACAAAGCTATCCTGCGGCTTTGGTTGTGGAGGAGGAGAATACGGCCAAAAAGAAGGCGCTACAAAAATTCCCTTTGGCGGTGGTACTGGCGGCGGCATAAGCCTGCAGCCTTTGGGGTTTATCTCCGTTTCTGACCAGGATGTTAAATATATCCCCCTGGACAGCAATACACCTGGTGGCATTGCAGACATAGTGGTAGACGGTATCGCTAAACTGGCCGCAGAACTTCCTAATTTGAAGAAAAAGAAATCCAAAAACGAGGAAAATGCCGCGGAAGTCATTGCTGAAATGGAAGAGGAAACACAAGAGATTCCCAAGGAATAATTGAACGTCAAGTCCAATTTATTATTGACAATTTCTCTCAGAACTGATAAAATTTTATTAAGTAAATAATGACAAACCTGTGTAAAGTATTGGAATGAGGTGAAATCCCTCAGCGGACGGGCCACTGTGATTGCTTTTTAGCATAAGCCAGATCTTTGCTTTGCGATATGCTCCCTGTTTCGGCCAATGGACAGTTCCATTGAGGTGTCAGTGAATTTATCCGTGTCGGTGCAACAGGCTGGCACGGTTTTATTTTGTACCGAAAAATCACACAAGGTGTTTGATAGAAAAGAATGATTTTCTTATCTGCACCTTGTGTTTTTTTATTCTACGTATTTTCCAGACTGCTTTGGAAATTTTATTGATATATTTTTCCATATTTCATTCATTTGGTTTCTTCCTGAGCACTCTCCAAATCTTACCTTGACCAAATAAGCTTCGATCTCTTTACCCTATGCTTTTCCCATATCTTATGATAAGCGCCATTGTCGTATTTTCTTGGAATATACGCAATACCTGCTCAGGATGAAATATGATAGGCGCAGCTTCCGTCCTTTCTGCGCTGCGCCCTCGGTGCTTCCCCGTGGCCAAAAGCCGCGGGGTATGCCCGGATAATTACAAAATGCTATTGTAATTGTACATTTTGAAATAAATAAGTTTTTGCCGGTAGAAATTAATGCCGGAAATGAAAGGAGATTTTATGAAAAGAATGAAACGATTCATCGCACCCTTACTTGCTCTTGTCATGGTAATATCTTTTGCCTTCGGTGTCACAGCCGCCGAAATCAATGCCGATGATGCCTCTAACAGCTATGTTTATCTAACAATGGAGAAATTTACTTTAGGGCAGGAATGTATTTTTGCACCTATTGCCATTCCCTGGGAGGAGGGAATGACTGCCGCATCCATTCTCGTCGATAAGCTTGGGGACGACAATTATCAATGCAGTGGCTCTTTAGACGGTGGTGACCTTTACATTTCAGCAGTAAAAGACCCCGATCAAGGTAGTGTTGATATGCCGAAGGTTATTTATGATGCAGTAATGGGCAGCCAAAATGTAATCTCTGCCCGTAATGAGAAGGAATGGCTCGGAGAGTTTGATTATTACAATGAAAGTGGCTGGATGTTGACGGTGAATGATGATTTTATTGGCACAAGCTCTGCTGCTCATACATTACAGCCCGGTGACGTTGTCCGTTGGCAATTTACCGTGTATGGCCTTGGTGCTGATTTGGGTAACAGTAACGAATCTTTTGGTGGATATGATAAATTAATTGATGCTGCCAACAAAGATGACCTGGTAAAATCCTTGGCAAATGCTACACAAAAAGATACCAACGCATATAAAAATGCCTATTCAGTGTTGGTCAATGCTGCGGCAACCCAGGCAGAGGTTGATACTGCAAAGGCCAATTTGGATGCCAATGCTGATGTTCCTTTGAATCTTTCTTCTTGTGAAAAACAGCACATTATTTTTACGAATGGGCTTCAGTTAAGTGCTACTGAACTTCAACTTGCACCTAAGGAAACTGAAAAATTAACCGCCGTGGTAACGCCTGACACGGCTAATTTCTCCGAGGTGGTCTGGAAATCTTCAAGAAAAGCTGTCGCCACTGTTTCGGCTGACGGCACTGTAACCGCAGTCGGTGAGGGGACGGCTAAAATTACCGCTACTACCAAAGATGGCGGAGCATCTGCTGTTTGTGAGGTTACAGTAAAAAAAGATGATGCCCCGGTAGAGATAAAACTCCCGTTCTCTGATGTTCAGAAAAAGGATTGGTTTTATACTGATGTTCTTTATGTTTACGAGAATGAAATCATGAATGGTGTCAGTAATACTGTGTTTGGTCCCAATGACGACTTGACCCGTGGTCAATTTGTTGCTATTTTAGGTCGTTATGCTGGGATTAAAGATAGCTCTAAAGGTTCGCCTGCTTCTAAAACCTTCGATGATGTGAAAACAACAGAGTACTATGCTTCTCATGTGAAGTGGGCCATAGATCAGGGGATTACTAATGGCGTAAGTGAAAAGAATTTTGCCCCTAAAGAAAAAATCACTAGAGAACAAATGGCTGCAATGATGTACCGCTACGCAAAGGCGATTGGTGTTACATTACCTGGGGCCGATAGCGACAAGTTTTCTGATGACAATAAGATTTCCTCCTATGCTAAGGATGCAGTATATAGCATGAAAGCTGCAGGCATCTTAGGCGGTATGGGGAATAACACTTTTGCGCCTAAGGGTAATACCACTCGGGCCCAAGCAGCTAAAGTGATTCATGTGTTCATGGAACTGTAAAGTACTATATATAGGATAGGGAAGATAGATAAAGAAAACCGGAGTATTCCTTTGAATACTCCGGTTTTATATTGCCTTCAATTTAGCAACAAAAAAATCGCGGAACCATTCGGTTCCGCTGAAGGAAGGATAAAAGATAGAGATAAGAGTAGAAGATTCAGAATGAGATACGGATTATCATAAAAACTCATAGAGAGAGGAGTTTTAGAAAGGAGGGCAGCCGGCTGTACAATGACTGCCAAATTAAAAATAAGGAGATGATAGGTTTGGCAACTAAAAAAACTTTGTTCCCAAAGAGGAACAAAGCGCTTTTACAATGAAAAACACAAAACCTCTTACGCGGAAGTTCTTTGTAAATTCATAGGCTGAAATATCCTGACTTACCTTCTACGTTGATACCGCCTTCCCGCATGAACAGTGGCAAATGGTAACAACTCGGGTTTCACAGTGGCGCGACCGTTGAGGATTTTCACCTCATTCCTTCTGCACCTATGATTTTTTGATTCAATTACTATAATTATAATACATTAAAATCTACAAAAATTCAAGTTAAGATATTATAACTATTCACTATAAAATTTTGCGTTTAAAGTTACTACATATTTAAGGGTAACCAGAGCAAAACTTATAATTATAAAATAAGGCTGTCCGGTTTTCCGAACAGCCTTACTACTCGATTATGAGGGGACATCAGGATTTTTGTTAGGGCCACGCTTTTGTTTTTTATGGACAATCGTGGCGGTTATGATAATGCCTGCTGCAAGTACAATGACTACAATAGAGCCAATGGCAATCCAACGGTGTTGCTCCCAGAATGATGTTAATTCTTCGGTAACACTATTATTACCATGATCTGATTTGGTGTCATCGGTGTCTAACAGTGAACCTGCTTTGGCTCTTTTGGCAATAAAGTAATCACTACAATGCTCAATGATAAATTTCGTTGCTCCACCTTCGGCTGAAACTTTGTCAATAAATTCGGCCCTCATTTCTTCTGGTACGTAGTAAAAGAGGAGATATTTGCCGTCGGCTAATGATGTCTCCGGAATTTCAACCAAAGCTGGTCCTGGCATTTCACCTTCATGCATGAAGTGGATGATAAAAGGATCATCCGCTAGCTTACGGATGTTATCTTCGTTTTCACAATCTTCTTTGCCAAAATAAATTTGCATATTAAAGTCCATGGGATTTTTGATGTCAGTGCCATTGAACGTAATGACGTAAGATTCCCCATTCTCAGTGGTACCATCAAGCACCAAATTGATATTTTTTCCCTTAATTTCTTCAAATACTGATTTGGGTACTATGCCATTAGAAAAGTCGGCGCTGGTATACATGCGCCTTTTGCCGGAAACTTTCCTTTGAGAGAGAATATAGTCGCCTCCACGGTTTGCTTCGAACGTGGCTTGCATATTTTTGAGTGTTACTCCTACTTTTTCAAAGTCCTTTTTGGCTGCATTGTAGTAGTACATGGAGTATTTGCTTCCCGTTAAATCGACACTAATGGTGACGGTTGCCTTACCGGGGAATTCACCTTGGTGGGGGAAGTTCAGATAATAGGCGTCGGAAACAAAATCTCTAATTTCTTGTCCGTTGGCGGGAGTTGTCAGGATTCGGGCATCAAAATCCATGGGATTACTAATTTCTTTGCCTTTAAACGTGATGGTATATGCGTATTTATTATCGCACACACCTGTAATGGTATATTCCACATCTTTTCCGGAGATTAGTTCGAAAACCTCTTTGATGACAATATTCTTTTTCAGGCCTTCGATAATTTTGCGGGCCAATAGTAAATCATCACTATGTTCCAGACTTTTTTGCTCTTTTTCTGAAAGCTTTAAATAGCGCTGATAAAGAGCGTCTACCATGTTTTCATCGCTAAGTCTTATATTAATGGGATTGATAGATGCGGCAATATCTGCGTCCAATTTTTTTGCCGCATCGCTTATCGGATCGTCAGGATTATCCGAGGGATCGTTAATTTTGCTCAATTCTTTGATCTCGTCCAAAAGAATTTGCAGTTTACCGCGGTTGCTGATTTTTGACTTGTCGCTGCTGTTTAAGAGATTGTATTTTTGAGCGGTATCATAAATACTTTTAATATCTTCTTTCGTGGCGGTTTCCGGTAACTGCTCAATACTTTTGATGATGCTGTTAATTGTTTCTTCGGAACTGTTCGCTTCTTCTCTGAGATCGAAGAGGGGACGGAATCCATTGACAAAGCGGTAATATGCAACTAAGGCATATCTTGCCTGGTCTGTTGCTATATGATTGCTTTCTCCAGCTGTTGCGTTGGAGCTGCCGTCTTTAGAGTAGGAATGAATAAAACCACCGTCTTTGCTGTTATAGTAGGCCAACAAGCCATCTAAAACAGTTTTTCCATTGTCAGTGATGAATCTTTGATCGCTAAGAGGATCGATCTGTAAGGAGCACAATGCCACCAGAACTTGAGCAGTGCTTTCTGCGTTGGGTACAGAAATGCTACCAAAGCCACCATCGTCTAGCTGCATTGCGGAAAGACGCGCCAATGCTTCGTCAACAATGGTCTTGATCGTTTTCCCATTGGAATATACGGTAGTGGAGTCATAATAGGGAGCCAATGCCTGGAGTACCAAAGCAGTAATATCTGTATCACTGGAAGAACTCGATAGAGCAAAACCGCCATCAGATAGTTGCTTAGATATCAAATATTCCAGAATCGCTTCTCTGGTTGTCGTAGCGTTTTCTGGAACCTCATATCGTTCGGAATCCAATGCGATTAAACCCCATGCCGCGCCATTAATACCTTGTTTCCACATGGGAGTCATGATACTCTGATAGATTCCGTCAGAAACTAAGTTTACAGCGCTGCCATTTTTATCTTTCCCGAAGGATTTTGCATCTCTGCCCAAAGCGTTCAATGCCAAAATCGGACGGTGATAGTCGGTAGCTACGCGGTCACTCAGCCATCCTTTGGTTTGATAGGATTTGGTAACATAGGACTCAAGAGCCGTTAAGTAAGCTTCCGTGTCATCGGGATAACCAAATCTTGCAATGCCAAATGCCAGCCAATCGCAATCTGTGGTTCCGACACCAGCCAATGAACTTTCATTTAAGGCATAAAAGTTTTCCTGCTTTGACCAGTCAATCGTATTTTTAATGGCATTTTCTAAATCATCGCTCAGATTGCGCACCGTACGTAGAGTGCCCGATAATTCCAATGATCCCTCTTCAACTGAACGATTATCGCCTTCCACAGTGGTGCTTTCAGATGATACGACACTGTGATCGATAATATTGTTGTAACCAGACAAAAATGTACGGAGCTGGAGTGATGTTACGCCTGCGCTATAAATATAGGCTTGGGAAGTACGTCCTGCCAGTTCGTCATAGCCCACATCCCAAATAAAATGTCCCCTTTGTGTCATGATTTGTTGCAGCGATTGGGCAGTAGTTGTGTCTTGGGTTTCTTCTTGATTGGATGATTCGTCATTTTTATCTCCACATCCCGTGAAAAAGAGACATAGCGCAAGACACAATACAACAATCAACGAGTGTTTTCTCATTTTTTCTCCCTCTTTCAGTCTACCAACACTTGTTTGGCGCTGAATATGATCCTTTTGCGTAATTGTTTACGTGAGCGCTATAATTCTCGGCACGAATCATGGAGCGCTTCCATATAAATATAAAAGGGTATGGTAAAAAACCATACCCTTTCGCAATCGAATAGAATTCCAGTGATTCCAAATTTGAATACCTAAATTTTACAAATCTAGCAAATTCGAATCAAAGATACACCAGATTAACCTTTCTTCAGAAGGCATGGTAAGGTCAACCAAATGTTTTCTGGCTCATGCTAAAACGCAATCACAGTGGCCGGACCGCTGAGGAATCGCACCTCATTACCATTTTGATTACCTGTTACAATATCAAATTATCTTAAAATATTATAATAATACTTGTATAAAAAGTCAATACGAATGGGGGTATGGGTATTGGTCAGCGTTAAGAAAAGGAGGGATTTCCCTCCTTTTCTGTTCTATTAGAAGTATAATACATGGACCTTAATTAAAGAGTATCTTCCATCCAACTCCCGCCTGGCAGATCTCTGCCTAAATCACAGGTATAATTCCATTCAATCACGTCGCCGGCCTGGACTTGATAACGGCTGCAGCCATAATTGGGATACCAACTATTAACACAATACATCCAACCGCTCAAATCGCCACAATCAAATTCATATAAATTATTGATGCCTTCGATATATGTGGATCCATACATTGGCGTCCAACTATATTCCATATGGATTTTATTATTCTTAGTTTCGCGAAGAAGGATATCAAAGACAGATTCTCCTTCATAGAATGTTACGGTTCTGCGAGAAAGAATTACGCCATCGGAGGGGACAAGGCCTTTTTTGTTAGGGTCTAAATCCTCCATGTTGTCAAGAATGGTGGAGCATTTAATTGATAATGTACACTTAAGGGATTTCGATTTATCGATTTTTTGGTTTTCAGTATCAACAGGTTTGGGCTTTCCTTCAGGAATCGGGTCCGTGTTGTATTTGTCCTTCTGGGAATCAGCATCATAGTTGGTGCTGCTTTCAGCCTTTGAGTATTTGTCATAATCGGTGCTGCTTTCATCAACGTCATCGACGTCAATATAGCCATCATCATCTGCTTCTGGCTGGGTTTCTGTTGCCGCAACTTCCTTTTCATTTTTGTCTGCGGATTTATCATCTCCGCAAGCGGTGAGCATTAATCCCAAACTCAGCATCATAATGAGCAGTAGCATGAATATACTTTTTCGCTTCATTTTCTGACTCCTCCTTTTATTTTTGCCGTTTCTTATAAAAAAACACAGTCCTTTCGGTATCTGTGCCAAATGGTCACAGGCACAGAGTAATCACATTTGACATAAAATCAAATGTTTGATATCACCTTGTGCCGATCAGTGACGTCCGTATTTCTTTATGATTTAATTTTAACCATTCAGGTCAAAAATGTCAATGGCGAGTGATTGCTATCTCGTAGAAAATTAGCTTTGGGTGATAACAAATTGGAATCACCCGCGCGTTGACAAAAAACGGAAATATGCTATTCTTGTCTCATTGAAAGGGACGAACGTATATATTTAAGGTGCCATTATTGTTTCATACTGTGATAATGCCGATATCTCAGTATGAAATGGCGCCGAATGATATTTAATAAGGAGGGTCGAGGTAATTTATTGATTTCTTTTAATTGGCGCGCCGAGATTAAGGAAGTCGTTGCCACATGGATTTATGAGATGTGGCGAGTTTTGTGTTTAGCAGTAAAAGCACCGGCTATGATATTAAGAAAGGTATTATATTATGAAATTAAAAAGAGTTTTTTGTTGCATTGTCATGATCGGGGCAATGCTGATTTTTGGTTCTTTGGCTGCAATGGCTGCCAACATGGAATCCCCCGTTGAAAAGTTCAAGGATATTGATACAAAAGCATGGTATATTGATGATGTGGAATATGTTTATGAAAACGGTATTATGAATGGGATGTCCGATACCATGTTTGGGCCAAATCTAGCGGTGACCCGAGGCCAGTTTGTGACTATGTTGGGACGTCTTGTAGAGATTGATGATTCCAGTTTGGAATCACCCCAAAATACTATTTTTAGTGATGTAAAACCGACGTCTTATTATGCATCCCATATTGCGTGGGCTACCGAGTACGGTATTGTCAATGGTATGTCCAGTACAACCTTTGCTCCGGAACAAAAAGTAACCCGAGAACAAATGGCTACCATGATGGCACGTTTTTCCAAGGTATTCCAAATCTATATTCCTACCAAAGCAGATACCGCCTTTGCTGATGATGCTGCGATCAGTAAGTATGCGAAGGAAGCGGTATACGGCTTAAAAAATATCGGAATCCTTGATGGTGTTGGCAAAAATATTTTTGACCCCAAGGGGGCTACCACCCGTGCTGCCGCTGCCAAAGTGATGCACTATTATATGGAATATGAACCTGCTGATACCGCAGTCGTTTCTATTGAAAAATTCACATTGGGTCAGGGGTATATTTTAGAACCCACGGTTGTTCCTCTTAATAATGAAGCTACGGCTGATAGTGTTCTTCGTGCCGCGGCCAAGGAAGTTGGTATTGATTTGAAGTTCCATGAAAAATCTGGTTATCTTACTTTTGTAAAAGATGAGTGCAATGCTCCTCTGAAGATACCTGATTTTATTGCTGATGAGATGGCAAAAGACGAAGTGACGGTTGATAATCGTGCAGATGACGCATGGCTTGGTGAATATGATTATACTGCTCAAGCCGGTTGGCTGTATTGGCATAATAATGCCACGGCTTCTACTACTGCTAATCAGTGTGCCGTCAGCGATGGCGATGTGGTACGTTTCCAATTTTCCATTAGCGGATGGGGTGCTGACTTGGGACGCAGTGATGCTTGGACCGTTGCCTATCGTGAGTCTGCTAATAAGGATGAATTGATGAAAGCAGTTGCCTGGGCAAATGATACCCAAAGCGAAGCATACGCCAATGCACTGAAAGTGCTCACGAATATCGAAAGTAGTCAAGAAGCGGTTGACGCGGCCCTAGCTGCCATGCCCTTACTTGCAGATTAAGCAGGAAAGAGGGAATATCTATGGCAAAAATTACTGATGAAGTTTTGAATGAAATCCGTGCCAGAGCCAAGGAACTGCAACGTGCTCCTATGAAAGCTGAGATGAAGCAAAAGAGATCATACTATGGCGGTTGGAATCATGCCGTAACCCTCGCTGGTTTATGTCCTTATGATGGTCATCGTCGGGATGAAATCCGTCCTCCTATGAATGGGAAAGAATACACCAATTCCGAGCTATTGTCTTTTGTGCGTCAGGCAGCAAAAAACAATATTGCTCCGCAAAAACGTGATGTGCCGGAATATCCCTTTATTGAATACCGCTTTGGTCCTTGGGCTAAATTGATGAAAAAAATGGGTTATCGTTATTTAAGAGAAGAACAGTCTGATCCGCGTCCTTCCTGGGTGCATACGATTCAGCGGTCAAGAGATGAGAGATTGGCCTAGGCTCTAAGCTTTATAAGAAACAGGAGATACCTTAAGGTATCTCCTGTTTTTGGGTTTGCATAGAAACTTTCTGCTTGGTCAAGGGCTTGCGGCAGAGAAAGCAGAAAGAAAAGAATTTTCATTATGGATCCATCATACCGTATTTTTTTTTGACACGGTCTAACTTTTCTATCATTGGTTTTGAGAGAATCCAAAGAAAGAAAAAGGTGGCGACACCATGAACTGCATCAACGGGAATACCTGAAAGATATATGGCCAATGCCCCAGTTTTTTCCGTATTTGTTGTTAGAACTGTCCATGTGTTTAATAGCAGCCCATAAATTACTTGTGCGCAGAAATAACCGAAAAAGCAAAGTGGAAGCCGTTTCTTAGAAAGCCAGCCTTTTTTGAATAACACCCCGGCCAAAAAGCCAATGATACCAAAGGCAAACATTTGCCACGGCGTCCAAGGGCCTTGACCAAAGAAAAAGTTCGAAACAAAAGCCGTCATCGCACCGCAGAGAAATCCCGCCTCAGCACCCAAACAAACACCGGAAATGGCAACAATTGCCCAAATTGGTTTTACATAGGGAAACATAAAGAAAGCTGCCCGTCCTAAGATGGCGATTCCCACCATAACAGCGATGACTACCAGCTCTCTAGCTTCAGGCTTGCGCTGTTCAAAGATCATGAAGAAAGGGATCATCGTTTCAATGATAATCATCAAACTGATAAAGTAGTATTGACGGTCATTCATAAAGAGGATGCCAAAAGCAATGGTAGCGGGGATAACCACTAGAATAAGGAGTGCAGCCATAGCCAAACGCTTCTTAACCCGGCGTATTAGAAGCACCATGAAAGCTACCAATAACGCTACGACCATAGCGATACACCCCTGTCCCATGACAAAGGTTGCTTTTGGATCTACCTGAGTTTTTATGACATGGGAAACATAAAAGTATGTGATAAAAACGAATACTACAGCTAAAATGGAACTGAAAAAGGTCCAGATGGTATTATCACTATTTTTTGTAGCTTTGTTCTTGTTAAAAAGCATGGCCAGGCCAAAGGCCATGGTAATGGTGGTGGCCAATCCCATAATTCTAATGACTGAGATAAGGGATTTCGCTGTTTCCGGAATTGCTTTTGCAATATCGGATTTATAGAACTTAGTTATAAAATTATAGAGACTGAAGGTAATGGTCTGGTTATCCGCCGTTACAGTAATAAAGGGCATTGCTACGCAGACCAGAGCCACGATCAAGGCTGTGCGGGCGATTTCCTTTATGGTATGATTTTCATTTATTTTGTCTGTAAGTTCTGCTTGCATAATTCCACGACATCCTCATTTATATATTAAAATATTATGATTCCATCATACCGTATTTCTTTTTGATGCGATCTAATTTTTCTATCATTGGTTTTGAGAGAACCCATAGAAAAAAGAAGGTGGAAATTCCGTAAACCATGTTGACGGGAAAGCCTGAAATATAATAGGCTAAGGGACCTGTGGTGCTAGTATCAAAAGCTAAAGTGAAAATTGTACAGGTATCCATAATGAGCCCATAGACAATTAATGCACTAAAAAAGCCAAAGATGCAAAGTGGAAGCCGCTTCTTAGAAAGCCAGCCTTTTTTAAAGAATATGCCTGCCAAGAAGCCAATAAGCCCTAATGCAAACATTTGCCACGGCGTCCAAGGGCCTTGACCAAAGAAAAAGTTCGAAACAAAAGCCGTCATCGCACCGCAGAGAAATCCCGCCTCAGCACCCAAACAAACACCGGAAATGGCAACAATTGCCCAAATTGGTTTTACATAGGGAAACATAAAGAAAGCTGCCCGTCCTAAGATGGCGATTCCCACCATAACAGCGATGACTACCAGCTCTCTAGCTTCAGGCTTGCGCTGTTCAAAGATCATGAAGAAAGGGATCATCGTTTCAATGATAATCATCAAACTGATAAAGTAGTATTGACGGTCATTCATAAAGAGGATGCCAAAAGCAATGGTAGCGGGGATAACCACTAGAATAAGGAGTGCAGCCATAGCCAAACGCTTCTTAACCCGGCGTATTAGAAGCACCATGAAAGCTACCAATAACGCTACGACCATAGCGATACACCCCTGTCCCATGACAAAGGTTGCTTTTGGATCTACCTGAGTTTTTATGACATGGGAAACATAAAAGTATGTGATAAAAACGAATACTACAGCTAAAATGGAACTGAAAAAGGTCCAGATGGTATTATCACTATTTTTTGTAGCTTTGTTCTTGTTAAAAAGCATGGCCAGGCCAAAGGCCATGGTAATGGTGGTGGCCAATCCCATAATTCTAATGACTGAGATAAGGGATTTCGCTGTTTCCGGAATTGCTTTTGCAATATCGGATTTATAGAACTTAGTTATAAAATTATAGAGACTGAAGGTAATGGTCTGGTTATCCGCCGTTACAGTAATAAAGGGCATTGCTACGCAGACCAGAGCCACGATCAAGGCTGTGCGGGCGATTTCCTTTATGGTATGATTTTCATTTATTTTGTCTGTAAATTCTGCTTGCATAATTCCACGACATCCTCATTATTAACTGCATTGGTAAACACATGCCTCGATAGCCGGTTGGCAGATGTTGTATAAAAGCTATTGCCGGAGAAAAATCGGTTTGGCGTATCGGTGGTAACAATATCGCCATCAAAAAACATAGAGCAGCTGTCACCATAGCGGGCACAAAACTCAATGTCATGGGATACCATCACTACAGTGACTCCTTGATTGATAAGCTTTTTCAGAATCTCTGCAAGTTTGATTTTAAAGTAATTATCTAAGCCTTTGGTAGGTTCATCCAGTAATAGAATTTTGGGTTCCAGAAGGAGGATTTTTGCCAAAGCCGCCCTTTGTTGTTCCCCGCCGCTGATATCATATGGATGCATTTGCAATAAATCAGTAATTTCCACCAACTCTGCGACGCGGCGAATTTGTTCTGCTTGTTCTTCCTTGGGAATTTTTTTATCTCTCATCATTTCCCAAAGATCCAGTTCCACTGTTTTTTTCACAAAAAGCGATTGAGGATCCTGAGGAAGCACAGCCAGGTTGCCTACAAATAATTCCTTGTTGGAATATTTTTTAATTTCTTTCCCATTGATAAGGACTTTTCCTCGATATGGACGCAAAATGCCGCTCATAATTTTCAAAGTAGTGCTTTTGCCTGTGCCATTGCCGCCAACAATGCAAAACAAACTAGCCTTAGGAATATCAACGGAAACACCTTTGACGATATCCTTACCTTCCTTTTCGTAGCGGAACCAAACTTCCTTTAAGCGAATCACAGGGTCGCTTTTCTTTAATTCTTGATGGTGGTCAATATTTCGATATTTGATTTCCTGATTCTGAAATAGCTCAGAAATCCAGTTGCGTCCCTCTCTTACTGTCAATGGACATTCCAGCAGATTGTCAACAGCCGCATAAATCTGCATAGGGGAGGGCATGGCTACAAACATATCATTATCTTCTTGTTTCAATTTGGTGCCGACATTTCTTGGCGTGTCGTCCGCAATGACTTTGCCTTTTTCCATCACCACAACTCGGTCAGCATAAGGAACGACGTCTTCCAAACGGTGTTCAATGATGATGACTGTAGTGCCCACTTCCTGGTTAATTTTCCGAATAGTTGCAAGAAAATCTGCGGCGGCGATGGGATCCAACTGGGAGGTTGGTTCATCTAGTAGAAGAACGGACGGCTGCATTGCCATAATGGATGCAAGATTCAGTAGTTGCTTCTGACCACCGGAGAGCTCTGTTACATTTTTCATGAACCATGTTTGGATTCCAAAATAGCTTGCCATTTCTGCTACTCTCAGACGAATGGTGTGGTTGTCAGCCCCTAAGCTCTCCAATCCAAAAGCTAATTCATGCCAAACTTTATCGGTGACTATTTGGTTGTCAGGGTTTTGTAAAACAAAACCGATTTGGGAGGATTGTGCGCGAAAGCTAACATCCTCCAGAGATTTACCATAAAACAAAATTTCCCCGCTTCTAGTGCCGTGGGGGGCCATCACTGTTTTTAGCTGGCGCATCAGGGTACTTTTGCCGCACCCTGATTTTCCGCAAAGTGCAATAAATTCACCTTGCTCTACTTTTAAATTGACGTGGTCTAACGCTTTTTTTTCTTGTTCTGGATATGAAAACGTCAGATCTTTGATTTCATAACATGCCATTTAACATCCTCCATTATATCAATCACCATGGGGAAAAAACATAGAAAACCGTAGGCAATGTAAACAAATATCGCCAGCGGAGTTGTTTCATTCATGATGAACAATGGGCTGTACGAGATAAAAATCTTGCCTATTGCCACCATAATAAAGGCGAATAGTGTCGGAATTATAATAGAGGCAATCACAATGTAATCTCTGGTATCGAAACGGAAAATAGAAAAGCTGGTGCGCCCCGGAAGTCCATAACCTCGGGAACGCATGGAATCCGCTGTTTCAATTCCATTTTCCAATGCCCATGTTGTCATAATTGATATGATTTTCATACCGTTTTTGGCCTTTTCAACGAGATTTCCTTCAGTCGCATCCCGACCCATACATTTTTGCCCATTAGAAATTACTTTGATTTGTGCTTTGAATTTCGGAACAAAACGCAGCACCATGGATAGTACCAAAGAAATTGCGGGAATGACCCGGCCAAAAAGGTAGATAAATTTATCTGATGTCATCACTGCGTTATAGCAGGAAAACCACATGATAACTGTAACAAACATTGTGGCGGAGGCGAGCCCGTAAATCAATGATTCCAAAGTTAACGGATTACCGCTGGGAAAATAAGTGAGAATCGTAGCGCCCTGATGATTGAAAAGAGGATTCATGACGGCTGCGAGAATTAAAAGCGGAAGCATTGCGCAGAGATTAAACAGCAGCGCCTTTTTTCCATTTAGATAAATAGAATAGGTTATAGCAGCCACGAAGGATATTGCGAGAAAAACTGGCTGCATCATAAACATGGTAAATAAAATGACAATAAGAAAAAATGAAAAATTTATAATTGGATGAAGCGTAGAAAAAGCGTCTTTCATTGGGAAACCTCCAAACAGAATCCTTCCGCAACAAAAAACGCTTGCAATAAAAAAATCCTGCACCGAGCGCAGGACAATAGGGTACCACTGAAACCTCAGTCACGGAAGGCTTGGTAAATACAGCAAACAAAGTTTTCTGGCTTCCGAGTTTATGGCTCGTATCACAGTGGCCGGACCGCCGGGGAGTCTAACCCCGTTACCTTATGTCATTGCATTTCGATATTTGCTTTTTAATAATCATAACAAATTTTTTCGCTTTGCACAAGCCCTTTTCTTGAAAAACTCTTTTCCTTGCTGTTGCTAAATCTTTATCTCCATGAATCGTGAAAAACTATCATTTTTAGTAAGGGTTTTTAACGATCATGTAAAACTTGTTTAAATTCTATTTTGATAATTTTCGATTTGCTTTTTGTGGAAAATTTTGATATTCTATAAAAATAGATTTGCTTTTCTGCAATACAACTCATGAGGGAGGCCAAAGTATGAATATTTTTAATGAGTTTTTTAATAATAATACCTTATATTTTGATGCCTTTGATAAATTGGTGGAAGCTGTCTATGTCTGCGATACAAAAGGAAATCTAGTTTACTTTAATAAAACTGCGGAAAAATTAGACCGCTATCTTCTCAAAGATGTTAAAGGTAGGTCTACTTTTGAGCTTTATGGACTCGATGAAAGCAGCAGTCCTATGCTAAAAGCATTAACTACGGAGCGCCCGATTTATAACGAGGAATTTAAGTATTATGTGAACGGTAAGGAAAATGTTCAGTTATGTAATGCCGGTCCGATTTATAACGAGGGAAAGCTGGCCGGTGCATATACTGTTCAGTGCGACTTGACTCCCATTAAAGATTTTGTGGAAAAGAACATTGCCCTCCAACGGGAAATCATTCATCAGAAGAGCCTTATTACAGCCAATTATCCGGAGAAAGACATTTTCTCCGGTCTCATAGGGAGCAGCGAGGCCTTTGCCAGATGTAAGGAGTTGGCGCGTCGTGTGTCAAAAACCGATTCTTCTGTGATGCTGGTGGGCAGCACCGGCAGTGGGAAAGAAGTGTTTGCCCGTGCCATCCATGACTACAGCAACCGCAGGAAAGGACCGTTTCTTGCCTTAAACTGTGCCGCCATCCCAGAAAGTCTCATTGAAGGAATATTGTTTGGCACCACCAAAGGCGTTTATACCGGTGCTATGGAGAAGGAAGGTCTCCTGGCCCAAGCCGATGGAGGCACGATATTCCTGGATGAAATCAACTCCATGCCTTTGGCGTCCCAAGCGAAGCTTTTGCGAGTGTTAGAGGAGAAGAAAATCATGAAGCTAGGCAGCGATAAGGAAAAGGAAATCAATGTCAAAATCATCAGCAGCACCAATGAGTTTCCCCGGGAAGCCATAAAAAACGGTCATATGCGTGAAGACCTGTTTTATCGTTTATCTGTGGTGCAGATAGTGATCCCGTCGCTGAGAGAGCGGAAGGATGATATACCGCAGCTGGTTCAACATTTCATAGATAAATACAACAGCCGTTTTCAAAAGAATATATTGGGAGTAGACGGTGAGGTAATGGAGTATTTTATGAAATTTCCCTGGCCCGGCAATGTACGGCAGTTGAAAGCCTGTGTAGAGTCGGCGATGAACTTTGCGAAGGATGGTGCCTGGATTACCTTTTCCGATTTGCCTCAGTATGTGTTTGAAAGCTCTGATATGCCAGAGGACCGCTACCGTCAATGGCAGCAAATACGGCATCAGAAGCCGCCAATTCCAACGCCCACAGCCATTGTGGAGACGAAGACACCGGAGAAAAAACAGGAATTGTCGGAAATGAATCTCATGGATTCCATTTGGATGGAGGAAAGGGATGAAATTATTCAGGCCTTGCGACAATCAAAAGGTAATATTACCAGGGCGGCAAAGGCATTGGGAATGAGCCGCCAATCATTGTCATATCGTTTGAAAAAATACCGTCTAAAATAATATTGAATCAAGTAATCGTTGTAATAGGGTTGATTATTTTTTCCAAAAGTAAATAATCGTATAAAACCGCAAAAAATCGAAGCTGTTGTTGTAAGTCGATTTTTTGCGGTTTTATTTAATATTATTCATTAATTGTCGCACAAGATTTTTGAGCCTAATCTTAAAAATTGTTACATACGACTTTCTATGTGAAATAATGCCAGCATAAATGCTTCTTCCTAAATTTTTTATAAAAACTTTCTTTCTTTGGCACGGTATTTGCAGTTATAGAATAACAAAACAAGATAAAATCGATTTTATTAAGAATTACACATCAGAAACTACACAACAGAGAAAAATTGATGAATGATTTAGGAGGAAATGATTATGGTGCCCAGATATCAGCTTTTAACCCAGGAAGACATTGTTAAAATTCACGAAACTTCGATGAGAATTATGGAAAACGTAGGGATCGTTTTCAGCTATGAACCTGCCAGAGAAATGTTGAAAAAGCATGGCGCAAAAGAAGAAGGACATACCATGTTCTTCCCCCGCAGCATGGTTGAAGAAAAATTGAAAACTGTACCTTCCGCCTTTACCCTTCATGGCAGAAATCCTGAAAAAACCATCGAAATTAATACAGTAGACACTTGCTATGCAGGACCTTATGGTTCTCCCTTTGTCACAGATATTGATAACGGTCGCCGTTACGGTACTTTGGACGATTTTATCAGAATTGCTAAATTGCAAAATGACCTCTCCAATGTCGATATCATCAGCCATATCGGTTGTGAAGCCAACGATGTTGATGCCGATATTCGTCACAATGTGATGACCTATTGGAACTTAAAATTGAGCGACAAACCCCTTATGGGCAGCGTCCTTGGTTATGAAGCTGCAAAACAGTCCATTGAAATGGCAGGGATTGCCAATGGTGGTCTTGATGTTTTGAAAGAAAAAACCGTTATTGCTTCCATTCCCTGCACCTTGACTCCCTTGAGTTATGATGACAAGATGGCTGGGGCTATCATGGCATATGCTGAATACAATCAGGCTCAGTTGATTAATTCTCTCTCCATTTCCGGTGCAACCACTCCTGCAACCCTTGCCGGTCTCGTAGCTTTGCAGAATGCTGAAGTTCTTGCCGGTATCGTATTGGCACAGTGTGTAAATCCCGGTTGCCCCATTGTTTATTCTGCTTCCGGCTCTAATGCCGAAATGAGCACTGGCGCATTGTCCATCGGTTCCCCAGAAGATGCCATTGTTTCTTTAATGAATGGTCAGTTGGCTAAATTCTATAATATTCCCTGCCGTATTAGTGGTACTCTCTCCGACTCCAAAGCCTGCGATGCCCAAGCCGGTTTTGAATCCGCTATCACCGGTTTGATGGCTCAGTTGGCTGGTGGTAACTTCATCCTCCATTCCATGGGGATCATTGAAGCGTATAACTGCACCTCTTATGAAAAAATGATTATTGACAATGAATTGCTTGGCTATTTTAAACACATTGGCAGAGGTGTAGAGGTTAACGACGAAACCTTGGCTTATGACGTGATTGCTGAAGTTGGTCCTCAGGGCGAATTCCTCTCCAATCCTCATACCTTCATGCATTTCCGCAAAGAGTTCTATCGTCCTACCATTACCGACAGACTCAACTATGACCAGTGGAATGCCAATGGCGCTCTTACCATTGAACAGAGAGCCAACGCTAAATGGAAACAGATGCTGGAAGAATATGTTGAACCTACGCTTCCTGCTGATGTTGATGCTGAATTGAAAAAATACATTGAAAAATAATCTTAGTTCAATATATGAAGTAAATAGGGAGGGGAATTATCTCCTCCCTAACTTTTCTCAATGAAGAAATATGTAATTAAAGTATGGGGTATACTTTGGAAAGGATTATAAAATGAAAAATTTCGGTTTTAGAAAATTGATGATTTTCATCATTTTAAGTGCCACTGTGGCCATTGCCTATCAATTACCTTATCTTCGGTACACCTTTTACGATCAAATGATGGCCGCCCTGAATCTCAATGATGTACAAATGGGTGTTTTAGCCTCTGCAGTCAGCATTGCTAGTACAATCAGTTATCCTATCGGTGGTTTTCTTGCTAACCGTTTTTCCATGCGATCTCTGATTAATCTTACCTTGGCAGCGTTCGTTGTACTTACTGTCTGTTTCGCTTTTACTACAAACTATGTATTCCTGATTGGGATCCATGTACTTTATGGCTTTTTTGGTATCGCTACTTTGTGGTCTGCTTACCTCGTTGGGATCCGTAACCTAGGTGATGAAAGCGTGCAGAGTAAGCTCTTTGGTTTCAGTGAAGCGACTCGTGGGATCCTTCAGACCTTGCTTGGCTTTGCTTTCCTCGGCATCATGGGGGCAGCAGCAGCTCCAGCTATGGGCTTTAAAACCATGCTGATTGTCGGTGCTGTCGTTACCGGTGTCTTCCTGGTGCTCGGCTTTATCTTCCTCCCCAAAAAGGAACAAGATGACAACATGGAAGCTCAGACGGAATCAGAGAAAAAATATACCATCGTAGATGTATTGAAGAACCCTGGTGTTTGGATTACGATTATCATTTTGACTTGTGGCTATGCTTGCTGGTCTTTCGGGAATGGTTATTTAACAACCTATACTGTGCGTGTCGCAGGTCTTTCCGAAACTACTGCTTCTTTTTTAGGCATGATTCGCAGCTATGTTATCGTGTTTATCGCCGGTTTCCTTGGCGGATGGGTACTTGATAAGTTTACCTATAAAGGGAAGGCTTTCCTCATCCTCTTTATTTTGAGCGCTGGTTGTTTTGCAGCTGTGATGTTTAGCAGTAAAGCTTTGGCTGTTTGCGTAGGTCTCACTCTCTTTGTGGCTTTTATTGCCAACATCATGAAGTCCACCTATTGGAGCATTATGGGACAAGCCGGCATTCCTTCCGGAATGACTGCTTTGGCTACCGGTTTTATTTCCTTAATTATTTTCCTTCCTGATGCGATTTTGCCTACATTCATTGGTACCTGGCTCAATAACGCGGAAGCGGCCGGTAATATTGCCGCCGGATTTGACCGGATCTTTATCATGCTGATTATATTTGCCGTTATCGGTATCCTTGGCAGCATTCTTCTGACTAGAAGAACAAAAAAAATTGACTCCAAAGGACAAATGGAGAAATAATTGCTCTTTATCACGGTGATAAAATACGGGCATATTTTTGTTAAATAAGCAAAGCTACCATAATCGATTCAGCACAACAAAGAATGCCTGAAACGTGTTGTGCTGTTCGATGAATGGTAGCTTTCTATTTTTCGGAACGTAGAGACAAAGGCGTAATGCTAATCCTAGATGTTGAATTATACTGCGCCCCTGTCTGTATGGTCTTCTCAGTTAAAACAAAAATCATTTCAAAAGGAGCTGTTAAATATGAAAATATTGGGTAAAATTGATAAAACCATCTTTGGCACTTCTGTATTGATTTACGCTTTGATTTTTTTATTTATTCTAATTTCCCCTAAAATGGCTGAGGCTGTCGTCAACTCTGTTATGGATTTTACATTATCTGCCGTTGGTTGGGTATATATTTTGGCTTATGCCTTCATCACAGTTTCATTTCTTATTATTGGACTGAGCAAATACGGCAAATTGAAACTGGGAAAGCAGGAATCCAAACCCGAATATTCCTTTTTTAGTTGGATGGGAATGCTTTTCGGCGCTGGGCTCGGGGTAGGACTTGTTTATTACGGAGTAACCGAACCAGTATCGCATTTTATGACAGCACCTTTTGCGGAAAGCGGTACAGCGGAAGCTGCCGCTGACGCTATGCGCACCACATTTTTTCATTGGAGCTTTCTGCCTTGGGCCAGTTATGGTATTGTAGGACTTTGTATCGGTTACTTCTCTCACCGCAAAGGATTACCGGGGCTTGTATCCTCTGCATTCCAACCAATGTTAGGGGAGAAAATCAGCAAAACGCCAGGGAAAATTATTGACGCTTTTTCCTTGATCGCTGTGATTTGTGGCGTTTCCATGTCCGTGGGCTTCGCAGCGACACAGTTAGCCAGCGGCCTCAGTATGCAGTATGGTCTGCCCAATAATTTTGTAACTGTGGCGATTATTGTTCTTACCATCGGTGTTTTGGCGACGGTATCCGCTATGAGTGGCGTTGCCAAAGGAGTCAAACTAATCAGTGATTCCAATATGTACATTGTGCTATTTTTTTTGGCTTTTACATTTATATTTGGTTCTACTGTTTTCCTGATTAATACCTTTTTTCAAAGCATGGGGAATATGGTTTTTAATTTACCGTGGCTCTTATTTTTTGCAGATAGCTTCGAAACCATATCCTCTCAAACAGGATTTGATTGGGTAGAAAGTTGGACAATTTTTTATTGGGCCTGGTGGGTGGCTTTTGCTCCTTTTGTAGGAGGCTTTCTTGCCCAAATTTCTAAAGGCCGCACCATCCGAGAATTCGTGTTTGCATGTCTTTTTGTACCCGGCGTGCTTTGCTGTATTTGGTTCACATTTTTTGGTGGTGAAGCCATCCATATGACACTCTTTGAAGGCTCCCAGGTTTGTGCTGCGGCTGCAGCGGATCTTAATAATTCCCTTTTCGTATTTCTAAAGGAATTGCCAGTTTCTGGGTTTACCATTCCTTTGGCAATCCTTTTAATCATTACATTAATTGTAACTTCGGTGAATTCTGCCACTTGTGTTGCCGGCACTTTCAGTTCTGGTGGCGATTTTACACCATCTCTGGGACTCCGTGCCTTTTGGGGCGTCTTCATTGCCTTGAATTCCATTCTCTTTTTCTCCATCGGAGGCTTGGATACCTTGAAAAATACAGCCATTGTTTTCGCCTTCCCTTTTATTTTGATTATGGTTTTCATGGTGCTGAATCTTTTCAAAGACCTCAAAAACTGTGATGACGTCTGATCTGATCTTGGAAATGACAAGGTGTCCGTAACCCGTAAAATAAACGATTGCAAAACTTCTCACATAAAAAAGAAGGTCTTTTCTTGTAGAAAAAACCTTCTTTTTTATGTGATACTCTATAATTGTTTGTTATTTTTTTAGAAAACATAGAAAAGAGCCTTGTTTAATCGTGGGAAAAAGGGTAAAATAAAAAATAAATATATTGTCAGATTCGCTGGCACGAGGCTATGGCTTGATAGAAAAAGCCCTGTAGTCTATTTGGAAATGTCAGGATACTGACTGATGGTAAGGTGAATAGATTATGGATGAACGCGGAAAAATGGGAATCGCTTTTGATAAGTATTTGGCGGATTTCTTAGCGGAAAATGGTAAAAAAATGGCAGAGCTTTCTGGTGGTCAATGGGAAGATCCATTGATTCGTCTTCCCTATTTAGGTGGTTCTATCACAATTAATCATAAGGATGGAACCATTACTCCGGAACCCAAAGAATTATTGGAAAAGATTTTAATTTATAAGTATCTTTTGGAAGTTCAGGGCATTGAGGGGCCTGGTGATGATTTTATCGCTTTTATTCAGTTACCCTGTGGCTCCCATCACCAAAAGTTTTTTAAATTAGAGGTACTTGCCCCTCTTCAGAACCGTTTTGGCGAGGATTTGCTCGCGTTTACCAAAGCGGCGAAAGCTTTTGGTGGTTTCCCCGTAAAGGGTGGCGATTTGGCTTATCAGATTCCTTATTTTCCAAAAATTCAGGTTCGTATACAGATCTGGGAAGGTGATGATGAGTTTCCGGCTCAGAGCGCATTTTTGTTTGACAATAAATGTCACTTCCATATGGATACCGACGGCTTAAATGAACTAGCCAATCACATGACGGCATTGCTTTTGGAAGAGGCGGATCGATGAGTCATTTTTTTGCCTATATCAGTAAAATGAAGTGGATCAAGCGATGGGGGCTCATGAAAAACACTGCCGAGGAAAATATCATGGAGCACAGCTGGCAAGTCGCTACTATCGCCCATGGTTTGGCCACAATCAAAAATGATGTGTTCGGCGCCAATGTTGATGCCGAACATATTGCTATGCTGGCGTTATATCATGAAACCGGTGAAGTGATTACCGGTGATTTTGCTACGCCGGTAAAATATTTTAATCCCGAAATCAAAAATGCCATTGGTGATTTGGAACATCTGGCAAAGGAAAAAATTTTTTCCATGCTCCCAACAGAGCTGCAAAAAAGCTATCAACCATTAATTTTTCCCGATGAAAAAGGGGAAGAATATATCATTGTCAAAGCTGCTGATAAAATTTGCGCTTATTTAAAGTGTATAGAGGAATTGAAGTGGGGCAATCGAGAATTCTCCAAAGCGGAAAAAACCATTCGCAGTGATTTGGAAAAAATGGATCGAGAAGAAGTGCAGTATTTCTTGGAACATTTTTTGGAAAGCTTCTCTTTGACATTGGATGAATTAAACTAGTAGAATGAATCATGAAATGAAAAAACAGGTGAAGTAATGAGTGGCAATCGTGAAAATTATATGAAACGAAAAAACGGCAAAGAACATGGCTGCGAGAGGTCCTCTCCACCATCCGGCTCTTCCGATAAGCGTTTAACGCAGAGAAGCGGTGGCAACCGTCAAAAAAAATCATCCCTCGTCGGGAAGGTTTCAACTTCCAAAGGAAATAAGCTGCCTTTTTATTTTGCAGTCTTTTCTCTTATTTTGATCATCATTGGCGTTGTGCTCATCTTCAAATCTCCGGGGCAGAGCACTGCCGCGGCCCCCAAGCCAACGCCGGAACAGGCCATTGATTTTCACACCTTTACTTACGAGGATGGCCTTGTTACCATGGGGTTGAAAACAGCGGCTGAGGTCAGCCAGGAGGCGAAAAAAACATCTGAAATTATGATTCCGCCCAAAGCCAAAGAATATGACCCCATTATTTACAGTTATCCTGCTGCGGGAAAACGAGTGGCGCTGACCTTTGATGATGGACCTTCCAGTAAAATGACGAAGGATTATCTGAATGTATTGGATCAACTCAATATCAAAGCTTCCTTTTTTATGCTGGGTAACAGTGTAATGGCCTATCCCGATTTGGCCAAAGAAGTGGAAGAACGTGGCCACGATGTGCTAAGCCATTCTAAGGAGCATGCGATTTTGGCGAACCTTTCCAGAGAGCAGCTGGAAGCTGATTTTTCTTATTGCAATGATGCCTTTAAGGAGGTTCTGGGCCATACTCCCAAGATGGTACGACCGCCTTACGGCAGTTATACTGATGAGGTGCTTTCTATTTCCAGAAAATATGGACAAATTCCTATTTATTGGAGTATTGATACCAATGATTGGAGAAAGTACTCGACGGAAACTATGGTGAATACGATTGTTAATAATCTCAGTGACGGAGGTATCATCTTGATGCATGAAGCCAAAGGGAATACTTTGGAAGCTCTGCCAGCCATTGCGGAGGCAGTGCGTGCTCAAGGTTATGAATTCGTACCTCTCTCAGAATTATTGTCATATTGATATTGTGGATGAAACAGAAAGAAGGAACAACATGAATGAAAAAATGGGCAGAAATGACCATTGTTGGTGCGACAGTGGGAAAAAATATAAATCATGCCATATGAAATTTGATCAAAAATTGGAATCTTTGGCTGCTCAAGGTCATATTATCCCTTCCCATGACATGATTAAAACATCAGCGGAAATTGAAATGATCCGCCGTAGTGCCGAAGTAAATATTGCAGTATTAGATTATGTTGCAGAGCATATTAAAGCCGGCATGACAACAGAAGAAATTGATATGCTGGTTTATCAAAAAACCACGGATTTAGGGGGGATTCCTGCACCCCTTGGCTTTGAGGGCTTCCCTAAAAGCGTTTGTACATCCATAAACGATCAGGTGTGCCACGGGATTCCTTCCAAGGATGATGTATTGAAGAATGGCGATATCGTTAATGTCGATGTATCGACGATTCTCAATGACTTTTATTCTGATTCGTCCCGCATGTTCTGTATTGGCAATGTCAGCGAAGAAAAAAAGCGACTGGTAGAAGTTACTAAGGAATGTGTGGAACTCGGCTTGAAGGAAGTAAAACCCTGGGGCTTTATGGGTGATATGGCTCAGGCTGTTTATGACCATGCGATATCCAATGGATATTCTGTTGTTAAAGAAATGGGCGGACACGGTGTTGGTTTAGATTTTCATGAGGATCCTTTTGTTAGCTATATTGGAAAACGAAATACAGAAATTGTTTTGGCTCCGGGTATGATTTTCACCATCGAACCTATGATTAATATGGGAGACAGTAGTATTTTCCTGGATCAAAAAAATGGCTGGACCGTTTATACGAAAGATGGTAAGCCATCGGCTCAGTGGGAAATCATGGTGCTGGTTACAGAAGATGGTAATGAGGTTTTGGCCTATTAATCCGTTAAATATCTAAAAAAGGAATTACACCGATTTGATTTGGTGTAATTCCTTTTTTTATTTATTGAGTTTTGTAAATTTGTTGGTTATATCTTTTTACCATTTTGACTGCGCCAAACCACCGTTACTCCAGTCGGAAGAAGCGTCGCCATATGTTTTTCCTTGGTTGTCGGTAAATTGGCCGACACTGGGATAGCTAACCGAGTATTTGGCGTTAAAATACCATTCCCCGGTGAAGGAAGAACCATCGGTAAAATATCCGGTTCCTTTTGTGATATGTCCTTCCGCAAATGTGCCGATATACAATTCACCCAAGGTTGATATATAGCGTCCCGTGCCGCTCATCATACCTTTGGACCAATTACCAATGTATCGCTGGCCCGTTTCTGTGGTATAGCTTCCATAGGAGAGTACGCCATTGGTAACTTGACCATAATAACCGTCTTTTTTATCATTGAAACGAAGAGACAGTAACCCACTTACATCAGTTTTGGAATCAGCCTTTCCATAAAATTGATTGGTGCTTCGTACGATACTTGGCAAGGGACAGGTGATGGAGAGAATTTGTCCATTTCCCCCCCAATTCTTCTTCTCAATGCTAACTTTTAGTGCCGAAGCAACTGTATCAATGGGTACCATAGTGCTTTCATTGACAAGCCGGGGAGTCGTTGCAAAAATAACTTCTGTGCCGTTTATATAGGCATTCGCTTTCCCAATCCAGCATTGCATATCTTGATCGTCACTGTCTGCGACTAAAAGTTTGGTTGTAGAATAGAAAGAGACTTGATATCCCATGGCCTCTAAATAAGGTCTGACTTGGATCATATCAACTCCATTTACGGTTTCTGTGAAGACGTCTGTTTTGACTAATTTGCCGTTGACATAAATATTAGTGCCATCATTACCTGGAATATTGGGTTTACCCAAATAATATGCCATGATTTTGGCTGTTTCCCCGCGGGTAATTGGATTTTGGGGGCGGAAACTGTCGTCTTCATAACCATCGAGAATTGCGGCTTTTTGTAGATACTGCACAGCGACCTTTGCCCATTCCCCAATTTGCTCATCATCAGTAAAAGGGGTTGGTTCGATAACGGCCTCTGGAAGATCTTTCTTAACTTTGTCCAGATATCGGTAAAACATGACCGCTAATTCCTGGCGAGTGATAGCGCCATCGGGCAAAAACGTGCCGTCAGAGTATCCATCCACAACACCATTCTCACTGGCCCAAAGGATTGCATCTTTGGCCCAGTGCTGATTTACATCGGGAAATGGTGTGTCCTCCGTATACTTATCTAAGCTGATTTGAGATTCACGGGCCAAAATGACCACAAATTCCGCCCGTGTAATCTGTCCATTTGGCAGAAACGTACCGTCGGGGTAGCCTTTAATGAGTCCCTTGTCCGTAATGTATTCAATATTATCCTGGGACCAGTGGCCATCAATATCAGTGAATTCTGCAGCCAAAACAGGCATTGTACAAAATACGCAGAGGATGAGTGTTAGCAGAAAAAGGCGTTTTTTCATAGTTGAATCTCCTTTGAGACAGCGTTCCATTATTCTAAAGTATCTTCAAAAGGAAGTGCTTCAATATACTTGTTGATTGATGATAGAATCACCTCTTGGTAGTGTTCGATTTCTCCGGGATCATCTGCAATTTTTTCAGTCACCGTGTAGATATCAGTGGCGGGGAACAGCTGATTATTTTGAATGTCGTAAATTTGTAAACGAATTGTAATATTCCCGGCTGTGACGTCTGCGGCGTAGTGTCCATTGCTGTCCAGAGGAATAATATACATGATATATCGGCAATCATTCATACTGATTGCGCGCATAAAATGTTTCTCCATCGCCTCGGTGGCATTCAAGGTTAAAAAAGATGTGGATGAGTCGATCTCCCCATACTGCTTTATGTAGGGGAAATAAATATGGGGAACCTCGTCAATGGGATCCGCATTGCAATACACATCCATCATTTGTTGATTACTGTATGGCGTTGCTTGTAGGACATTGGGGGGAGCCGCTAGAACCATGGTACCATTTATTTTTGGAATACTATTGACGACTGGCACAGGGGTGTCAGTGCATTTACGTCGGTACTGCGTAAGGATTTTAGCCACTTCAAATTGTTGGTAATAATAAATCTCTTCTGGGGAAAGATATTCCTTGACATCATATTGTTCTTTTTCCACGGCATTGATAAATTTCAGTGATTCATTATTTTTTAATGATTCCAGTCCAAGCCACAAATCTTCACGAAGGGGAATTTCAATTGATTCCAAGGGTAATAACTGCAGTGTTGGAAAATCATATTGTTCAGCTTCAATATAGAGATTTTTTAAGCTAGGATGTGATGATAAAGTTGTATAATCAAGATCGGAATTATCAAATACAGTCAAAGTCTCTAGATCTGATAACTTCAGAATGGGGGAGATATCTTTCAGTGTGCATTCTCCCCGTAGGGATAGACTGGTCAAACCTTGCACCGTTGACAAGTCTGCCAAGCGTTTCCAATCGGCATCTCCGGATAAGTTCATTTCCAAGGTAAGGTTTTCCGCGGAGGGACTCCCTATACTGCTTAAATTGTCAAGAATATATGATGCTTTAGGAGCGTCAAACCGAACAATGATATCAGAAGAACCATCCAGGGCTTCTCCGACTTTTGATAAATCGAACTCCTTTTTGTCAATGGTGACAACATTGACCTCATTATTGTTGAAGTAATAATCACCACCACAGGCTGTGAGAGAAAAAGCAATCGTTAATATAAAGAAAAGTATGAAATTCTTTTTCATACAAAACCTCCCAATTTTTTGTATATTATAACATATATAATGTCAGGTTTCAAATGAGTGGTGAAAGTTTTTATACGGTCGGTTAATTAATTACTTTATTAATTGTTAAAAAAATGGTAATATAAATCAACAAAGATTATTGATAAGGAGGTTCTTATGAAAATTTATATTTGTGAAAAATGTGGTGAAATCGTCATGGAATTGAAAAAGGGCGGGAAGCCTTTCTGTTGTGGACAAGCCATGAAGGCATTGAATGCAAATTCCACCGACGCTGCCACAGAAAAACACGTTCCTGTAGTTACTAAAGAAGATGGAAAACTCCATATCAGGGTTGGTTCCGTTGATCATCCCATGACGGAAGAACACAGCATTGAATGGGTGGCTGCCGTTGGTGACCAATTTACGATGATGCATCGTTTTCAACCCGGAGAGGCTCCTGACGTCACGGTTTGTGATCGTGGCGCTAAGGAAGTTTACGCTTATTGTAATCTTCACGGTTTGTGGAAAGTGGAGCTTTAAACTATGGATAAGACAGTTTTATTCCAGCTATCTTACGGTCTTTATGCCATTGGCGTAATGGATTATAACAATCCTACTGGATGTATCGTTAATACAGTTTTCCAGGTCACCAGTGATGAGCCTTCCATTGCAATAAGTATCAATAAAGATAATTATACCATGGATATTTTGAAGCAGAATCCCCAGTTTGCAGTCTCAATTCTTGGGGAGAACGCAGATACTGAAGTTATTGGCAGCCTGGGATTTACCACTGGTAAAGAGAAAAAGGACAAATTTTCGACTCTGCCTTACCAAATGATGGATGGTGCGCCGGTGGTTTCTCATGGTGCCACTGGATATTTGCGTTGCGAAGTTCTTTCCATGACGGAAAATGGTACCCATATCGTTGTTATCGCTAAGGTTCTAGATGCGAAACATGGAGAAGAAGGTAATCCAATGACTTATAAATACTACCATGAGGTCAAAAAAGGGAGTGCGCCGAAAAATGCGCCGACCTATCGTGGTGAAGATACGGAAGACTTTGCAACGGCTTCCACCGGTCCTAGGTACCGCTGTATGTTTTGCGGATACATTCATGAAGGAGAACTTCCCGATGATTTTGTTTGCCCAGGATGCGGCATGCCAGCATCGGCTTTTGAAAAAATATCTGAGTAATGTTTAGTCTTTGAAAAGAAAACCGACGAAATAGTATTTCGTCGGTTTCTTGCATAAGATAGAGAATAGGCTTCATAAGGATGGTGGGAATTTTGTATGACCAATCAACATACCGTCATTGGCTAATCGGAGTCAATCGACTTTATTTTGCGTCTTGGTCGGCTGCCGCCTTAAGCTATGGTAAAAGCGCAGAGGATATTACAATATTAGCGGAATATTTTTCTTTGCTTTCTGATTGTTTGTCGAATATCGTCTTGGCATTAGGAGCCGAAGTGGTTCTTGATACTGACGACGGTAATATTTTACTTTAGTACTCTTGATTGAATTTATATGATACGGTATAATATAATTAGCTATTTTTATGCCTATTTTGAAATAAAACGAAAAGGGGTGATTTGATGAATCTTCTTCATTTGCTTTTCACACGCTTATTTTCAATCTCGATTTTGATTCTTTTACAAATCATCCTATTTTTAGGTGCGATTTTTATTTTGTCTGAAGTAACTCCCTTTGTCTATATCTTTTTTACTGCCGTCAGTATGGTTATCGTTATTTATGTTTTGATGAATGATGATAACCCTGCTTATAAATTATCCTGGTGTATTGTGATTCTGATGGCGCCACTCTTTGGTGGCATACTGTACTTGATATTTGGTAACAACCGCCTCCCAAAGCAAATTCGGGTCCGCGCTACTGCCTTTAACAGCACCAGTCTCCATCAGGCGTATCGAAACGACCATATCCTAAAAGATCTTTGGAATAAAGACAAACGCCTCGGTACCATTGCCCGTTATGTGGACGAGATTGGCGGCTTTCCGGTCTGGGAAAACACCTCGGCGGAATACTTCCCCAGTGGGGAAAACAAGTTTGTTTGCTTAATTGAGGAATTGGAAAAGGCGGAGCAATATATTCTTTTGGAATACTTTATTATTGCCAAAGGACGCATGTGGGACACCATCCATCATATTCTGTGTGAAAAGTTGGAGAAAGGTGTAGAGGTTTACTTGATTTATGACGATGTGGGATGTATTTCAACTTTGCCTCATGACTATTATAAGCAGTTGACCCAGGAGGGATTTCATGTAAAGGTCTTTAATCCCTTCCGACCGCGCCTCAACCCCTTTATGAATTATCGTGATCATCGCAAAATTGTGGTAATTGATGGGAAGACAGCATTTTGTGGCGGTATCAATCTGGCAGATGAGTATATCAATGAAAAACCTCGCTTTGGTTATTGGAAGGATACAGCGGTAATGATTCGCGGCGAGGCTGTCTGGAATTTGACAGAAACCTTTTTTAAAATGTGGAATTTCTGCTGTACCCGCAATGAGGAAAAAGTGGATATCAGCTCCTATCGTCGTACCATCGGTACTTCCTTTAGTGACGGTTATATCCAGCCATTTAGCGATAGCCCCCTAGACCGTGAAAACGTTAGTGAGAATTTTTATCTGAATGTTATTAATCGGGCCAAGGAATACGTCTATGTTTCTACACCGTATCTAATCATTGACCATGAAATGCAAACAGCCCTTTGTTTAGCGGCAAAAAACGGTATTGATGTTCGTATTATTGTTCCGGGGATTCCCGATAAAAAGACGGTCTTTATGGTAACACGCAGCTACTACGGCCCTTTGGTCGAGGCCGGGGTGCGTATTTATGAATATACTCCCGGTTTTATCCATGCGAAAAATATGGTTTCTGATGACAAAATTGCTCAGGTGGGAACCATTAACATGGATTTTCGCAGCTTTTATTTTCATTTCGAATGCGGTGTGGTTTTTTATCGGAGCGGCGTGATTGCAGATATCCGTGAGGATATGGAGCGCACTATGGCCGATTCTAAGGAGATCACGGCTCAGGTTGTCAAGGAAGTCCCCTTATTCAAACGCTTTTTCAGGGCGTTTTTAAAAATTTTTTCCCCCATGATGTAGCGATAGGCAAAAGGAGAGGTAATGAAACAGGTTGATAAAACAGCGATAAACTATTTATTACTGGCCTATGGAGCCTTTACTTACTTGGCTCCTTTTTCGTCGTTGTTCCCCGCTGGGGATTAACTGTTATGACATGGCTGATCGGTTTGGGCTTTTTAATCTTTGGCATGATTTGTTTCGGTATTTTTTTTATGGAACCGTAAAAGAGAAACCAACCACGTGATGTTGTTGGGGTGTCCTGGGCATCATTGCCGGCATTGTTGTCATGGTATTTCGTCTCAAGGTTGCGCTGGTGATTTTACCCAGCTTGATTGGGATAGTGGTGGTGGCATCGGCAGCCTGGTGCATTCTGGTGGCAATGCGTTACCACAGCTGGAAAATAACCAGATGGTGGGTGCCGCTGATTGCCGCACTCGTTGCTTTCATTGTGGCAGTTCTGATTTTCTCAATCTTAGCAGCACTGTCACCTTGCTCACAAGAATTATTGGTATCTACTGTATTGATTTTTCCGCCCTTCGTTTTGGTGAATCCTATATAGTAAAAAAATATTTATAAAGTTAAAACAGCTTTTTGCATAGTTCCGATATAAACCTGCCAATAATAAAGGAAATTGATTCCATTATTGGGAGGTTTTTTTATGTCTATATCATATTGGGAAGATACCGTAACTTTGTCACCGCGAGAAGAACTCCAGGGGCCAATTCGTACGGAAGTGGCGGTTATCGGCGGAGGCATTACAGGTATTCTAACTGCTTATTATTTGCAGAGTGCTGGTAAAAAGGTAATCTTACTGGAGGCCGACCGCATGCTGCGCGGAGTTACCTCTGGAACTACCGCTAAGGTCACATCACAGCATGGTTTGATTTATGACAATTTACAGCGTTACTTTGGCGGTGAGGGCGCAGAGATTTATGCGACAGCCAACGAAAAAGCGATCTCTCACTATCGTGACCTCATTAAAGAAAAGGAAATTGACTGCGATTGGGAAGATGTTGATGCCTATATTTATTCCACAGAGGATTCACTCCGTATTGAACAGGAGGCAAAAGCTGCCCAAAGTGTCGGCATTAAAGCGGAATTTACCGATAAAACAGAGTTGCCCTTCGAAGTTAAGGCAGCGGTACGCTTCCCAAATCAGGGAAAATTCCATCCGTTAAAATTTCTTGCTGCCTTAGCCAAGGAGCTTACTATTTATGAAAATGTCCGGGTAAAGGAAGTTAATGATGGTGAAGTAATATGGGATGGCGGGACGGTACTTGCTGAAGATGTGATCATTGCGTCCCATTATCCCTTTATCAATTTTCCCGGATTTTACTTTCTAAAAATGCATCAGGAACGTTCTTATGTGGTAGCTGTGTCCAATGAAGCAAAGATTCGCAACCATTATTTGGAGGAGAATGGCCATTGTTCTTTCCGCAGTCATGGAGATGCTCTTTTTATCGGCGGGGGAAATCATCGTACCGGCGAACATCACGGTACTGTATATGATGATCTGTGGATGCGGGCAAAGCATTGGTATCCTCAAAGCCGTCTTAAATATTTTTGGTCTGCCCAGGATTGCATGACTGATGACAGCCTACCCTATATTGGGCGATATTCTTTGGATACACCTCATCTTTATTTGGCCACGGGCTTCGGCAAGTGGGGGATGACTAATGCCATGGTTGCAGCACATCTGTTAACGGATCTAATTACGGAAAAGCATTCTCCATATGCATCGCTTTATGACCCTGGGCGGTTAAAAATTTCAGCTTCAGCCAAGCAGTTTTTGGTTGATAGTGGTGAAACTATGAAAGGCTTGAGTAAATCCATATTTTCTATTGGATCACACCATATTGGGGATTTGGAAAAGGATTCTGCCAAAGTCATTGACCTTCATGGATCTTTAGCAGCCGTTTATCGTGATCAGGAAGGAAAAGACTCCGCAGTTTCCGCTGTCTGTTCTCATCTGGGATGTGCAATACACTGGAACCAGGATGAAAAAATCTTTGAATGTCCTTGTCATGGTTCTTGCTTTAGTCATCAAGGAAAGGTTCTAAGCGGTCCCGCGTTGAAGGATTTACCCCCTATTACTATTGAAGGTGTTAGCGTATAAAATGAAATTGAAATTCAATTTCATATTGACATGAAAGCGGTAAAGGAGTAAAATAAATATGAAATTGAAATTCAATTTCATATTTAACGCCATCTCTATTCTCTTTGAAGGAGGCTGCTATGGGCTATAATACCAAACAAAGAGACCGCATCATGGATTATTTACTTGCCAATCGTGACCGTCATATTACGGTGGATATTTTATTTGACGCCTTCCGGGAGGAAGGGAAATCCATTGGAAAGTCTACCATTTACCGCTATCTTGACATCTTAGTGAACGAAGGCACGGTACGTAAGTTCAAAATTGAGGAGGGGCATCCTGCCTGTTATCAATATTGTGGCGATCATCAACATTGTTGCGAACATTTCCATCTAAAATGCGACAACTGTGGTGAACTATTCCATATTGATTCGGACTATTTGTTCAAAGCAAAGGATGAATTAATGAATCTCTACGGCTTTGCTGTGGATTCATCGAAAACCGTACTTTATGGACGCTGTGCCAAATGCAGTGGGGAGGATGAAAATCAATGAAACGTTTTTCCGCCATCATTTTAACGTTGTTTGCTTGCTTTTTCCTGGCGGCCTGCAGTGGTGACCAAGCGGCCAGTCAAGAGGAACCCAAAGGGGATTCTTCCGGTAAAATTCAGGTGGTAGCTACGATTTTTCCCGTTTATGATTTTGCGAGAGAAGTCGGTGGGGATAATGTTTCGGTAACAAAGATTTTGCCCTCCGGTGTGGAGAGTCATTCCTTTGAGCCCAGCCCCTCCGATGTTATCACCATTAACGAGGCAGATCTTTTTCTTTATACCGGCGACACCATGGAACCTTGGGTATCCACAGTGATCCGGGGGGCCGATTCTGATGCTCTTTCGGTCGGAGTCGTTTCCAAAGGCGTTCCTTTGCTTCGACTGAAGGATGAACATGATGAAGACAAAGAACATGAGGAGCATTACGATTATGACCCTCATATTTGGACCGATCCTGCCAGAGCCATGATTATGGTGGATAATATTACTGCCTATCTTTCTGGCTGCGACCCGCAGCATGCTGATGAATATACTGCTAATGCCGCTTCCTATAAAAAAGAACTTGAAGCTCTCGATAATAAAATAAAGGAAATTGTGACCAACGGTAAGAGAGATGAAATTATATTTGGTGGTCGCTTTGCGTTTCTCTATTTTGTTGACCACTATGACCTGGATTATGATGCCGCTGTTGATTCCTGTTCCGATCATAGCGAGCCCAGCGCCAAGAAAATTGCGGAAATTATCACGGAGATAAGGGAAGATCAGATTCCCGTCATTTATTATGAGGAATTAACCAATCCCACGGTTTGCCAAAGTATTGCCGATGATACCGGCGCGAAAATGTTGATGCTTCATTCCTGCCATAATGTCACAGAAGAAGAGTTGGCAAACGGCACTACCTATCTGTCGTTGATGGAGCAAAACGCCGAGAATCTGAAAGAGGGATTGAACTGATGTACTTAGCTTGTGATCATTTAACAATGAAATATGAGAATACTTTAGCGCTGGATGACATTAGCTTTCAGGTAGATGCCGGTGATTATCTCTGTATTTTGGGAGCCAATGGCTCAGGGAAGAGTACACTTTTGAAGGCGATTCTTGGACTTCTCCCTGTAAAGAATGGCAGTGTTGTCTATGGGGACGGGGTGAGAGCCTCTGAAATCGGCTATCTGCCTCAGCAAACTGTAGTGCAAAAAGATTTTCCCGCATCGGTATGGGAAGTGGTTCTCTCCGGTACCTTAAACGGATGCGGCTTAAGGCCCTTTTATTCTCGCCAAGTGAAAGCAATGGCGGAACACAATATGGAACGGCTAGGTATTACTGATTTACGAAAGAAAAGCTATCGTGAGCTCTCCGGCGGTCAGCAGCAGCGTGTCCTTTTGGCTCGGGCGCTCTGTGCTACCAAAAAATTGTTATTACTCGACGAGCCGGTCACCGGCCTGGATCCTGTGATTACGTCGGAGCTTTATGAACTGATCGGAACAATTAATCGAGAAGAGGGAATTTCTGTGATTATGGTGACCCATGATATGGAAGGAGCCTTAAAGCACAGCAATAAAATTCTGCATTTAGACCAAAAGGTTCTATTTTTTGGGGATACTGAGACTTACACCCACTCGAAAATTTGCAGAATCTTTTTGGGAGGAAAATGCCAATGCTAACATTATTCCAACAAATTTTTTCCTACGATTTTTTGGTGCGGGCATTGGTGGTAGGTTCGCTCGTGTCAGTCTGTGCCTCTCTTCTCGGCGTGACCTTGGTCCTGAAGCGTTATTCTATGATAGGAGACGGTTTGGCTCATGTGGGTTTTGGTGCTCTTTCTGTGGCTTTGGCCATGAATGTGACCCCCTTGCAAATTTCCATTCCTGTCGTGATGATCGCCGCTGTCCTGTTGCTGCGCATTAGTGAAACCAGTAAAATTAAAGGGGATGCTGCCATTGCTCTGATTTCCAGCAGCGCTATTGCCATTGGTGTCATTGTAACCTCCTTAACCAGTGGTTTAAGCGTAGATATTTACAGCTATATGTTCGGCAGTATTCTCGCCATGGGCCGTCAGGACGTGTTCTTGAGCGTTGCCTTGTCTGTCATTGTATTTATTCTTTTTATACTCTTTTACCATAAGATTTTCGCTGTAACCTTCGATGAAAATTTTGCGCGGGCTACCGGTACCCGTTCCGGGGTCTATAATATGTTGATTGCGCTTTTAACAGCCTGCACCATTGTGGTGGGGATGCGCATTATGGGTACGATGTTGATTTCCAGTCTGATTATCTTTCCTGCTCTTACTTCTATGCGGATATTTAAGAGCTTCCGTATGGTTATTATCAGCTCTGCTGTGGTTTCTATTGTTTGCTTTTTCTGGGGAATTGTGTTATCCTTTGGTCAGTCATTGCCAGCAGGAGCCAGTATTGTTTTAGTAAATCTTTTGGCATTGGGGCTGTTCTCCCTGATTGGCTTCTTGATTTCAAAATTGAATAGGAGAAAACTTCATGGACAAAAAGAAAATAGAGCGTATCAATGAACTTGCAAGAAAGGCAAAGACCCAAGGCCTAACTGCGGCAGAAACGGAAGAACGAGCTGGGCTGCGAAAGGAGTATATCGCATCTTTTCGTAACAATATGCGCGCTACATTAGATAGCATCGTCATTCAGGAGTCTGACGGCACCTTAACCCCTCTGAAGAAAAAGGAGCCCCATCAGGTGCATCCTCATGAGCACTGTGGTTGCGGTTGTCATGATCATCATCACGAACACCATCATGAGCGTCATGACGGCCACTGCGGTTGCAGACATCATCATGATGATAGTACTCTAAAACATTGACAGACTTCTCAAGTTCCATAATCAATTCTCAAAAGAGGCATAAGCCTCTTTTTGATTTTTTTGTGATTTTTTTCAATAATTTTTAGGTCATTGGGAAACAGCAGGTCAGCACGGAATGGTAAATTTGCAATTCGGCGCTGTTTCGTTTACAATAGATAGTAATTGCAAAACAGAAAAATAAAATGCAATTTCGTGGAAGTATTGGCAGCAAAATACCTGTTAAAAGGGAATTTTGGCATTTGGAGGAATCATTCATGCTGGAGACAATTATAAAGAGAGATTTTCGAGAGGTGCCTTTTGACGAGGACAAAATTGTCCAAGCCATTGTAAAAGCCTTTAAAGCTTCAGGCAGTACCAAACGGGAAGAAACGGCTCAGGAATTGACAAAACAAGTTGTGGCCTTTCTGGAGGAAGAGGGCAACGACCACCCCACAGTGGAACATATTCAAGATATCGTGGAACGCGTTTTGATGGATAACGGCTTTGTGCAGACAGCCAAAGCTTATATTCTTTACCGGGCCGAAAGAAGCCGCGTTCGTGAAATGAATACCAGTTTGATGAAAGTGTATCACGATATCACTTTTAAATCGGCAAAGGAGTCTGATATTAAGCGCGAAAATGCCAATATTGACGGTGATACGGCCATGGGAACCATGCTGAAATACGGCTCTGAAGGCTCCAAGCAATTTTATGAAATGTTCGTTTTGGATAAGGAATTCGCCACGGCTCACCGTGAAGGGGATATCCATATCCATGATATGGATTTTTACACTCTTACTACCACTTGTTGTCAGATAGATTTACAAAATCTATTCCATGGCGGATTTTCTACCGGCCACGGGGTGCTCAGAGAACCCAATGATATTTCAAGCTACGCTGCCTTGGCCTGCATCGCCATTCAAAGTAATCAGAACGACCAGCATGGCGGCCAAAGTATTGCAAATTTCGATTACGGTATGGCGCCCGGTGTGTATAAAACCTTTGTGAAGCGTTTTAAAACCAATTTAGGTAATGCGCTGGAGCTTCTCGCCAATCGCAGCGACTTCGCAGAATTGGCGGAAAATGTTTTGGAACATTGTGGAAAGCCTGCCATGGAAGGGGATGAGCAAAATACTCGTTGCTGTCAGTACCTTGTGGAACAGGGCTTTGCCGAAGATTTGTCCGAAAGAATCGTGGGATTTGCCCAGCGAAAGGCCATGGAGGAAACGGATCGCTTGACCTATCAGGCTATGGAAGCCTTTATCCATAATCTCAATACCATGCATTCCCGGGCCGGAGCTCAAACTCCCTTTTCTTCTATTAATTACGGAACAGATACCAGCCCCGAAGGTCACTTGCTGATTAAAAATCTTCTTTTAGCTACAGAAGCAGGTTTAGGCAGGGGAGAAACACCGATTTTCCCTATTCAAATTTTCCGCATCAAGGAAGGAAAAAATTACGAGCCCGGTGATCCCAACTATGATCTATTCCGTCTGGCTTGCCGTGTCAGTGCCAAGCGGTTATTCCCTAATTTCTCTTTTCAGGATGCTCCCTATAATCTTCAATATTATAAAGAAGGGCATCCTGAAACCGAAATTGCCTATATGGGCTGCCGTACTCGCGTCATTGGTAATTATCACGATAAAGACCAGGAGGTTTCCACACGCAGAGGAAATCTTTCCTTTACTTCTATTAACTTGCCCCGTATTGCCATTCGCTCCAATGGTGACTTGAATTTCTTCTTCGATGAGTTGGAACGAAAAATGGATTTGGCAGTGCGCCAGCTCAATGAACGCTTTGCCATTCAGTGCAAAAAGAAGGTAAAAAATTTCCCCTTCCTGATGGGACAAGGTGTTTGGCTTGACAGCGAAAAACTCGATTGGGATGACGAAGTAGGCGAAGTATTGAAGCACGGTACTTTGTCCGTCGGTTTCATCGGTTTGGCTGAAACCTTAGTAGCGCTTTGCGGCAGCCATCATGGGGAAAGCGAAAAAGCCCAGAATCTTGGTTTGGAAATTGTTGGCTTTATGAGAAATTATCTTGATAATCTTACGAAAAAAACAGGCCTTAACTATACTCTTTTGGCGACGCCTGCCGAGGGACTCAGCGGCCGCTTTGTGAGAATGGATAAAAAGCGCTTCGGCATTATCAAAGGCGTGACGGATCGTGACTACTATACCAACAGCTTTCATGTTCCTGTCTATTATCCTATCAGTGCCTTTGAGAAAATACATTTGGAAGCGCCATACCATGCCATGACCAACGCTGGCCATATTACTTACGTAGAAATGGATGGCGATATTGCCCAAAACCTTGATGTATTTGAAAAACTGATTCGCGCAATGAAGGAGGCCGGCATCGGTTACGGTTCCATCAATCACCCAGTAGACCGTGACCCTGTCTGCGGTTATAACGGCATTATTGGTGATACCTGCCCCCATTGCGGACGCAGTGAAAACAATGTAGAATTTGAAAGAATTCGCCGTATTACTGGTTATTTGGTCGGTACACTTAATCGCTTCAATAATGCCAAACGTGCCGAGGAACGTGACCGTTTGGTTCACGGGAAAGAAGGGTTACATGAACATACAAATTGCGGAACTTGTGAATGACTCCATCGTTGATGGAAAAGGGCTGCGCTTGAGCATTTATGTTCAGGGATGCAGCCATCACTGCAAAGGGTGCCATAATCCACAAACCCATGATCCCCGGGGCGGAAAAACCATGGCGATTGAAGAAATCTGGGCGCTGGCTCAAAAGAATCCCCTGATAGATGGCTTGACCTTTAGCGGCGGGGAACCTATGGAACAGCCAATTCCTCTCATTGCATTGGCTCGAAAAGCGAAAGATGCGGGGATGGGTATCTGGTGCTATACCGGTTATACCTGGGAGGAACTGGTGAATTCTGATGATGACCGCAAAGAGCTCCTTGGACTCGTCGATGTTTTGGTAGAAGGTCCTTTTAAGCTAGAAGAGCGCACGCTTTCTATGGCTTTTAAGGGGTCGAAAAATCAAAGAATCATCGATGTTCCTCAAAGCCTTGCCAAAGGAAAAATCGTATTATTTATGGAATAACTTAAGGGCGGTGTGTGAAAATGCGCCGCCTAGTTTTATAATAAGGAGGTGGGGTTTTTGCTATATGCTGAGGTGTTAATCAATCGAAAAGTAGAAGCTCTGGATCATGGCTTTACCTATGAAATCCCGCCGGAGCTTTTTGATGAGATTCATGTGGGCAGTGTCGTTTCCGTCCCTTTTGGTGCTCAAACGGTCAAGGGCATTGTTTTGAGTATTACCGATGACCCCGGTGACATAACGCCGAAGTACATTGACAGCCTTGTAAATGAATCCTTTATTTTCCCCGAAGATTTGTTGGAATTGGCAAATTATTTGGGGGAATACTACATGAATCCTAAAATGTCTGTATTGCGTGCCATGATTCCTCGTGGGGTAAACCTTTTTGGCAAAGCGCTGAAGGCGAAGACTGAGTCTTACTATACTTTAGCGCCTTGGGCGGAGATATCGGGGCTTCGCAGTGAAAAGCAGAAGGTAATCGTAGAGTACCTTTCTGAGTACAGTGAAATTTCTCTTTCAGAAGCCTTGAATGAACAGGGATTTTCCCAATCCTCACTGCAAAACCTCGTAAAAAAGGGCATTCTTCTCAAGCAGCAGCGACCTGTACGCCGCGGCCGATATACCGTCAATCTTAATACCCCAAATGGGTTTATTTTGACTGATGAACAAAGAAATGTGCTCCATGCCATCAGAAATCGTAGTGAGAATGATAAGCGGCCGATATTGTTACACGGCGTCACCGGCTCCGGGAAAACCGAAGTATATCTTCGGCTGGTCGCCGATGCTATGGCCAAGGGAAAACAGTCCATTGTGTTGATGCCTGAAATCGCTTTGACGCCTCAATTTATTTCCGTTTTTGAACAGCGCTTTACTGGAAAAGTCGTTTTGATGCACAGCCGTCTCAGCGCTGGAGAACGGCGGGACGCTTGGTATGCCGCTCGTTACGGTGAAGCGTCGGTGATTTTGGGAGCGCGCTCTGCGGTGTTTGCACCCGTTTGCAACTTGGGGCTCATCGTCATGGATGAGGAGCATGAGGAAAGCTACTACCAAAGTAATACTCCCAGATTTCACGCAAGAGAAGCAGCGGCAAAGCGCTGTGAAATGGCGGGAGCATTGTTTGTAATGGGCAGCGCTACTCCATCTTTTGAGTCCTATAAAAAAGCAAAGGATGGTACCGTTCAGCTTTTATCAATGGCGCATCGTGTCAATGAACGTCCCTTGCCGAAGGTGAAAATTGTCGATATGAGAGATGAGTTAAGAGCTGGCTGGACTGACGTATTAAGCCGCCCTTTGTTAGAGGCTATAGGAAAAAATCTAGAGCAGAAAAAACAAACAGTCCTGTTTTTGAATCGTTTAGGCTCTCATACCTTCGTTTCCTGTCGTGATTGTGGTTTTGTGCATACTTGCCCCGACTGCGGCATATCTCTCATTTATTATGAAGGAAAAAAGACTTTGCACTGCAACCATTGTGATTATGAAATTGAGATGAAGCAAGCCTGCCCGCAATGTGGTAGTTACAGAATTCGGTATTTCGGTTTGGGAACTGAGGGACTTGAAAAAGCGGTGCGAAAAAATTTCCCCCAAGCCGGTATTGACCGTTTAGATTCCGATAGCACAAAGCATAAAGGTGATTTTGACCGTATATATCAGCGGATGAAGAGTAGTGAAACGGATATTCTTATTGGAACAAAAATGGTTACCAAAGGATGGGATTTTCCCAATTTAACTTTAATCGGCGTCATCGCCGCAGATTTGACCCTGAATTTTCCCGACTTTCGTTCCGGAGAAAGGGCTTTTCAGACCATTACCCAGGTAGCGGGCCGTTGCGGCCGAAGCAATGAGGTGGGACAGGTGATTTTACAGACCTATCGCCCCAATGATCCTGTCATTCGCGGCGGCAGCCATCAGGACTATGCCACTTATTACGAATGGGAGTCGGAAAAGAGGGCAGGATATGGTTATCCACCCTTTACCCACGAGGGAAAAATCGTCCTTTCCGCACCTCGTAGTTATTTATTCCAGCATGAGTTGGATCGGATTCACGAAAAGTTGGAAGAGACCGTTTCCAGAGATACCTTGGTGCTTGGTCCCGCTCCGGCGGTTTATCGTTACCGCAAAGAAATGGAAAAATGGGTCGTAACCTTGGTGAATAAAAAACTTTCTGTCTTAAGGAACGAAATAAAAGAAGGACTTCGCCGCTTAAAGGTAGAAAATATATTAGATAAGAATATTGTGGTGCAGGTGGAACTCGATCCCCTGGATATTATTTAGTATGAAAAGAGAATGAAGCGATATGGCTATTTATGAAATTGTACAAGTTGGAGACGATGTATTAAGAGAAAAATGTCAGCCTGTCAACGAGGTCAACGACACGGTACGTGAGCTCCTTGATGATATGGCGGAAACAATGTACCATGCTGACGGTGTGGGGCTGGCTGCTCCTCAGGTGGGAATTCCCAAGCGTATCATCGTGGTTGATGTGGGGGAAGGCTTGGTGCAGTTGGTGAATCCTGAGTTAGTCAACGGCAGGGGAAGACAAACCGATGAAGAGGGCTGTCTCAGTGTTGTTGGCGTTACAGGGACGGTGGAACGCTACAAAACCGTCATAGTCAAAGGTCTTGATCGCAACGGAAAGGGCGTTTTGATTAAGGCCAGCGGTCTATATGCCAGAGCCCTTCAGCATGAAATGGATCATCTCGACGGAATTTTGTTTATTGATAAAGTAGTGAAGAAGTGATTGTATGAAAATTATTTATATGGGCAGCCCGGAATTCGCAGTTTACGGATTGAACGCCCTTTACAATGCGGGCCATGAAATTAAGGCAGTGATTACAAGAGAGGATAAAATTAGAGGACGAAAAAAACAGCCTCAGCCCACCGCCGTCAAAGCGAGAGCCATGGAATTGGGATTGACCGTTTATACTCCATCGAATGTCAACGATTCGGATTTTATCGCAACCCTTAAAGATACCGGCGCAGAGCTTATTATTGTATCAGCCTTTGGCCGCTTGCTGAAATCGGAAATTTTGTCGGCCCTGCCCTTGGGGGTATTGAACATCCACGGTTCCCTTTTGCCAAAATATCGTGGCGCTTCTCCGATGAACGCCGTATTGCGGGATGGCGAATCCGAAACCGGTATTACCATTATGTATCTCAATGAAGGCATGGACGAAGGGGATATTTGTCTGAAAGGTTCCCTGGAAATTGGTGAGGATGAAAATTTTGCCTCCCTTTCCCAGAGGATGGGAGAATTGGGCGGTCAGCTGATTGTGGAGGCCCTGGAACTGATGGAGCGGGGAAATGCTCCCAGAATCCCTCAAAATCATGAAGAGGCAACATACTGTCAGCTGATGACGAGAGAAGACGAAAAAATTTCTTGGCAGTGCGACGGCAAAGCCATTCACAATCAAATTCGCAGTCTCTCTCCGGAGCCCGGCGCATATACTCATCTCAACGGAGATGTGGTAAAATTAATTGCCTCTCACTGGGAACCTATTACGGTGGAAGGAACTCCGGGACAGATTTTGTCCATGGATAAAAAAAATGGCGTAGCAGTTTGCTCTTTGGGTGGTATATTGTGGCTGCAGGAGGTAAAGCCCGCAGGTAAAAAGACCATGAGAGCCACCGATTGGTACCGTGGGCTTCGCCAAAAAGAATCTGCTGTTTTTACTGATGACGAAGTTTAAAGGAGGAATTTAATTCGGTATGTTATTTTTTGACCCGACTATGATTATATTAATTCCCGCGATTATTTTATCTATGTGGGCGCAAATCAATATCAGTAGCACCATTGGTCGTTATGAAAGGGTTCAGGCGCGTAGCAGTCTGACCGGAGCTCAAGTGGCTCAACGAATTTTGCAGGCTAATGGTATTTATGATGTCCGTGTGGAAGCGGTGAGAGGTCATCTCACAGATCACTATGATCCTCGTACTAAAGTGGTGAGACTTTCCGAGTCTGTTTATGGCAAAACTTCCTTGGCAGCTTTGGGAGTGGCCGCTCATGAAGTAGGTCATGCTATTCAGCATGAAAACGACTATATGCCTCTGCGCATCCGTTCCGCTCTGGCCCCTATTGCTCAGTTTGGAAGCTATGGCTCCTGGATTTTGCTGATTGTGGGAATTTTGTTGTCCTCAATGTCTTTGGTTGAAGTCGGCATTTGGCTTTTTGTCGCCGTAGTTCTATTCCAGTTGGTGACGTTGCCTGTGGAATTCAACGCTTCCTCCAGGGCTTTGGTGCAGTTGGAATCCGGCGGTTATCTTGAATCCGATGAGATTAGCGGCAGCCGCAAAGTGCTGCGGGCCGCGGCGATGACCTATGTGGCCGCTGTTGTAATGGCTATTCTTCAATTGGTACGTTTGCTGGCCATTGCCGGTATTTTCAATCGTGACTAAGGAATTAACATGGAAAACACACGAAATTTAGCGGCAAAAATTCTTCACGCTGTAACGGAAGAGGGAGCGTATGCCAACCTCACCTTGAGCCGGTATTTGAATCAATGTGGCCTGGAGCGCCGTGACAAGGCCTTTGTTACCAGCTTAGTTTACGGTACACTGGAGCATCTATGCCCTATTAATTATCAATTAAATCAGTTTTTGAAAAAGCCCTTAAAGAAGAAGGATCGTTTTTTAATGACCCTTCTTCGTTTGGGTTTTTATGAAATCTTATACACTGACACTCCCGGACGTGCCGTGGTCAATGAAATTGTAAAATTGGCAAAAAAACACGGCCATCAAGGCTGGGGAAATATGGCCAATGGTATTTTACGAAATCTTCTTCGTCAAAAAGAAATGTTAGCATGGCCAAAATTTTCCACCCCACTGGAAAAAATTGTCTTTGAGTCCTCATTGCCCCAATGGCTGGGAGATCTTTGGCAAAGAGAGCGGGGAGAAGGAGAAGCTGTTCGCCTTTTGGAGAGTGTTCAGGAGGTACGCTCTCTGGTTTTGCGGGTCAATACCTTGGTCGTTAACCGTGGTACTTTGCAAAAGGATTTGGAGCAAGAAGGCTGCTATACGGAACCTTGCCGTTATTCACCACATGGTCTCCGTTTCCTTTACGGTGAAAACCCGTTGACTACCTCATGTTATCAAAATGGTTTCTTTACCATACAAGAGGAATCGTCTCAAATGGCCGCTTTAGCGCTATCTCCCGGACCCGGACAAAAAGTTCTTGATCTTTGCGCGGCGCCTGGAGGAAAAACAACTCACTTGGCTCAGCTCATGAAGAATCAGGGAGCCATCATGGCGGGGGATATCCATCCTCATAAAATCAAGCTCATCGAAGAAAACGCTCGACGTTTATCTATTAATATTATCGAAGCTGAGACTAGAGATGGTAAGCTGTGGGGAGAGGAATTTCCTGGATTCTTTGACTGCGTGCTGCTGGATGCTCCCTGCTCTGGCCTAGGCGTTCTTTCCAGAAGACAGGACGCCCGCTTCCGCAAGGATGCTTCAGATATTGTAGCTTTGGCGGCAGTGCAGTGGGATTTAATTTGTTCCGCAGTCAAAGCTCTGAAGCCCGGCGGTGTTATGGTTTATTCTACCTGCACTCTGACAAATTTGGAGAATCATGAAAACCGCCGCAAACTTTTGGAATCATTTTCAGAGATAAAGCCCTTGAACTTATCGGAACGGCTGCAAAACTTTTCTCAAGAGGAAGCGCCGTTTTTGCAAGAAGGTTATTTGGAATTATTGCCTTACCGTCACCATACTGATGGATTCTATATCTCCGCTTATCGAAAGGAACCGTCATGATTGATTTGTTGTGTCTTGATAAAAATGATATGGAAACACTCATGGTTGATGCGGGATTCCCTGGCTATCGTGGCCGCCAGCTTTACGAGTGGTGTCACTGCAAAGAAGCAACCAATCTTCAAAGTATGACGAATTTACCACGAGATTTGAAGGATTGGCTGGCCAAATATGCAGTGATTGGCAAAGGTCGCTGTTTAGATACCCTTTATGGCTCTGACGATCAAACGGTGAAATTTCTTTTGGAATTCCCGGAGAAAACCGCCATTGAAACAGTTTTAATGCGATACGAACGGGAATCCGCCAGAAACCGCAATACGATATGTGTTAGCACGCAAGCTGGCTGTGCCATGGGATGTCAATTCTGTGCCACGGCACTTAACGGGCTTCAACGAAACCTTTCCACTGGTGAAATTATTGAGCAAGTGAACTACGGGAATCGCTACTTAAGCAGAAAAAAAGAATCCCACATTACCAACGTTGTTTATATGGGCATGGGAGAACCTCTGGCAAATTGGAACGCTGTATGGAAAAGTATTACTATTCTTAATGATGCGAAAAACATTGGTATGCGGCGAATTACAGTTTCTACTTCTGGTCTGGTGCCACAAATCAGAAAAATAACGGAGTTAAATCCGCAGTTTACTCTGGCGGTGTCTTTACACGCTCCCAATGATGCATTGCGCAACCGCTTAATGCCCATCAATCGAAAATATCCCATCAAAGATCTAATAAATGCTTTGGATGAATATGCGGAAAAAACAGGACGCCGCGTTACCATTGAATATGCCCTATTCGATGGTGTCAATGATTCGGAAGAAATTGCCAAGGAATTGGTAACTCTTTTAAAGGGACGACTGGTTCATGTTAATCTTTTGCCGGGAAATCCTGTAAAAGAGACAGGTTTGCGTCGCTCCAATGAAAAAAATGTGGTGCAATTTCTAAAGCATCTTGAAATAAACGGTATTGAGGCAACATTAAGAGAATCAAGAGGCCAAGATATTGACGGAGCTTGCGGTCAGCTTAGGGCAAAGAAAAAAGACTGCATCGATAATCAGTAAAAAGTTACTGACAAAAAGAGGAAAAATAGAAAAAAAACAGAATTATATACGTTGAATCATTTTACGTTTGATACGAAAGAAGGTATTTATGAAAGCCTGGTCGTTGACAGATATCGGATTAAAGAGAATAGAGAATGAGGACTTTTATTTTTGTGATGCCGAGAAAGGCCTATTTCTGATTGCCGATGGCATGGGTGGCCATGCTGGGGGTGAAGTTGCCAGCGCCACTGCAGTAAAAGTTGTTCGTGATCATTTCTTCGGCGTGACAGAGGAAAACTACCGGAAAGAAATCAGCGGTATTTTTCGTTTAGCCAATCAAGAAATCTATCAATTGGCTCAGAGGAAAAAGCATTTGAAAGGGATGGGCACTACTTTGGCAGCGGCGGCTGTTTCCGGGGAGCACTTATTCATTGGTTATGTAGGTGATAGCAGAGTCTATCTTTATCGTAATGGTGACATTCGTCAACTGACAGAGGATCAGAACATCGCCGGACAACTGGTGCGGAGCGGTGAATTAACGGAAGAAGAAGCCATGGAGCATCCCGGAAAAAATTTACTCACCAATGCCATGGGGCTTCATCCAGATTTAGAGATTGCTTTTTGCCATGAAATTCTGGAAAAAGATGATATCTTGCTGATGTGTACCGATGGTTTAAATAGTTTTCTTTCTTCATCGGAATTGGCACAAATCATTCATAAGTATGAAAAAGACTTATCAAAAGCTTTAGATAAAATGTTAAAAACCGCCCTAGAACGTGGGGGCGATGATAATATAACAATCATATTGACGAAAAATTCTTGGTATGAGGTGAAATCATGATAGGAACGAAGTTTATGGGACGATATGAAATCGTTTCCAAATTGGGAAGCGGTGGTATGGCCGTGGTTTATAAAGCGGTGGATACAGTTTTGAACCGCATGGTAACTGTAAAAATCATGCAGGAACAGCTTTCCTCTAATCAACAGTTTGTGGTTCGATTCCGCAAGGAAGCGCAGGCTGTTGCGGCGTTGTCCCATCCTAATATTGTGAAGGTGTACGATGTGGGTTGCAGCGAAGAGGGTGAACACTACCTGATTATGGAATACGTGGAGGGCCGTACATTAAAAGAAGTAATCCAGAAAAACGGTTCTCTTTCAGTGTCAGCTTCTTTGGATTATGTGAACCAAATTTTAGCCGGGCTGCGCCATGCTCATTCCTATGGTGTAATTCATCGTGATATCAAGCCTCAAAATATTATGATTACACCCAATAACCAAGTAAAAATCATGGATTTTGGTTTGGCACTGAACCTTTCTGACTCTACTATGACGTATGATTCCACGGTGTTTGGCTCCGTTCATTATATTGCACCGGAAATTGCCCAAAAGGGTACCGGAGATGCCCGGGCGGACATCTATTCCACTGGGATTGTTCTTTACGAAATGCTTACTGGGGAATTACCCTTTTCGGGCGAGAGTCCTATTACGATTGCTTTGCAGCATGTAGAGGGGAAGTATGCCCCAGTTGATGAGATTGACGATGATATTCCCTATGAAGTGGCCCGCATCGTTGATAAAACCATGGCAGTGGATCCCGAAGAACGGTATCACAGTGTAAAATCTGTAATGCGTGACATTGAACGTGCTGCGACTCAGCATGGGATTCGTTTATCCTCTGTTTCTGTAGATGAAAACGATACTACAATGCGCACTTCGGCATTAAATCAAACAATTCCGGTGAGAGAACCCCAAAAAGTTCACCGCAATTATGACTTTGATGAAGATGAAGACTTTGATTTAGATGATGAGGAAGATTCTTACAATCGACGTTCCAAAAAGAATCGCGGTTCTTCTTCTACTCGAAGTGCAAAAGCGGAAGCAGCCAGGAAAAAGAAAAAGAAGAAGATCATAATCGGTGTAATTATTGGCATCGTTCTCTTGTCCGTGGGAATTTTTGCGGGTGTACGTGCCTTTACAAATACCGGTGAAGAAGTGGAAGTCCCCAAAGTTGAAGGTGAAAAAGTTGACGTTGCCTGTGATATGCTGGATGAACTGGGGATTAAGTACAATATCAACTATATGGAAAGCGATGAAGTGGAAGTTGATTATGTAATCTCTCAAAGCATCAAAGCTGGCCAAAAAGTGAAAGCTGGGCGCACCATTGAACTGGCTGTAAGTACTGGTAGTGACAAAATAGAGGTACCTGACGTTGTCGGAGATACTGAGGAGAAGGCCACCAAGAAACTGGAAGGTGAAGGTTTCAAGGTGAAAGTAAAAGAAGAAGCTTCTGATACAGTGAAGGAAGGTAGAGTGATTAGTCAAGATCCCGAAGGTGGAGAAGAGGCTGGAAAAAATGCGACTGTCACCATTGTAGTAAGCACCGGCAAAGATGCAAAGACAGAAACCACTACTGTGCCGAATGTTACAGGCCTTACTCTCGAAGATGCGGAAAAACAGTTGAAAGCCAAAGGCTTGAATTGTGGTAAGGTAACGGAAAAATATTCTTCTGAGGCGGAATCTGGCTATGTATATTATCAGAGTATTAACGCCGGAACCACAGTGGAAAAAGGTACCACCGTTGATCTTACGGTAAGCAAAGGTACGGAAACAAAATCTTATAATTATTCTTTTGTGGTGCCTCAGGAATATGATGATGGTTTATTGATTATCGTTTGTGAAGACGAGCGTGGCAGCGAAGAGTATTACCATGATACTTGTAGTGCCGGGCAGACGGTGCGTCTTACCATTGATGTGACACCCCCTGGTAGAATTATCGCCACCATTGATGGTTCAGAAGTTGACCGCAAAACGGTGAATTGATTGATGACAGCAGAAGGTTTATTAATCAAAGGTTATAATGGATTTTATTATGTTGAATCAATGGGGCACCTGTGGAGTTGCTCTTTGCGCGGACGCTTCCGCATCAAAAAGCAAACATTTCTTCCTGGGGATTTGGTGAGAATCACAGTCGTAGATGACGCCAAAAGCCATGGCGTTATTGAAGAAGTGATGGAACGTAAAAACGAATTGCTTCGCCCCCATGTGGCCAATGTAGATCGAGCTGTAATTACCTTTGCATTACAGAATCCCAAGCCTGACCTTTTATTGCTGGATCGTATCCTAATCCAAGTTTTAGATGCCAAAATTCAGCCGTTGCTTTGCTTTAATAAAGCGGATTTGGTTTCTGAGGAAGAGCGGCATTCCTTGATTCATCCCTATCAAAAAGCTGGTTTTGATGTAATCACGGTTTCTGCAAATACAGGTGAAGGAATTCAAGCATTGCGGTCCGCTATCCATGGGAATTTGATTGTGATGGCTGGCCCCTCCGGAGCTGGAAAAAGTAGTATTCTCAATGCATTAAATGCTCGATTCCATTTGGAAACAGGAGAATTGAGCAAAAAGGTGGAACGGGGAAAGCACACCACTCGCAGGGTAGAGCTATTGCCTTTGGATGATACCACCTATATTGCGGATACTCCAGGCTTTTCTAGTTTATTTTTGCCAGAAGGTATTGAACGTCCTAATTTGCAGCGGTTTTATCCAGAATTTGCTCCTTTTTCCGAAGAGTGCCCTTATTTATCTTGTCTCCACGATAAAGAACGAGATTGTGGCATTAAAGACGCAGTGGAGCAGGGTAAGATTGACCGTGGCCGTTATGAACGGTATTGTGTATTTTTGGAAGAATTAAAAGAAAGAGAAGGAAAGTACTAATGACAATTTTAGCGCCTTCACTTTTGGCAGCGGATTTCAGTTGTCTAAAGAATATGACATTGGAAGTGGAGCAAGCTGGGGCCCAATGGCTTCATTTGGATATTATGGATTACCATTTTGTTCCGAATCTTACATTTGGTGCCGGCGTTGTAAAGTCGCTTCGTCCCCATTCCGACATGGTATTCGACGCACACCTTATGGTGGAAGATCCAGAAAAATATATTGCTGATTTTCAAAAGGCTGGTGCGGATTATTTTACCTTCCATTATGAAGCCGTGGATGATGCCGCCAAGTTGATTGATACCATCAAGGAACACGGTATGAAAGTTGGTATTTCCGTAAAACCGGGGACAGATATCAAAGTTTTGGCTCCATATTTAAATAAGTTAGATCTTGTTCTGGTAATGAGTGTGGAACCAGGTTTTGGCGGTCAAAAATTTATGGCAGATATGTTATCAAAGGTCCAATGGTTAAAAGAACAAAAGATGTGCGGCGCAGGAAGCTACCTGATTGAAATTGATGGAGGTATTAATCGTGAAACCGCCATTGATGCGGTCAAGTCTGGAGTAGAAGTCCTTGTGGCGGGAACGGCGGTATTTGGAGCCAAGAATATTTCGGCGGAAGTGGAATATTTTCTCAATCTTCTGTGATTTAGACCTTTACAAAATAAAGAATTGTGCTATAATATTAAAAAATGAAAAATTCTTCGGGGACGGTTCGATTCCGTACCGGCGGTAAAGCCCGCGAGCCTACTTGGTTGATTCGGTGAAATTCCGAAGCCGACAGTAAAGTCTGGATGGAAGAAGAATGGTGATTATTTATCATGCTTTGGGAGCCCCGATATCAATCGGGGCTTTTTTGCGTATATGGGAGTGATGGAATGCAAATTGAAGATGAGAAATATCATGAACAGTTTATGCGTAGAGCTCTGCATTTAGCGGAAAAAGCCAAGGGTTTTACCGCACCTAATCCCATGGTTGGTGCAGTCATTGTAAAAAATGGTCAAATTGTAGGGGAAGGGTATCATCGCCGTGCTGGTGAAAACCATGCAGAGGTCAATGCACTGCATCGTGCCGGGACTCATGCCCAAGGAGCTACGATATACGTTACTCTAGAGCCTTGTTCCCACTATGGAAAAACCCCACCTTGTGCCGATGCACTGATTCGGGCAGGAATTAAAGAAGTATATATCGCAGTGGCAGATCCGAATCCAAAAGTTAACGGTGGTGGGATTCAGAAACTGGAACAAGCTGGAATTAAAGTGCATATAGGCCTTTGCGGCAAGGAAGCATTTTATTTAAATGAGGTATTTTTTACTAACCATACAGAGAAACGTGCTTTTGTGGCGTTAAAAAGCGCGCAAAGCATTGACGGGAAAATTGGCCCAGACAATGGAGCTCCTATAAGAATCACCTCTGAATTATCACGGAAATACGGTCATATGCTGCGTCGGGAATATGGCGCTGTTTTGGTGGGAATCAATACCATATTAAATGATGACCCCGTGCTGAATATCCGCTATGATATTCCCCATGATAGTAATAGACCAATATGTATTATTGTTGATTCAGAAATGAGAATACCGCTTAACGCCAAGGTATTGGATTTAAATGATGGGCCAATTCTGATATATACCGCAGCCGAGCTTTCCCGTAGTTTACGGGGAAAAATCGAAAGTAAAGGCGTGGAAGTAGTAGCCCTTCCTGATGGATATGGTCGTGTTGATTTGAAACAGTTGCCTTATGATTTATATCAACGCGGTATTTGTGGTGTCTTGATAGAAGGCGGCTCTCAGATTCTAAGCAGTTTTTTTTCTGCTGAAAATTGGGATCGGTATTATGCTTTTACAGCACCAAAACTCATCGGCAAGCAAGGAATTCCACTTTTTGCTCATACCCCCCAAACAGTTCTGGACAACATAATACGAGATAAAGCCCAGATGATTGATGAGGATATCCTGGTAGAATATCTCAGAAAGGATGGATTTGATCGATGTTTACCGGAATTATTGAAGAAAAGGGAATCCTAAAATCCATTGTCCAGAGAGGGGAAAGCGCCTTTCTTGATATCCAATGCAAGACAGTTTTAGAGCGAACAAAATTGGGAGACAGCATCGCCGTCAACGGTGTTTGTCTTACCGTGACCCATTTGGAATTCGATTCCTTTACAGCTGATGTGATGGCAGAAACTTTACACCGCACTTCTTTGGGAGAATTGAAGAAAGGTTCTCCCGTCAATTTGGAGCGAGCCCTCCGCTTGGGAGACCGCTTGGGGGGACATATGGTAAGCGGTCATGTAGATGGCATTGGAACTATCGTCAAACTGGAACAGCAGGGGATTGCCATTGTTATGACAATCGCAGCAGAGGAATCTGTTACCGATGGTATTATAGAGAAGGGCTCTATTACCATTGACGGAATTAGTCTCACAGTGGTTTTTGTGAAAAAGGATTGCTTTGCTGTATCACTGATTCCCCACACCATGCAGGAAACAAATTTATCTTATAAAAAACCCGGAAATACAGTGAATTTGGAAACTGATATGATCGGGAAATATGTAAAAAAAATAATTACATCCCAATCTCGCGAGACTGGTTCACAAATCACTATGGATCTTCTTGCGAAAAATGGCTTTCTGTAAAAGGAGGAACTGGAATGAGCTTTTGTACAATTGAAGATGCGATTTCTGAATTAAAACAAGGTAAAATGATTATTGTTGTGGACGATCCCAATCGCGAGAATGAGGGTGATTTGATTTGTGCGGCGGAATTTGCCACGACAGAAAATGTAAATTTTATGGCCAGCTATGGCAAGGGCCTGATTTGTATGCCAATGAGTAGTACCCATATTCACCGTCTTGGCCTTCGACAAATGGTGGAACATAATACTGACAATCATGAGACTGCTTTTACTGAGAGCATTGACTATGTAACTACTACCACAGGTATTTCTGCGGTGGAGCGCTCTGTAACGGCTATGAAAGCTGCGGAGGACTCTGCTCGCCCAGCTGATTTCCGTCGTCCTGGCCATATGTTCCCTCTAGAAGCTAAAGCTGGAGGCGTTTTGGTTCGCAATGGTCATACTGAAGCTACCGTGGATCTAATGAGACTTTCGGGTTTAAAAGAAATCGGCTTATGTTGTGAAATTATGCGGGAGGATGGTACCATGATGCGTACCTCTGAACTAATGGAATTTGCCAAAGAGCATGGTTTGAAAATTACTTCCATTAAGGCGCTCCAGGCTTACCGTAAAATGAATGATAAATTTATGGTGCGCGCCACAACTTCCCAGCTTCCCACGAAATATGGACGTTTTACCCTTCATGGCTATATCAATACCATCACTCAAAAGCATCATGTGGCTTTAGTGATGGGAGATGTTGCCGATGGCGCGCCTGTTTTATGCCGGATGCACTCCGAGTGTCTCACTGGTGATGTGTTCGGCTCCTGCCGCTGTGATTGTGGCTTGCAGTTAGATTCTGCGTTACGCCAGATTGCAGAAGAAGGACGCGGCATTTTGGTTTATCTCCGTCAAGAGGGACGCGGTATTGGGTTAATTAATAAACTCAAAGCCTATGAGCTTCAGGAGAAAGGCCTTGATACTGTGGAAGCGAACATTGAGCTGGGATTTGCTCCGGATTTGCGGGATTACAGTGAGGGCAGTCAAATTTTAAAGGATCTGGGTGCCACCAAGTTACGTTTGCTGACTAACAATCCTACAAAAATATCAGGTCTTGCTGATTATGGCATTGATATTGTAGAGCGGGTCAGCACGGAAATGCCCACCAATCCTTATAATGAATTCTACATGGAAACCAAAAAAGAAAAAATGGGTCATCTTTTAGAGCATATTGATGGTCACCATCATAAAGAAGCATAAGAAAGGGACGTGAGAGTTATGAAAAAAGTAGAAGCACAGCTTATCGGTAATGGATTAAAAGTGGCGATTATTGCAGCCCGTTTCAATGAATTTATCACCGGCCGCTTGATTGAAGGAGCAGAGGATGGACTCGTTCGGCACGGTGTCAATACAGATGACATTACTTTATACCGTGTACCCGGCGCTTTTGAGATTCCTGTAGCCGCTCAGAAAGCTGCTGGCAAAGGCGATGTGGATGCAGTGATTTGTCTTGGTGCTGTCATTCGTGGTAATACCCCTCATTTTGACTATGTGGCAGCAGAGGTCTCTAAAGGCTGCGCACAGGTAAGTCTTGCTAGCGGTAAACCTGTGGTTTTTGGCGTGTTGACCACCGATACCATTGAACAGGCCATCGAACGTGCCGGTACCAAGGCCGGAAACAAAGGGTATGATGCAGCTGTTACTGCCATTGAAATGGCAAATCTGATGGGAATGTTTGAATGAAACGTTGTGTTTTAGTTTGTAACGGTGCCTTTAATGACTTGGAATTTCATAAAAATCTCCTAAAAGAGAATGATTATATTATTGCTGCTGACGGCGGCGCCAATCATTGCCGAAAAATGGGAGTAACACCCCATTTATTATTGGGAGATTTCGATTCCATTCATCAAGAAACCGATGACTGCTTTTCAAAAATTCCTCATCTTAAAGTTCCCTCGGATAAGGATTTTACGGATATCGTTTTGGGAATTGAGGAGGGCTCAAAAAGGGGGTATTCCGAAATTTTGATTTTAGGGGCTTTGGGTGGAAAGCGAATTGATATGGAACTCAGTAATCTTTTATTATTATCTCAATACCAGGAATCCATTGAAATTGTTGACGAAACCCGTAGGATTCGCTGTATTCATGAAGGAGAGTCTGTTTCTATTCATGGTTGGAAAAACCAGTATCTTTCCATAATACCATTAACCCCTTTGGTAAAGACCGGTCCCAGTCAGGGGCTAAAATATCCTTTAATGGGGTTGGCGTTTTCCTTCGGGGATACTCTGGGAATTAGCAATGAAATTAATGCAGAAATTGCCGAGGTTTCAGTGCTGGAGGGCAAGGCTCTATTGATTTGTCAAAAAAAATAATCACAAAATAGCAGGATATGACAGATAAAGGTCGTAATATAATATCATTCAGGAAAATATGCCATATGAATAAAAAAGAAGAATTCATTAATATCTATCAAGAGAATATCCATCGTGACGGTGCTCATCAGTTGCTTGACTATTTGAAGCATAAATGCGATTTCTTTACAGCACCTGCCAGCGCACGCTTTCATTTATCACATGAAGGAGGTCTTGTGACTCATAGCCTTAATGTATATGACTGTTTGAAGGCTTATATGGAACGCAGTCGTGTACGCGAGGAATATGGACTCATTGCCAGTGATGAGACCATTGCCATTGTAGCATTGCTCCATGACCTTTGCAAAATTGATTGCTACAAACCGGGATTTCGTAATGTTAAGGATGAAAACGGAATATGGCAGCGCGTGCCATCGTATGACTATGAGGACAAACTGCCCTATGGTCACGGTGAAAAGTCTGTCTACATCATTAGTGGGTTTATGCGTCTCACCCGGGAAGAGGCTTTTGCTATTCGTTACCATATGGGATTTTCTGGTACGGAGGATAACCGTAGCGTTGGGGATAGCTTTCGTCGTTATCCTTTGGCTTTTGCTCTATCTACTGCCGATATGGAGGCCACTTATTTTCTTGAAAACAATGAATAAGAGAATGAATAAGAGAAGGTTTTGACCATGAAATATGGAAATGGGGTAGGGTATTCCAGTAAGTTTCAATTGCCGGAATACCGAATAACACCCAGTTTTTTGGCAAGAATATCACCGAATTTGCCGCTTATTATCAGTATTTTACTATTAGTGGCAATGTTATTTCTTGGTTTTTTTAATATTATTTCCTGGGGGATAATGCTGGTAGTTAGCGGTCTAGTGGGTATTGTAATGTCAATTTTATCCATGTCCATTGCTAATATCCACAGGAAATCTACCCTTAAACCTGATCGTGAAGCGATCTTAAAGAAAAAAGTTATTGTTAAAAGCAAGTCAAAAGGTAGTGTAATTCACCGACTTGTATTTGAGTTTTCCAATGGTTCTCAATATTACTTGGATCTTGTAAACCAGGATGAGTTGTTCCAGTATTACAATGTCGGAGACCGCGTCTGTGTTCATGGCGGATATACCTATCCGGAAAAATATGAAAAACTCTTCGATGATAAAATTGTTTGCATATCCTGCGGTCACCTATATCTTACGGAAACACAGCGTTGTCGCCACTGTCAATTAACACTTTTAAAGTAAAAATACCCGTGTTTTTAAAGAACACGGGTTTCGTCTTTTTTCGAAAATATTATTTACAAATCGACAAAAAATGTTATAATTATTAATTGACTACGAAGTAAAGGAGGTTTGGTAAGTAAGCTCTGCGGCGCACCTCGCTGGGACGGCCGCAAAGGGGAGATTCAATAGAAAGGGGTAAAACAATGACAGAACAAGCACACACCTTAAAAAAACATAAGGTAACGACAACAACAGTATTTTTTATGATTTTTTGCATGGTTTGCGCCGGAGCTTATGGTATCGAGGATATGATTCCGACCTCAGGCCCCGGACTTACTCTGTTGCTTTTGGTGGTATTACCATTTTTTTGGAGTATACCCCAGGGCCTTGTCGCCGCTGAACTGGGGTCAGCGATTCCGGAGGAGGGCGGTTATTATAAGTGGATCCAACGGGCTTTGGGAGAATTTTGGGGCTTTCAGGCTTGTTGGTGGCGAACCGTTTCTATCTATGTGGATTCCACACTTTATGTTATTTTATCGGTTGGCTATATTTCTTCTATTTTTCCATTAGACAGTTGGCAGGAATTTGCACTAAAGGTGTTTTTTATATTGGCGTTTACTTACGTCAATATACTTGGTTTACAATCGGTAGGGCGGATCGCATCCTATTTTTCGATTATCGTTATTGGTTCCTTTATTGCCCTTATTTTTGTGGGGGCCGCCAATTTTCAATATAACCCGGTGACGCCCTTTATTCCGGAAGGGCAGGGACTTCTGGAAAGCATTGGACTTGGTATTGCCATCTGTATGTGGATGTATGCTGGATATGAATCAATGTCTACAATGGCAGGAGAAATGGAAAATCCGCAAGTAATCCCTAAAGCTACAATTTTGTCAGTGCCAGCAATTATGCTTTTATATATTTTGTCGACGGCAGCTTGTTTGGGAGCAGTCGGTAATTGGCAATCCTGGGGCGTTGAGGATGGCATTTCCTTTGGCAGCGTGGCGCACTTATTAGGCCATCCCATTCTGGGATTTGTTTTTGTTATTACGGCAGTTATTGCAAATTTGTCAATGTATAATACCTATTTGGCATCGGGTTCCAGAGGATTTTTTTCCTTGGCAGATGACAACTTGAGTCCAAGATTTCTTAAGAAAATACATCCCAAGCATAAAACGCCGTATATTGCAGTCATTAGTATGGCAGTGATAAATCTTATTCTCTGTCAATTTGGATTCGACACCCTGGTGGTTATCGATGTTTTCCTTTTGATGTTCGCCTATATCCTAATTTATATCGCTGCCATTGTTCTGCGAATCAAAGAGCCAGAGTTGAAGCGTCCTTTCCGCATTCCTTTGGGGATAAAAGGTCTGACTATTTTATGTATTAGCCCGATTGTTTTAGCTGTAATCGCACTTTTTACTAATGGTTTAGATTATTTTATCGGCGGTTGCTTAGGAGCAATTTCCGGACCTGTCGCCTACATCATTTGCAAAAAAGTATATGGTGGTGTGGATGGCAGCAAAAGAATTCTCTCAAAAGACAAAAAGTCCATGATTATTTTATGTGGAGTGATGATAATTTTTATGGCTGGCGGACTGATTCTTTTTTAATCAATGATAATTAAGCGCAAGCGGAATACAACCGCTTGCGCTTTTTGTTATTATTTTAAGATTGACTGCAAAGGTAGATAGAATTTTCGATAGCTTTAAAGAATCCAGATTTGTTGATGTTATAAGGAGAAGGGAGCTCAATGAGAGCGGAATACATTCCTTGTTCTTTGCCATAACCAGCCAAATACCCCTTAAACCCTACAAGTCCTGACTCAAAGGCCATTTCCTTTTCCTGTTGGGGAAGATACGTTACATTGTTGGCGGATAAGCCTGCACTACTTGAGAAGAGAACCTTATAGGGAAGCCCCATATTTTCTTTAAAAATATATGCTAAGGTTTGATTTCCGTATGAACCATTCAGCCAGCCATGGATATCCAATAAAACACTGGGATTTTCTCTGCTAATTAACTGTTTCAGGTTTCTTGTCTCAGGGCAGGATAGTGCATAAGGAGAGTAATAACGAGGATTCGAGGTCTGGGGCTCATAGTTACTGGTAGGCCAATCGCGATTCATATCAGTGCGGTTGGCAACAGTACAGCGTCCCGGTCCGTTCTTTGTTGTTCCTTCGGCAAGGCCATCAGGATTAGCGCTGCTTATTATAATAACCCTGCAATCCCACAATCTATCAATATTGGAATTTAAAAATGAAATTGTTTCCTTGGCAAGATCTACCAGTACCTGACCATCACGATTATAGGAATCTTCAAACCCATGCTGTTCAAAAACAAAGATTGCAGTGTGCTGATATCCGGGGCGATAAATGCTGGTATAGGTAAGATTGCGTCCTCTACCGGAGGTTCCATATGTTCCTGTTTCAACGATGGTTTTTTCCACAGTCCCGGTTTTGATGAGCTGCAGATAATAGTCCAGCATTTTGGAAACCTCTGCTCTGGTGGCAGAAGCAGTAGGAGCAAACATGCCATTTTCTCTACCATCAATGATACCAGCCAGTTGCAGAGAATAGACCTTATCCTTTGCCCAATCACCAATTTGGCTGTCATCATTAAATACTCTTTTTTCAACCAGTACGGGAAGAGTTATTTTATCAACCATGTTACGGTAATTATCCAGCATTGTGGCTAGTTCCTGACGGCTGATATTGCGTTCCGGTGCAAATATCGTTTCTGACATTCCATGGACGATATCATGCTCATAGGCCCACTGAATCACTGGCGCATACCATGCGGTGGGGTTAACATCCTTAAAAGGAGTGACAACGTTGTCGGAAGAGATGGTATCGTGAGAAAGGTTTGCTAGCATTTGAACAAATTCGGCTCTTGTCACTGATTTTTCCGGAAGAAAATACCCATCTCCATATCCGTGAATGACTCCTTCTTTAGTTAACTGATAGATACTTGGTGTATACCACTGACCGACACTCACGTCCTTATAAAATGAGTATTTACTTAAATTTATTTCTTTTGAAGTTCCCGACGATATGACTGACCCGCTGTCAATGGGAATAAAGTCCAAGTTATATTTTTCGCAGTAGGATTCAGCTTGAGAGCCGGTCTCTCCTTTCATTGACACGTCAGTGTCGGAAGGGAAGAGGTTGTCTCCGATTTGTGTGACACTACTAGGAATTGTAACACTTTTTAAATTAGGGCAGTTTTCAAAAGCATGGCTGTCAATTTCGGCGACTTTATGACCGTCGATGGAATTTGGCACTTTAATTTCATTTCCATCACCATAATAGGATTCAATGGCGATGGTGTCTCCATCTTGCCTGTAGGTAAAAACAAAGTCTTCAGAGTCAGCAGCCCAGACGATATTAACGGACAGACCGATAAAAGACAAGCAGCATAGAAACAATAGAAGAATACGAAACTTTTTCATCATAGAGTTCTCCTTCCTTAGCAGTTGTCAGTTCAAACGGAATTTATATCATGATCGTGTAGCTGAATTCAAACGTTTAAAAACTTTTACTGCATTTTGATAAAACACTTTTTCCCATTGCTCTTCAGGAATAAAACCTTTGATAAAATCAATATAATCGGCCATGGGGGAGAGCGGCCAGTCACTACCATAAAGCACTTTATCATAATTATGGATGAGCTTTACAGCTAGTTGATGGAAGTCCATGATTTGCCGATCATTCTTGACTTTTTGTAAATTTCGACCAACATATAATCCAGAGATATCAACATAGACGTTGGGATTACGATAAGCAACCTCTGCAGCATCTAAAATCCAAGGATTTCCCATATGAGCCAAAATTAATTTTACATTTGGATACATTTTTGCCACATCATCGCCGATCAAGGGATGCGCGTATTTTAATAGTGCTTCTGAGCTAAAAGTATCCCCACTATGGAAGGTTACGGGGAGGTCATACTTCTCAGCAAGCTCAAAACCTGGACGATAAACAGGATCCGTGAGATAGTAATGGTAATAGCCACCATAGATTTTTAGTCCCACCAGATGCGGGTCATTCTGTATACGCCGTTCCAGTTCTTCAGCAGCCCTTGCATCGAAACGGTGAGGATTGATTCCCATAGAGTAATAGGCATTTGGGAACTTTTCAAAATTAATTCCCATTAACGGATATACGTTTTTGTCCGGCATTTGGTTCCCCGGGGATTCGGCAACCCCCATAGCGATGCCCAAAACATTATTCTCCGCACATTCTCTTGCATAACCCTCAGGGCTATAGTCAATATGATTTTTTAATGCGTGTTCATCAAAAGATGAAATATCCGAAAGATGAAGATGACAGTCAATAATCTACATGGAATTACCTCCTAAATCATAAATTACGTTTTCCTTTATTATAACATAAAAAAGCATAAATTGATGAATTGATTTTTATTTTCGAAATTTATTCAAAAGAAGAACCCACCATGGTGGTGGGTTCAGATTGTTATTGTTCTTCTTTTTTAACTTGTTCCCTTAACTTATAATGCATTAATTTGCCTGTAGCAGTATGTGGTAATTCTGAAACAATACGGAATTCTTTGGGGCGTTTGTAAGGAGAAAGCATGGGGTGATTGGCGCAGTATTCCTTTAAAGCCTTTTCTGTCAAGGTTTCATTTGTTGGAACAACATAGGCTACCACTGCTTGTCCCCGCATTTTATCGGGAATACCAATCACGGCGTTTTCTTCCACCAAAGGATGTTCATTGAGAATTGCTTCAATTTGTGGCGGATATATATTTTCACCGGCAGAAACGATCATGTCATCCTTACGACCCACCACTGTAACAAATTCATGGAGGTCCCAAGTGCCCAAATCCCCTGTATAGAGATATCCCTTATAGAATTTTTTCTCAGTCATTTCAGGATTGTTGAAATAGCAGTAAGCAGATTTTGCCGGAGACTTAATGATAATTTCCCCTACAGACTCGTTATCCTTAGCGACTATCTCATCGGGTTCAGCATGGCCTTCTTCTTTGATCTTTACCACTCGTACTTCATCATCGGTACAGGATTGCCCTGCACTGCCAGACATATCCGGCAAATTATAGGGGCGAAGGAAAGTGTTCCAGAAGCTCTCCGTTGTGCCGTAACCATTAAAAATATTGGGGGTTAGTAGCTTCAAATATTTTTCACAAGCACTTTTCTCAAAGGGGGCACCCATAGTAACGATACCACGCAGGTTACTTAAGTCTACCGGCTTCTTTTCTTGAGCTTTTGCTAACATGGCAATGATAGCGGGAACACCAACCAAAAAAGTAATTTGAAATTTCTCAGCATAGGAAAGACAGAGTCCTGGGTTAAAATGACGCAAAATAACCACTTCTCCACCACAGTATAGGGTAGGATTTGGGCCACCAGAATGGAGGCCTCCACGATGGAACCACGGAGTCATGTTCATAGTGCGGTCAGTGGAATTGAGAGGGAAATGCATCAAAACATCATGAGCGGACAATACTTCGTTAATGTTGTTGATAGGAACACCTTTGGGGCGGTTGGTTGTACCGGAGGTATAAAGGCGAAGGGCTTCATCATAAATATGCTGTTTCACTTCAATGGAAGGATTTTCCGTGGACATAGAACCAGTGTAATCCCTGTACGTTACATGCCCCTCAGGAGCTTCTGCCGTATTATGCAAATCTGTAACAATGATGCGCTGAGGTTTGTGTTCTGCCAAATCCAAGGCCCGTTCTGCCAGTTCACTGAATTCATGATCATAGACAAAGAATTTTGGCTTACTGTCGTCAATGACCAAAGCAATTTCACCGGGAGCTTGGCGGAAATTTATGGGACAGCTAATTGCGCCAAGTTTATGACCTGCCAAATAGCAAAAGATAAATTCAGCAGAATTTAAAAGCATGTACATGATAACGTCATTCTTTTCTGCCCCATCTTTTATCATGGCATTGGCCAAACGGTTGGTTTCTTCGTTTAATGTTTGATAAGTCCAGCGCCGCTTGGTTAGAGGACAGTGTAAAGCAGGGGAGTCCGGGAAACGATTTACATTCCGCATAAAACCATTAATATAGGTAAATTCATGCTCGAATGTTTCTTTAAACATGGTAACATCATAAGTACAATTCAAATCTATTTACCTCACTTTTCATATTTTGTCACTATAATGCTGGAGTTTTGTCCGCCAAATCCTAAGGAGTTAGACATTGCGGCATAAATCTTAGCTTTTCTTGCTTGATTAGGAATATAATCAAGATCACAAAGAGGATCTGGCGTGTGGTAATTCAAGGTAGGAGGCAATACCTCTTCCGAAATTGCCTTAATGCATGCAATAACTTCGGTAATACCTCCTGCACCCATTAAATGTCCTGTAGCCCCCTTGGTAGAGCTCACAGGTGGCGCAGTATTGATATCGCCAAATACTTGTTTGATGGCAGAGGTTTCAGCTCTGTCTCCTAATAAGGTTGACGTACCGTGAGCGCTAATATAGCCAATATCAGAAGGGGAGAGATTGCTCCGTTTTAATGCACTTTCCATACAGGCAACAGCACCTTTACCACTAGGATCAGGAGCTGTTATATGATAGCCGTCGTTGGTGTTCGCATAACCTGCCAGCACTGCATATATTTTGGCATTTCTCCTCAGAGCATGGTTTTCAGTTTCAATGACTACAGCACCACCACCTTCACCGATAACAAAACCATCACGATCCGCATCAAAAGGACGACAGGCTTCGGCAGGATGATCGTTATTGCGGGATAGTGCTTGGGATTGCGCCAGGCCGGACAAAATAATTGGACAAAAAATAGATTCTCCACCTACGGCAATTATGGAATCGGCTTCGCCAGAACGCAGAAGCATCGCGGCAGTCATCATAGCGTCTCCACCAGAAGAGCAAGCTGTATTCAAAGTCAAACTTGGACCGACGATGCCGTATTCAATCGCGATCTGAGCAGCTGCGATATTCCCTATAATCATAGGAACAAAGCGCGGCCCCACACGACGAATTTCACCAGTGGTAAATTCGCGTTGTGTTTTCGCAACGGAAGTAATTCCATCCATTGCCGTACCCATTACAATGCCAATGCGGTCGGATTCTTCATTAATAGGAAGTGCGCTGTCTTTCAAAGCCTCTGATGCCGCGATGAAAGCGTATTGCGCAAATGGATCAGTGGCCTTTGCCAGGGATTTTGGCATATAGTCGAGGGGATTATAATTCTTTATTTCTGCTCCAATTTGGACCGGAAGTTTTTCTGTATCAAATTTTGTGATTTTTTGGATACCGCAAGTTCCTTGAATCAAATTCTCCCAATAATTTTTTGTTCCAATGCCGATTGGAGTCACGGCGCCCATACCTGTAATTACTAACTTTTCTTCATTCATCATTTTGAACTCCATTTTGCAGATTTTTCATTGAATCTAACAATATATTTTATCTTATTTTCATATAATTTTCAATACAGTATTTTGTAACTTTGTGGACTCTTCTTTCTGGATATATTGTTGAATATTGTTGAATCTTAGCAAATAAAAAGGTAAGCTTTAACTATCAATCGTTCCGTTTTGCAATACTTCCCATAATAGGTATTATGTAAAATTATAGCAAAGGAATCACTTACTAGATTCTACGTAGAGATATAGAAAAAGAAATCAAAGAAATTCTCTGATTTAAATTTTGCTTTTCACTTTCTCATTTAATGTATCTGGAATGTTTTTCGATAATTTGAATTTGTTGGAACAGGCTTTCTAAAGATGTTTCCAACTGCGCTAAAGCAACGCCATCTACATTATAGTTTAGAAAAAGTTCTTCCATTTCTAAACCTATATTTTGCATTCGGTTTGTTATTTCAACAAACTTTTTAAAATTGCTGCTATTTTTAGCATTAATAAATTTGTCCACATCCTGTTTAATAAAAGCGGATAAATCGGTGATCTTTTTAAATACTCCGTGCTGTAATGGATATGGTTCCACACGCTGTAAGTAGTATTCATTTTCCGCATTGATATTATATGCATATGCAATGGTCCAGTCTTTATCCAGTTTAAATTCAATAAAGTACTGTTTACCGTGAATGCATTTGATCGTCGTCGCTCCGATCTGACGAAGTTCTGCCTCGACAATATCGCCTTTGACTGAGTATGGATTCATGAATTTACCTCCATTTACCTGATGTGGTTATATTGCGTATCGAAGCAACAAATATATTGTGGAAATAACAATGGTCAAAATCATCACTGGAAAGCCAACTTTCAAGTAGTTGATGAATGTAATCGGATAACCATTATTATTACTGATTCCAGATAAGACAACATTTGCAGAGGCTCCTATTAAGGTGCCATTTCCACCCAAGCATGCTCCCAAAGAAACTGCCCACCACAGCGGTGCCACATTTACACTGCTGCCTTCAAGAGTCAGAATAATGGGAATAATTGTAGCTACAAATGGAATATTGTCTAAAACCGAGGATACAATGGCGGAAACCCATAGTAAAACAATCGTGGTAAGAACAAGTTCTCCATTAGTTGCTTCCATTAATAAATTCGCCAGAGAATCAATGATTCCTACCTCAACCATTCCACCTACTACGATAAATAAGCCAATAAAGAAAATAATGGTTGTCCATTCGATCTCAGCAAAAGTGTCTTCTATGCTTTGCTTGCCAATTAAAAGCATTATTGCTGCTGCCGATAGAGCTACAGTACATGACTCAATGCCAAGAGCACCATGGAACATAAATCCCAGTACGACCAAAAGGATCATTACAATGCTTTTATGAAGCAGTTTTATATCCTTAATTGCTTTTTTCTCGTCCAAAGAAAATACAGCCAGTTTGGCGGAATCCTCTACCTTGAGATGTTTCCCATAAATAAAACGGAAGCAAAAGATTACTGCTGTCAAAATGATAAGAATCGGAGGCCCTACATTTATGATGAAGTCAAAAAAACTGAGTCCTGCGGCACTGCCAATCATAATATTGGGAGGGTCTCCAATTAATGTAGAAGTACCTCCAATGTTAGAGGCCATAATTTGCGTCATCAGAAACGGAATTGGATTGATCTCCAGCATACGGCAGATGGTAATTGTCATGGGACCAACCAATAAAACAGTGGTAACATTATCTAGAAATGCCGAAAAACCAGCAGTGATTAGGACAAATAAAATCATGATTTTCCAAGGGTCACCTTTGGCAATTTTCGCAGACTTAATTGCTAGATACTCAAATATCCCAGAATTTTTTACTACAGCCACAAAGATCATCATCCCAGTCAACACACCAATGGTGTTAAAGTCTACATGGGATACACAATCCTCAATTGATAAAATATCGAGAAGAACAAGACAAAGCGCACCAGCCATTGCGGCAACAGTGCGGTGTACCTTCTCTGAGATAATTGCCGCCATCACAAGAATGAAGACAGCCACGGCAATAATCTGGCCAGTTTCCATGAAATAATACCCCCATTGTTTTATTTTCCTTCATATTAATATATATTATTGATATTACTTGGCGAATCATTTTAACATTAATGCAAAAATAAATCAAAGGTAAATATATGATATTACTTGAAAATACTGTGATTATCATAAGATTTGAAAAGAATAACTAAAAAATCCGACTCTCAATGCACTTTAAAAACATAATAAAACCTCCACTCAAAATGAGGTGGAGGTTTTAGCGAAACTCTATAAAATTTATTTCATTGTTTCATTTTTTTTCTTCATATAAGAAGCAAAAAGCGATCCCGAAATGTTGTGCCACACGCTAAAAATTGCCCCAGGGACTGTTGCCAAGGGATTCATTGCAAAATTTGCTGCTGCCAAGGATACAGCCAAACCACTGTTTTGCATTGCAACTTCCACAGACACAGCCGTGGCTTTGGGGGTATCCAAACGTAAGGCCTTTGCTGTACCTAAACCAAGAAAAAGTCCGCAAAGGTTGTGTAATATGACGACCACGACTACGAGAAGTCCACAAGTCATTAAGGCGGAAGCATTTTTCCCAACAATAGAGCAAATCAGCAAGACAATCGCTATCACGGAAATTAAAGGCATAATGTCAATTACTTTTTCCACGGTATCCCGGAATACTTCATGGATAACAATACCCAACAAAACAGGAACAAGCACCATTTGTACAGTGGAAACCACCATGGACCAAAAAGGGACTTCTACCCATGTTCCGCCCAAAAGATAAACAAGTCCCGGTGTCACCAAAGGCGCCAGCAGTGTCGATACAATAGTCATACTTACAGATAATGCGGTATCCCCTTTCGCTATGTGTGTAATAACATTACTGGCTGTCCCTCCGGGACAACAGCCTACAAGGATGACACCGATGGCCAAATCCGCCGGAAGCTGAAAAAGCTTTGCCAATAAAAATGCAGTAAATGGCATAATAATAAACTGAGCAATACAGCCGATGGCAATATATTTGGGATGCTTAAAAACGGTTTTAAAGTCATTGGCGCGAATGGTAAGCCCCATACCGAACATCGCAACACCTAACAAATACGTGGTATAAGGCGAAGCCCATGTAAAAATTGGCGGAAAGAAAAATGCCACAATCGATAGTAAAATCACGATAATACCAATATTAGAAGATAATGTTTTACTTAAACGTATTAAAAAATTCATTTTTCACCTATTTCTTTCGAGTTTCCCGTGGTGCTCGTAATGGTTGACGGATTGAATTCTATTTTTTTCATCAACAAGCACGACTTGGGGTTGAAAACTCTCCCCTTCACTTTCATCCATGGAGGCATAACTCATCACAATAATTTTATCCCCCACTGACACACATCGAGCAGCTGCACCGTTAAGACACATGATGCCGCTCCCCTTTTTACCTGCAATCGTATATGTGATAAAACGATTGCCATTATTGATATTTACAATTTGTACCTGTTCATATTCCTGAATATTTGCTGCCTGCAAAAGTTCTTTATCAATGGTAATACTGCCTACATAGTCCAGTTCTGCCTCTGTAACTGTAGCACGGTGAATTTTGCTTTTTAATTTCTTAATGAACATTGAGCTTATTTCTCCCGAACAAAGTTATCAATCAATCTTGTTTTTCCAATATAAACAGCCATGGCTACGAGTACACTGCCTAGGGTTGTACTTACTGGTTCCATAGTTTTAGCGTCAACCACTTCGATATAATCAATTTTAGCCAGAGGCTCTGCATCAATGACTTCTTTCATTTTGGCAATTAGATCTTTGCTTTGTTCTGTGGTTTCTATAACTTCTTTCCCTAGTGCAATAGAGCGAGATAGACAAAGGGCCGCTTTTCGTTCAGCTACGTTTAAATAGGTATTACGAGAAGATTTGGCCAATCCATCTTCTTCGCGAACGATGGGGCAACCGATGATTTCAATATCGAAATCGAGGTCTTTGACCATTTTTTTGATAATGGCCAACTGTTGCGCATCCTTCTGACCGAAATATGCGCGATCCGGTGTAACGATATTGAATAATTTGGATACAACGGTACATACACCACGGAAATGTGTGGGCCTGGATTTCCCACAAAGATGGTCGGATAACCCCTCTATATTAACATAGGTCCGTGCATTATCATACATTTCAATGGGTTCCGGATGGAAAATCAAATCTGCCCCCATTGCTTCACATAGTTTGGTGTCTCTATTAAAATCTCTAGGGTACGCATCTAGGTCTTCATTGGCACCAAATTGTGTTGGATTTAAAAAAATAGACACAACTACCTTGTCATTTTCATCTCTGCACTTTTGAATCAGACTGGCATGACCTTCATGTAAATAACCCATGGTAGGAACTAATCCTACGGTGAGTCCTTGTTTTTTCCAGCTTTTTACGAGAGCACGAACTTCGTGTATGCTGGCTGCAATATCCATATTTTTTCCTTCTTTCTAATATGATTTCTAGAGAGACATTACGAAATATTATAACACAACATTTCCGTCACATTATAATAATTTTTTGATGGGTGATATTGAAACTTTTGTTGAAATGGTTATTATCTATCAAAATCGTTAAATCGTTGTAGATGTAAGCTCTCTTCAATCACTTGAGCCACTCCTTCGTGGTCATTATCTTCTGTGACAATATCAGCTGCTTCTAAACAGTGTGGCGTAGCATTTTGTACCGCAACCCCAAGAGCAGCATATTCCATCATATCAATATCATTATCAGCATTTCCAAAAGCTGTGATGGAAGAAGGAAGAATATTGAGTTTTCGGCTCAAAAAACGAAGCCCAGCCCCCTTACCCGCATTAGGGTTTACAATCTCCAAAAGACTATCCAAAGACGATGTAATATAAATATTACTTATATTTTTTTGCAGCATCTGTTCAATTTGTGTTCTAGCTTCCAATGTAGTGCAACGAACATCCAGACTGTCAAGGCAATTAATATGTTGGTCAATGAAAGCCATAATATTTTTCTCGGGGACTCTCGTAGACTGGATATACTGGATGGCGGTTTCTGATGCACAGCCAAACTTAGACGGGTTTGCGACAAATCTGGCGTCAGCATGAGGAACTCCATCAACAAAGACCTCCATACAAAGATTTTCTTTATGAAGAAGATCCAAGATTTCCATTACACTTTGAGAGTCAAGAGTTAAGGAATAAATCCGCCTGTTTTGTTGAATGTCGTATATAGCAGCTCCATTTGAGGTAATAGCATACCGTATACCCTCAAGATTGATGACATCTTTGGGGAGCGATGAATAGGATCGGCCACTGGCAATTACAATTTCAATCCCATGTGAAATCGCCTCTTTAATCGCTGATTCCGTATTTGATGATAATGTACCATCGGATCTCAGTGTTGTATCGTCCATATCTAAGGCTATCATTGAAATCTTTTTTGCTATCTTCTTGAGTGAGTTTGTTTTTAAATATCGCATCCCACATACCCTTTATCATAATTTCATCAATTATACCATATTTATCGGTGAATTTGCCACATGATTTTATAGAAGATCTCTTGACTTGGTCAGTAAAAGGTGATATTATTGTTAGGTAATCTTGCGGATGTGGTGGAATTGGCAGACACGCTAGATTCAGGTTCTAGTTCCGTCAAAAGAGTGCAGGTTCAAGTCCTGTCATCCGCACCATGGCGAGTGTTCTTATAGCATTTGAAAGGCTGTAAGAACACTTGCCTTTTTTATTTTTCAAATGGTGGTTGTGGAAGGGGTGTAGTTGACGACTACGCCCCTTCTTGTGTTTACGGATACTTCCGGGGCAGGCGGCGGAAGAACATCAGGAATGAGGATCGTGCCTACGCAGTTATAATGGATGGCGAACCTTTGCTCCCACACTCCATCGATCTTCTCTGCCTGGTACTTTCTGTGGATAGCCTGCCGGACAATATTCATGCATTCGCTGAACCCGTAATTATTTAATCCCAAGAAGTAGAACAACAGCTTGATCTCCTGCAACTGCGCTATAGCGTCAGCCAAGAGGTCGCTGGTCACATATCCTTCACCGAAGTGCTGGTATCCATGAGGCTACTGAAAGATTGCAAAGCGACAAAATACAGTGATACTCATTACGATGGAAAGGCAGGAATTTGCTGCCCCATTGGTTTTCTTAATACTGTATCGAAAAAGCCGCTGCAATTTACCAGTACCGTTGATTACGATTTCAGAGCTTTCCGGCTGTACTGCTGTATCATTGGCCAGCCCTAAAAACTGAGAGAATTGATGGGAGAAGTTATTCGGTCATTGGGTTATATTTTTTCCAATCTGAGGGGTCTGTTTTGAATAGGAAGCGTACACTCATAACAATGATGATATTCTTTTCCTTTTTTAAAGGTAAAAAGGTAGCAAATATAAAATGGTTCTGAAAGAAGAAAATGATGCTTTGCTGCGTAATCCAATACCACTTTGAGATAGCTTGCATCGTTAAGCGGTTTATCACTGCAAAACGCAGAATAAAGAAAACGTTCAGGGGGAACAAGCCAGATTTTTGCATCAGGACAATTTTCTTTTAAAAAAGAGACGTCCTTTTCATCAATAAAGAGATAGGTCTCCTGATATTCCGGTTCTCCATCTTTTAAAATAAATTCACTATTCCAATAAGATACAGAAAAAAGCTCTGAGTGTACATCGGGAGTTTTTCCGATTTCGGGAAGATATAGATAAGTTTTTTTATTATTTTGGACGTATTCATGTGACTCAGCGCTCTTTTGATTCGATGTTCGAAATCACGAAGCATGACAAGGTGTTCTTGCTGTCTGCGAATGTTTTCTTCAAATGTATTGATTTTATCAACATATGATGAATACATTGATTCTGGAGAATCTGATTCTATTATGTCACGAATATCTTGGATACTAGAGTTCATACAATTTCTATAAAATGAAATGTCAATAATTTCCAGAAGATTATTTCCACTATAATAAGAATATCCATTATGCCCGTTTTTTTTATTTCGATTAACCCCTTGTCTCTGTAATACTGTATCGCGGAACGACTGATTCCTAGTAAATTACGTATTTCGGCTGGCATAAATACTTCTTTCATTTTATTACTCCCCCACGATCTTTATCACTTTCTACTTATTATAAACAAAGTTTTTTATAATAGTCAAAACAAATTTTATTGATTCTTGACCACAGCAATGAAAATCATCCGAGGATATTTCCCCGGATGATTTTTTATTATTTAGAAATTCTAAAAGTTATGCTTCTTCAATTTTTTTGATAAAGGAAAGCATATCTTTTTCCTGCGTGGGATCAAGCATGGATTCAGGAGCGTTTTCCAAAATTTGCACTACTAGTTTCCGCAACATCCTTGGAACCGTCAGCTTCCCAGGCATCACTGGAACGCCAATCGGAAACGGTAGGCTGCCAACCATCACGAGCATGCATCATGGTGGAATCTGCCATCAGGAAATCCTGGCAGGGTTTGTATTCCATCAGTTCCTTCATACCCATATGTTCTTTGGAGGTATTCATGCCGTTGATCATGAAGCGTACACGACTGATCATTTCATCATCAAGGACACATTTTTCCAAAGAGGTCGTCATGAGATTGGAAAGTGCCCCAACAGAGTTGCTGGTAAGATTTACGCCGGCAAGAGTCGTAAAGAGGAAACTTTGCATAACTTCCAGGCCAGCCTGATAGTCGATGGTTTTGGAGCTGGTAACGCCAGTCTGGGAACGAGTGGGAAGATTGTAGAAGCTCTTGTACATCTGAACCGTGGCAGCAAGCATAAGAGCAGAGTCGGGAGATGCACATTCCCAAGTTGCATAACGCATATTATCTTGGACATAACCTTCTTTTCCAAAAGCTCAAGAGATTTTTCATGCACCATTTGCATATCGTTGTCAGATAAAACTTTTAATTGTCCTGCTAAATTCATAATTAAGAACCTCCATTTTTTTAATTTTATAAAATCCGTTTTCTCATAACAGATCAAAACTTACAACTTATTTAATATAGGAATTGATGATCGCTTTTCCTTCTTCAGGAGCGCGAAAATAAATCATTAATTCGCCAGCATCATTATATTCATAGCGATCTTCAACTAACAAATCGTTTTTTCACCTGTCATCAAAACCTCAAGAATACCTGCTGGTTTAAACATTTTCCATTCAGAGTAGTCGTCATGTAATGCTGCTATCACATCGTTAACACAGGCTACGTCAACAGTGGTCATATATTTTAATACCGCAAAGTTTAATGGTCTTTTACTCATAGCGTCAATCCTCCTTTTTTCTAAAGAGATCTAAAGGATTCATTGCGATCAGCCAAATCCCGATGAGTTCTACAAGTGCCATCATCCACTGGACCGGGGTAAGTGTATAACCATCCCAACCGAGAATCCAACCACAAACGACCATCATAAAGAAGGGACACCAAAACGCATACATGGCATTGCAGACCATTCCCAGGGCTGTACCACACATTGAGTTGCCCTTGTACCATAACGAATAAGCGGGGTTCGCAAAGAAGCCGGAGATAATAAACCATAAGATGGCAACGGTGCCAATCGCACCAGTCACGTTTCAATGCGGTATTGATAGACTTATTCGTAGAAATTCCCATGAACATACCTTCTTTCACTTAAATATTTTGAAAGTCATTGGGCCCTGCCTCTCAATGTTCACCCAAATTATGAACCTGTTTGTTGCAAGCATGTCAAGACTTTAGAGCAAAAAGATTGAACAATAACATAAAATTTTAGAGGTTTTAAGGGGGATAAAAATACTTTTTTCGACATTGTGTACCCAGAAAAAATAAAGACATGTTTGTTGTGAACATGTTTTGGGTTTGTGTGCGGATTTTTTTATAACTTTAAGAGAATATGCAAGTTTCAGAGGCTTTTTATAACCCCGCAAGTAGTAAATCTGGGGTGTAAATGTATTGACATGTTCGCAACAAACAGGATTAAAATGACACAAAGATTTTCCTTAACAATTTTCTTAATATTGGTTTCCATGTAAAACTGTAAGCAAGGAGGATAAAACACATGATTAACCCACAAGAAAAACAACTTTTTAATGAAAGCACCTTTTGAGTTCAAGGAGCTGAAGGATTTGTTGGAAAATGTCTATCAATTAGGCACTTTAAACAAAGTTTATAAAATTTTTGGGGGCTATGTGAACAGAAGCTTTGGTGTAGAAATGACATCGCCCAACGGGAAATCTATTGACTATTTTGTTCGCAGATATCGCACAACGACTATTGATGAGGACATTAGGGTAGAACATGGTCTTATTGAGTAGATTATTGAACACGGTTTTGATTTGGCGGCTAATATTATCAAAACGCCTGATTATCTCCTAGCAATGTGTGATAAAGCCAGAAAAGGTATCGAGGAATCTGGAATATTGAATAATGTACCGAATATCCAATGTGAAGTGGAAAAACGGAAAATGTATTGGAGTTTTCGACCTTGATTGGTCAAAAGAAGATTACCGCTTGGCAGATATCGGTTATTCTCTTGTAATTTCCATTGCCGCCTGGGAAGCATTGAAAGACGGTGAAATGGATATGGAACGAGTGAAAGCTATTTGCAGGGATATAACGACTATACCAAAGAACATGGAGTTCTTCCCATCTTTACGGAAAGTGAGAAAAAAGCCTTTCCCTATTTTGTTTTAGGCGGCGCTATCTATCTTTACCACTGGTCAACAGACTACTTCAATGATTGGGAGAACTACAACGAATACGAATGGTATTACTATCTTGCACATCTCGTCAAAGTTCTTCACTTTGTTGATGAGCATGAAAATGATTTCTATGATATAATCTGCTCCCTTTCGTAAATCCCCAAATCCCTAAATAATGAATATAAACAAGAAAACAGGTATTATCCCAAGATAGTACCTGTTTTCTTGTTAAAAATTATGATTGTTCTGGAGAATTAAATAAACTATATTCTTTTTCTTCAAAAGTAGATAGATATTGAAAAATTTCGCTGTTATGATGAAGCATTCCCTCTTCATCACATATTTTATGAAATAGACTCATTAGTTTCTTATGGTTGGGGCTGATTAATTCATATTGATTTCCATAGGTTCGTATATACCGTTCCTTTAGACCGGGGAATAAGCTATCTAACTGTTGATAGAAGTATTCTCGGCTTCCCTCTCTAAGTGTCAATCCCATCCCAAAGCAAATTACACCATGAACCTTTGCCTTTGCACAATAATTTAATACGCCGCAAAGGTTATCCACTGTATCATTAATAAAAGGCAGGATTGGGCTAAGCCACACCACTGTAGGGATCCCTGCGTTATTTAAGCATTTTAGTACCTCAAAACGTTTGGGGGTGGTACATACGTTAGGTTCAATTTTTCTGCACAAATCTTCGTCATAAGTGGTTAGGGTCATTTGCACAACACATTTTGTTGTCTCGTTAATCTTTTGCAGTAGGTCGATATCTCTCAAGATGAGATCCGATTTTGTGATAACAGTAAATCCAAAACCGTAGTCATATACCAGATTCAAAGCCCTTCTGACGTTGCCAAGCTCCCTTTCTAAAGGTATGTACGGATCAGTCATGGAACCGGTGCCAATCATACATTTTTTCCGTTTCCGCTTGAGGGCTGATGCCAACAATTCTATGGCATTTTCCTTGACTGCAATATCCTCAAAATCATGCTCCATATGGTAGCAGGCGCTTCTGGAGTCGCAATAGATGCAACCGTGCGTACAGCCACGGTACAAATTCATTCCGTTTTTTGCAGACAAAATTCCTTTTGATGTTATATAATGCATATACTGCTCCTTGAATCGTTACAGAGGTCTTTTTGAAAAGTCTGTTTATCCCCCATACGCTTAATTCATTTATTATTAATGTAACGAGAATTATATAAAAACGTGGTCTCATCGTCAAGTTTTTTCAAACTACTTTTAACTTTCATTTAATATATTATTTCAACAATAGGGAAATGTTTTTATAAATTCATTGAATCATTGGAAAAAATATTATATAATTATATAATAGAAAATAGGTTCTACTAAAGGAGACTGATATGGCCAGAAAAAAAGCTGTTGCAGATAGCAAGTATCCTGGCTTGACACAAAAACAAGCCTTAGTCTTTGAGTTTATCAATGATTTTAGTAAAAAAAATAATTTCCCACCAACGGTGCGGGAAATTTGCAATGCCTTGATGATTCCTTCCACTTCAACGGTATATTACTATTTACAAACATTAGAAGAAGAAGGATATATTCGCAAAAATGACGGTAAAATGCGGGCAATTGAAGTCATATATCACCAGGATGAAGATGAGGCGCCTCAAAAGGAAATCGTCATGGCTCCTGTGGTGGGAGAAATTGCTGCAGGCTCCCCCATCCTTGCCCAAGAAAATATTACTGACTATTATCCCCTTCCCCTAGATACCTTTCACCCCCAAGATGATGTTTTTGTTCTGAAAGTCAAGGGGGAAAGTATGATAGAGGCGGGTATTATGAACGGCGACTTTGTCATTGTTGAAAAGTGCAACACTGCTAATGACGGTGAAATTGTGGCTGCAATGATTGACGGAGAAGCCACGGTAAAGCGCTTTTTTCGAGAAAAGGATCGGGTTCGTTTACAGCCAGAAAATTCATCCATGGCGCCTATTTACACTCATAATGTGCAAATTGCAGGAAAAGTCATCGGTCTCTTCCGAAGCTTAAAATAATTATGGTCGTTCTTTGATAATCAGTTTCCTTAAAAAGAAAATAGCGATTAGATTGGGAATCATCATCATTCCGTTTAGAAAATCCGACAGATACCATACGCTGTCGGATTTTATGATGGTTCCCACCAGAATCATCACCGTAAAAATAGCTTTATAATATTTGACCTTGTCTTCGCCAAAGAGGTATCCGCAAAATCGTTCTCCGTAATAGGACCAGCCGATGATGGTAGTAAAAGCAAAGATTAGTAAGCTTGTATTGACAATGATACTCCCCACATAGGGAAAACCATAAGAAAAGGCCGCCGTGGTCATAGCTACAGGATTCAAGTTCTGTTCTTGCCAGCAACCGCTAATGACCAATACCAATCCTGTAACAGAGCAAAAAATTAGGGTGTCGATAAAAGTCCCAGTCATTGATACGAGTCCCTGCGTTGGCGCTGATTTGGTCTTGGCAGCAGCAGCTGCAATGGCTGCATTGCCTAAGCCGGCTTCATTGGCAAAGATTCCTCGAGAAACACCAGCTCTCATGGCATTAATCAGAGCAGTTCCGCAAATTCCGCCTACAAAGGGAACAGGTCCACCGCCCCATGCTCCCGAAATGATTGCATGTAATGCCGGCAAAATAGCTTGGTGGTTACGGAGCAAAAATAAAATCCCCAGAGTTAAATATGATATTGCCATGATGGGAGTGAGGATTCCAGCCCATTTCCCGATTTTTTTAATGCCACCAAAAAGGATGCGTCCAGCTAGCAGCATAGTGATGAATGCTGTGACTAGAGGCGGTACGGAAAAAAGCTGCTCTGCCCCTAATACCATAGAATTCGCCTGAACCATGTTACCAATACCAAAACTGGCTAAAAGGCCGCAGAAGGCATAGATAATAGCCAAAAACCTGCTACCGATTCCTTGTTCAATGTAGAACATGGGGCCACCACAATATTCTCCATGCTCATTTCTTAAGCGAAATTTTACGGCGAGGAAACCTTCAGCATATTTTACGGGCATCAAAAGTAAAGCTGAAACCCACAACCAAAATAATGCTCCCGGCCCACCAATGGACAATGCTCCCGCGATTCCAACAATATTACCTGTACCAACTGTGGCAGATAAGGAAGTCATCAAGGCGCGGAAGGGTGAGATATTACCAGCCTCTCCGTTTTCTACTGTATGAAAAAAGGCCTCATAGAGGCCTTTGGGTAACTTTCTGATTTGAAGGAACCGCAGCTTTAGAGTGAGATATGCTCCCAGAAAAAGCAGTATTCCAAAAAGTGGCGGAGACCATATGAATTCGGATAGAAATTGAAATAAGGATGCCACAAATCCATGCTCCTTATCATCTTTTTGACTATTCTATGCCCCATTCTTCTTGAATAATACTGTCCATAACAATTTTAATATATGGGAAAGAAGTTCCTCCCTGCACAAAGCAAACATAAGGGGGACGTAGCGGACCATCAGCGCTTAGCTCAATGGAAGACCCCTCCACAAAACCACCAGAGGCCATAATCACCTTGTCATTATAACCAGGCATATCCCAGGCCTCCAGATATACATGGGAATCCACTGGGGAATATTTTTGAATTCCTCGGCAGAAAGACTTCATTTTTTCCGGATCATTGAATCTAATAGCTTCTACGATATCACTGCGCACATCATTTAAGGCTGGTAGAAAAGAATATCCTAATTCATTTAAGACTGCTGAAATGTATACAGTTCCTTTGAGAGCTTCCGCCACCACATGTGGAGCCATGAAAACACCGTGATATAAATAGACATTGCTGATGAGACTGGGGCCTACCTCTTTGCCAATCCCGGGAGCTGTCAATCGATAAGAAGCTCTCTCGATAAGATCGCTCCGGCCTGCTAAATAACCACCCGAAGGGGCAATGGCACCACCAGGATTTTTTATCAAGGAACCGGCAATAAGATCCGCCCCCACTTCCAAGGGTTCACGTTTCTCTGTAAATTCACCGTAGCAATTATCGACAAATACGATAATCCGAGGATATTTTGCCTTTACCACTTCAATGACTTTTTGAATTTCTTCGATGGTCATGGCATTACGGTAAACATATCCTTTGGAACGTTGGAGATATAAAACCTTTGTTTTTGCTGTGACAGTTTCAAAAATCGTATCCAACTTTCCAAAAGGATGGATCTTAATTGAAACCCCCATTTCCCGCAGTGTACCAGGGGCATCGTCAGTATCGCCAAGCACCTTGAATAGTGTATCATAGGGGGGACCGTAAAAGACAATTTCATCACCAGGCAAAGCCATAGCAAACAAAGCTAGGCTGATAGCATGGGTACCTGACACAATTTGTTGCCGAATGAGACTATCCTCTGCTTGAAAAATTTCAGACCAAAGACTTTCTAATGTATCCCGGCCAGTGTCCCCCATTCCGTACCCACTGGTGGTATGGAAATGTTGGTAATTGATGCGGTGACTGCGAAAGGCATCCAGTACTTTTTTCTGATTGCGAAGTTCAATGGACATATACCGCTTGTACCATGACTCCACGGCAGTAAGACCTACTTCTTCCAACTGTTGAAAGGTTTTCATAGTATCTCCAATATATCGCTACATCATGAAAAGGGCTGCAACGCAATGCGTCATAGCCCTAATAAGTAACTTTATGATTTTCTACGCTTAGTCTTCTGATTTTTCCACATTAAAATTTATGGCTCTTGCAGGCATAATAGTAGAAATTGCATGTTTATAAATGAGATTCTGTTTACCATCGGAATCCAGAACAACGGTAAAATTATCAAAGCCTTTTACATGACCTTTGGTCTGAAAACCGTTGACCAAATAAATGACAACTGGAATCCCTTCTTTGCGTACTTGATTTAAAAAGTAATCTTGTAAATTTACACTTTTAGCCATTTAAGGGTACCTCCAAAATAAACAAAAATAAACGAGTTTCTATATGATTATTCTCTAAAAGTTATTTGATTCCTGCTTTTTGCAGGAAGAATTCCGTAAAATATATTCCGCAGTTTCCGTTCCTTGTTTAAAAGTTTCCATATCAAGCCATTGAATACGGGGATCTCTGCGGAACCAAGTTAATTGGCGCTTTGCAAAGTGACGGGTATTCTTTTTTAAGAGTTCGCGGCCATAAGTTTCATCATAGGTATTGTTAAGAATCGGCAAAATTTCTTTATAGCCCAAAGCATTTAAGGCGTTACCACCGGGACGGTATCCCATCTCCAAAGCGTTTCGTACTTCTTTAATAAGTCCTTGCTGGAACATTTCTTCCACACGATGTTCAATACGCTGATAAAGATAACCTCTTTCCATAGTTAAACCATAGATTTCTAAATCATAAGGGCTTTCCCAAGGAATATTGGTTTCAACGCTTTGTAGATCTGTTTTCATCTCCAATGCCCTAAGGATTCTTTGATAGTCGTGAGGATGAATCTTTTGGGCACGGTTAGGAAAACGTTCTGTTAAAATACGGTGCAATGTTCCCGCTCCTTCGGTCTTTTCTATTGCCATCCACTCTTGCCGCTGCCGAGGATCGGGTACAGACTCTCCCAATTCATAGCCAGTATTGATGACAGAATTAACATAAAGGCCACTACCACCACAAAGGATCGGTATTTTTTGCCGTGATGTAATTTCAGAAATGGCTTTTTGCGCATCATTCTGGAAAAGTCCAATATTATATTCCGTTTCTGGCCCTACAATATCAATAAGATGATGGGGAATTCCTTGGGCCTCCTCCCGCGTTACTTTTGCCGTGCCGATGTTCAAGCCACGATATACCTGAGCGGAATCAGCGGATACTACTTCCCCATTGATCTTCTTAGCCAATGCAATGGCAACGCTGCTTTTTCCCGATGCAGTTGGGCCAACGATAGCAATAAGTTTTGGTTTTATTTTGTTCATCATTAAGTGCGTAAAAACTTTCTGCGAATTTCTGATACGTCGTATTTGATAGTAATGGGCCGTCCATGGGGACAGGTGAAAGCATCCTCTGCCATGTCCAATTCAGTAAATAAATAATGAATATCGCTTTTTGTCAAATAACGATTCGCCTTAATTGCGCTTTTACAGGCTCTCGTCATGATACGTGAATCTTTGATATTCTCCACAGTCAATGGACTCCCCTCCTCAATGAAGCCATCTGCAAGCTCCAAAAGAAAGGCTACATAATCGACATCTTTGGCCCAAGTAGGAACTTCACGAATGATAAAGCATTGGTCTCCAAATTCCTCCAGTACGAAGCCCAAATCACGAATGCCAATAATATTTTCAATCACCCAACCATATTGTTTATGGTTGAGGTTGATTTCTATGGGAACTAATAAAGGTTGTGCGTCATTATTCTCCTTGGAGAACGACTTGCGGATTTTATTATACAACAGTCGTTCATGGGCAGCATGTTGGTCAATGATGTACAGAGCATCGCTGCCGGCTGCCACAATGAAAGAGGCTGCCAACTGTCCTAAAATTTCCAATGAAGAATAAAATGATTCATCTAAATCCAACTTTTGGGACTTTTCAAAGGCATCAAATTGTTCTTGAAGACTCAGTCCTTCTCCGCTTTGAAACAGATTAACGGAAAGCAGTTCCTCTACTGTCTTGTCAGTAATGGTTCCCCCCGTATCTTCCACATTCACATTTTCCTTGTCATTGCTGCTTTCCTCTATTTTTTGAAGTAAGGACATATCAACAGCATCAGATATTTTTTTAAAATCAGAACGCAATTTTTGCTTCAGTGGAGTATCATGATCCGCTGTTTGGAGGTTCCCAGTCGATTGTTCTAAGGGTTCAGTCATGCGGAGCGTTTCCTCCGATGGTAAAAGCGTTTTTTCCTCCTGTATTGAAGAAGCTATTTTGATGTCGGAAAAGCCCATTTGACGGCCACCATCTGCAAATTTATCCGGTTTCATCTGATGGATAATTGGCCTAGGAGATGGTGATTCTTCACCGGGTATTTCTCGAGGCTTGGGAGATTCAAATTTACCTATTGGTGAAGACATTTCATACGAACGCTCTGTGGTAGCCAAAACTTTTTTAAGTTCATCAAAAAGCTTCTGGGAAATTTCGCTCCCCTTATTAAATTTTACTTCCAATTTATTGGGGTGAACATTAATATCATAGTCCGATGGACTGGCTGTGATATCAATAAAAGCTACTGGGAAACGCCGCTCCGGCATCAAGGTACGGTAAGCCTCTTCCAAAGTGCGGTTGAGTATATCGTTTTGAATGTAACGATGATTGATATAAAAATGGTAATAGCTACGGTTTGGTTTATGAAAGCTAGGATGACAAATATAGCCACGAAATGTTTCACTTTCCAAAGGCAATAAATGTTTTACCGTGTCGCGGCCGTAAACGGACATAATGGCGTCCCTCATCTTACCATTGCCGTTGCTGCGAAAAACTATTTTTCCATTATTTTCTAATTCAAAGCCAATTTCAGGATTGGCGATCATGATTTTTCCCACTAAATCACTGATGTCTCTCAGCTCCCTGGTAGGAGTTGCCAAAAATTTTTTTCTGGCTGGCGTATTATAAAACAGCTCATTGACAATAATTTCCGTGCCGTTGTTACAAGGAGCAGGCAATAGATCCCCAAATTCTCCCCCAACAATTTCGGTGGAAAAACCGCTTGTCTCTTCTGCCGTTTTGGTTGTAATTTTCACCTTAGAAACTGCGGCAATGGAAGCCAGTGCTTCACCACGGAACCCCATCGTATAGAGAGTATCTAAATCCTCGATTTGTCGTAGTTTACTAGTCGCGTGACGCAAAAATGCCGTTAGAATATCGTCTTGGGGAATACCTTCACCATTATCAATCACACGCATTTGGTCAAAACCGCTATTTTTCAATAAAATGCGAATTGAAGTAGCCCCAGCGTCAATGGCGTTTTCCACCAATTCCTTGATGACAAGGGTTGGACGTTCTGCTACCTCGCCTGCGGCTATCTGATTTGCAATATTTTTATCTAAAACTTGAATTTTATTATGATTCATTGGATGTCCTTAAATAATCCTGCCACTCCGCCAATAACGACAATGCTTGTACAGGTTTTAGTTCATCTAAGTCTAAAGAGCAAATAGCATTAAGAACCTCTTCTTTTTCCGGGGTTAATTCTTTAAACAAAGACTCTTCTTCTGACCTTGGCGCATTACGATCAATATGAATCTGATGTTTTTCCAGGGTTTTCAAAATTTTCTTTGCTTGGTTGACAATGGTGATCGGCATCCCGGCAAGTTTGGCCACTTGGATACCGTAGCTTTTATCAGCTTTACCCGGAATAATTTTACGCAGGAAAATCAAATCTCCATTTCGTTCCTCTACGGTAATGGCATAATTTTTTAGATTTGTTTTTTCGCTTTCCAATTCTGTAAGCTCATGGTAATGCGTGGCAAACAGTGTCTTAGGTCCATGGGCGGCATCAGAAAGATATTCAATGCAGGCCCAGGCAAGGGCTAACCCGTCAAAGGTGCTGGTTCCCCTGCCAATTTCGTCCAGTATAATAAAGCTGTTTTCCGTGGCATGCTTCAGAATTTCAGCGGTTTCCTTCATTTCCACCATGAAAGTGCTGTTTCCACCGACAAGGTCGTCAGAGGCGCCAATACGGGTAAAAATACGATCCACAATACCAATATGAGCAGAGTCCGCCGGTACAAAGGAGCCAATTTGCGCCAACAGAATAATCAAAGCTGTCTGACGCATATAGGTAGATTTACCAGCCATGTTGGGACCGGTAATTACCATAATACGATGGTCTCGACCATTTAATAACGTATCGTTGGAAATGAAAACCTCATCATTGACCCGCTCTACCATGGGATGGCGGCCATTATGTATTTCAATTACACCGCTGTGATCCAGTTCAGGACAGCAGTAACGGTTTTCCAATGCCACTGCAGCCAAAGCCCGCAAAACATCAGCCACAGCAATAAAAGAAGCTGTCAATTGAATTCGAGCAGTATTCTTAGTGATAAAGTCACGAATTTTGCAAAAAACATCGTATTCCATTTGATAAAGCTTGTCGGTGGCGCCTAAAACCTTATCCTCATATTCCTTTAATTCCGGCGTGAAATATCGTTCGCCGTTGGTCAATGTCTGTTTACGAATATAGTGATCCGGCACCATGGATTTGTTGGCGTTAGATACTTCTATATAATAGCCGAATACGCGGTTATATCCCACCTTTAACGATTTTATACCAGTGGTTTCCCGCTCCTTGGCTTCAATATCCAAAATCATTTGCTTGCCGCCTTTGGCAATGCGGCGAAATTCATCAATTTCTTCCTGATAGCCTTCCTTGACAATACCGCCTTCTTTCGGAGAGATGGGCGGTTCATCACAAATTGCTTCATCAATGATATGAAAAAGATCGGCTAAATCATCAAACCGCTCCGCCATGTCGCGAAATACAGTACTTTTTAAAGGGTAGAGTATTGACTTAAGCGTCGGCAGGTTAGCAATGGAATTTTTTAGGGAAGCAATATCCCTTGGAGTACCGCTGCCATAGGCGATTCGACTGGAAAGCCGCTCCATATCCTGGATTTTACCCAGAAAATCTTTCAATTCATCGGCAACTTCTGGATGGTCATATAATTCCTTTACTGCCTCCTGACGCAAAAGAATCTGATTCAAATCAAGCAATGGATTATCCAACCATTCCCGCATCAAACGTTTACCCATAATACCGGTGGTTTTGTCGATAACCCAAAGGAGAGAGCCCTTTCTTTGATTGGTCAGAATCGTAGACGTTAACTCCAAGTTTCGGCGGGTACTGTAATCTAGTACCATAAAGGTATTACTATTATAATGCTCAATTTTACTGATATAGCTTAAATAGCGCTTTTGGGTCCGATTCAAAAAAGCTATCGTAGCTCCGGCAGCAATCAATGAGAGTTCCGGTAGGAATAAGGAATCAGTGTTTTCCAACTGGAATTGATTTATCAAAACTGTTTCAGCATTTTCCTTTTTAAAATCACTATCAGGAACGGGAGAAACCAGACCGCTAAATACTTTTTTTAGACGAAAATGAAAATTATCACTATCAAATAGTTTTTGAGAAACAAGAATCTCTTTTGGCTGCACACGAAAAATTTCGTCAAAAATACGGTCTTTATCTTCACCGTTTTCTGTGGTGAATTCTGTGGCTTTGAATTCACCTGTGGAAATATCGGTATAACAGAAGCCCCAGTCCCCTTTGTGGCAATGAACGGCTGCAAGATAGTTATGGTTTCCTTCCGGCAACAGAGCGTTTTCTACAACAGTACCGGGGCTAATGATCCGGATTATGTCCCTTTTGACCAGTCCTTTGACAGCTTTGGGATCCTCCATCTGTTCACAGATAGCGACACGGTACCCTTTATCAATAAGACGGGCAATATAGTTCTCCACAGCGTGATACGGCACACCACACATGGGAATTTTTCCTTCTTCTCCCGCACTTCTGGCAGTTAATGTGATATCCAGCTCTTTTGATGCTAAAATGGCATCGTCATCGAACATCTCATAGAAATCCCCCATGCGAAAAAATAAAATCGCTTCAGGGTGAGCCGCTTTGGCTTCCCTATATTGTCGCATCATTGGTGTGGCTTTGGACATAGTTCTCCCTCTGTAATTCTTTCTGTTATCCCTGGTTCTTTTTAGTGACAGCCAACGCAGCTTGCGCAGTCACTGGGGGCGCACTCGGTAGGATCTTCACCGGTAATGGCTTTGCTGATGAGTCCGTTAATTTTCTGTAGCAATTTACCCAATTCTTCCTGACATTTATAGAATTCTGCAATATGCATGTTGGCTTCCATTTTATTCTGAACTTCGTTGAATTGTTCAATCAATTCTGCTTCGGGTTCTTTGCCCATTTCCTGAATTTGATAAAGCTCGTTCTGCATCTGGAAATAGGAATTCAAAATCGTGGAAGCTTCTGGATCTTGACGGATAGCCGCTTCTTTTTCCTTCATGGTTTTCATTTCTTCGCATTCTTCCAATGCGGCTGCCAATTCGGCAGCTTTTTCCAAAACATAAGACATAAATGTGTCCTCCTTTTTATTTCAATAACCGGCCTTTTAGCGACCAGGTATTAGCACTTGTAATTTCTACTGAGACTAGTTTTCCCGTGTAATCTTCGTCAGCTTCAAAATGTACCAGCTTGTTACCATCGGTACGTCCACTTTGAACACTGGGATTGGTGCGGCTGGGACCTTCACCCAAAAGTATGTAAGTTTTTCCGACCATAGCTTGATTTTTTTTCAAACTGATTTCATTCTGTACATCCATCAGCGTTAATAGACGCTCTTTTTTTACACTTTGGGGAATTTGTTCCTGTTTTTCTGCTGCTGGTGTACCTTTTCTGGGAGAATACAGGAAGGTATAGGCCAAATCGAACTCCAAATCCTTCAGCAAAGAAAGAGTATCTTGAAAATCATCGTCAGTTTCTCCGGGAAAGCCCACGATAATATCGGTAGTAAGTACGGCGTCGGGGAAGCGATCCTTGATTTTCCGAATTAGATTTTGATAGGTTTCCCTGTTATAATGGCGGTTCATGGCCTTAAGTATACGGTCGGAGCCTGCCTGAAACGGCAAATGAAAATGGCGGCACACCTTGGAGGATTTTTCAATGGCGTTGATAATATCATCGCTGAAATCTTTGGGATGAGACGTCATATAGCGAATCCGGTCTAAACCTTGAATCTTTTCCATTTCCAACAGGAGGTTGGCAAAATTTTCCTGTTCAGAGCGGCCTTTACCGTAAGAATTGACATTTTGACCCAAAAGGGTGATTTCCTTTACACCGTCATTGACCAGGGAGCGGGCCTCCCCAAGGATTTCTTCCATGGCACGGCTCGTTTCACGGCCCCGTACATAAGGTACAATGCAGTAGGAACAAAAGTTATTGCATCCGTACATAATGGTTAAGAATGCTCGATAACCGTCATTCCGTTTGTGTATACGGCCTTCAGCCACTTTGTCATTGAGGTCGAACTCCACAAAGGGCCCTGGTTCCGACTCTAATTTTTCTAAATAATAGGGCAAACGATGAATGCTTCTGGTACCGAGAACAATATCGATATGTTTTCGTTTTTTTAAAAGTGCGTCTATCGCCTCTTTGGCGGAAACCATACAACCGATCACGACAACTTTTAAAGACGGTTTTAGCCTTTTTCGAAGAATCAGACTGTCAATAAAACCAAAAATCTTTTTTTCCGCACTTTCTCGCACGGAGCAGGTGTTCACTACAACAATATCACTGTCATCTAAATTATCAGTAGGCTGATAGCCTGATTTTTCTAAAAGCCCTGCGGCGAATTCAGAGTCATGCTGATTCATCTGACAGCCAAAGGTTCGAATATAATAACGCATGTTTCCTCACTAGTGATTGATTCAATTATCGTAATATAAAATTATATCATTTTTGTATGAATTTTGCAAAGAAATTTATGAAAGTTTCGTTTACTCATTCTGTAAAAATGGTTGCAATTTTATGATAGAGTAGTATAATTTATTGTAGTAACGCAAAATTTTCAAGGAGGGAAAAGAGCATGGCATGGTTTTTAGTAATTATCGCAGGTATGTTTGAGGTTGGCTGGGCCAGCACACTAAAATTGACAGAAGGGTTTACCAAGTTATTCCCATCAATTCTTAATTTGTGCTTGATGGCATTAAGTGTTTACTGTATTTCCACCGCAGTAAAATCCCTGCCTATTGGTACGGCTTATGCTGTTTGGACTGGAATTGGTGCCATTGGCGCCGTCATTGTTGGCATTATTTTTTATAAAGATCCGGTATCCATTCTTCGGATTCTTTTTTTGACATTGATCGTCATTGGCATCGTAGGGCTGAATATCACCTCACATTGAATTTATAAAGGTACAGAAATCCAAGTAATTCCCTCCAGAATGGAATAATTCATTCCGTGAGGGAATATTTCTTTCAATCTGCTGGAAAATTTTTCAGCAAAACTACGTTCTACCAGACAGAACACAGCTGCATTATTTTGATATTCGATATGGTCGATGATGATGTTCTCCCGCAAAAGGTAGTTTTGCACCTTACCCAAAAGATCGTAATCCATAAAGAGGCAAATAGTAACAGCCTCGGTCAGACGCATCTTCCCTGCCGCGGAAATTGCTAGGTGAGCCGCCTTACTGTATGCCCGCACAAGACCACCGGTACCCAACAAAGTACCACCGAAATATCTGGTTACCACTACTACGGCGTCAGTGAGCCCCTCTCCTTTGATAACCTCCAAAACTGGCCTGCCAGCTGTACCCGAAGGTTCTCCATCGTCGGTGGAACGCTGAATTTCACTATGTTTGCCGATTTGGTAGGCATAGACATTGTGGGTGGCATCCCAATGCTTCTTTTTGATACTTTCAATAAATGACTGCGCTTCTTCCTCGCTATGGGCGATAGAGCAATAGCCGATGAAGCGAGATTTTTTCTCAATTAGTTCCACCTCTGCATCTTTTGCCAAAATAATTTTATCTGCCATGATATACCCCTTTGTTAATATCTTTTTATTTTAACATAATTCTTGCTTTTTTACCAGAATCAATGGTTGACAATTGAAAAAAGCAAGAGTATAATTTTGAAAAAGCTTTGATTGAGAACCAGTATCCAGGGTAACGGCTTTCAGAGAGTCTTCGTAAGGTGTGAGGAAGACAAGAACGGCCCCGGTGAATTCATCTCATAGCTGCTCGAAGAACGATGTTTTTACATTTATTAGAACGATGCCGGGGCTGTCCGTTATAGCAGAAGAGCATGTGAATGTTCACTAAGGTCGTTTTTACGATAAATTGAGGTGGTACCACGGTTTTTCGTCCTCTATCAGAGGACGTTTTTTTATTTGTTTGAAACCTTTATGGTTTTCAATATTAATTCAATTTTTGGAGGAAGAGACATGAAAAAACTTACAAAGATCATGCTTCTCGTAGCTGCTATGGCAATGGTATTTGCCTTCACTTCCTGCGGCAACGATGAAAGCAAAGAACAAACCGACGCGGCCGATGGCGACATTTCCATTGGTATTGTCCAGTTGGTAACTCATGACGCTTTAGACAGTGCAAACAAGGGTTTTGTAGACGCCTTGGCTGACAATGACTATGTGGATGGAAAAAACATTACCATCGATCAGCAGAATGCCCAGGCCGACCAATCCAACCTCACCACCATTGCCCAGCGCTTTGTTAACAACGACGTTGATTTGATTTTGGCCATTGCTACCGGCGCTGCTCAAGCTGCCGCTGCGGAGACCAGTGATATTCCCATCCTCGGTACTGCAATTACCGATTATGAAGCTGCTCGTTTGGTCGAGTCTAACGACGCTCCCGGTGGAAATGTTAGTGGAACCACTGATATGAACCCTATCAAAGAACAAATTGAATTGCTTCAGCAGTTGGTTCCGGACGCCAAAAATGTTGGCATCGTCTACAATTCCAGTGAAGACAATTCCGTGCTTCAGGCTGACGAAGCCAAAAAAGCTTTGCAAGATGCCGGTATGACTGTGGAAGAAGGTACCGTTACCAGCTCCAACGATGTTCAGCAAGTAATTACTTCCATTGCTTCCAAAGTGGACGCTATTTATCTCCCCACAGACAATACCTTGGCTTCCTCTATGGCCATTGTTTCTGAAGTTGCCAAAGCCCAAAAGCTTCCCGTCATTTGCGGTGAATCTAACATGGTCATGGAAGGCGGATTGGCTACCTTGGGTATTGACTATTATAAGCTTGGTTATCAAACCGGTGAAATGGCTGTTCGCATTTTGAAAGGTGAGGCAACTCCTGCGGAGATGCCCATTGAATCTCAAACTGAATTTACCTACACCATCAACGGTGAAACCGCGGAAGCCATTGGTATTACTATTCCTGAAGAGCTTTCTCAATATGTAAAATAAAGTCGTTTGAAAACTTCATCGTAAAGGAAAGGGGACTCCCCTTTCCTTTCGGTGTTTGTACATGAACTATGATAGGTGAATTGTATGCTGGATATTTTTCAAGGCGCCGTATCATTGGGGCTCCTTTGGGCCATCATGACCATTGGCGTTTTCATTACATATCGTATCTTGGATATAGCAGATTTGACCGTTGAAGGCTCCATTACTTTAGGGGCTGCCATTGCCGCAAAAATGGTTGTATCGGGAGCCTCTCCTTTGGTTGCGACCTTAGTAGCGACTTTGGCTGGCGGCGTTGCAGGCTTAGCCACAGGTCTGCTCCATACAAAATTGCGAATTCCTGCGCTTTTGGCAGGTATTCTTACCATGATTGCCCTTTATTCCATAAATATTCGTATCATGGGTAAGGCTAATATTTCTCTCCTCAGTATGGATACTATCTATTCCACCTTTACTCAAATCGGTTTGAGTCCCAGAAATGCTGTAATTCTTCTGGCTCTAATTGTCGTGGCTTTGGTTTGCGTTTTGCTGTATTGGTTTTTTGGAACCGAGCTTGGTTCATCAGTCCGTGCCACTGGCAGCAATCCCAATATGGTAAGGGCGCAGGGAATCAACACCTCGAACATGAAAATTCTCGGTCTCATTATTAGCAACGCATTGGTGGCTCTTTCTGGTGCATTGATTTGTCAGAACCAAAGCTATGTTGCTGTTGATATGGGGACAGGCTCCATCGTCATTGGTTTAGCATCAGTGATCATTGGGGAAGTTATCTTTGGTACGAGAAACTTTGCCAATACCCTGTTGTCATTAACCCTTGGCGCTGTGACCTATCGTGTAATCATCGCTGTAGTATTAGAATTGGGCATGCGGCCCACAGACTTAAAGCTCTTTACTGCCATCACCGTTGCCATTGCCTTGGCCTTGCCTGTGTTCCGTTCTTACCTGGCCCCTCTAAAAAAATCGATGAAAGGCGGTGCCTAAAATGTTGGAAGTAAAAAATATCGTTAAGGTTTTTAACCAAGGCACTGTCAATGAAAAAGTAGCGTTAAACGGCGTTAATTTGCATTTAAATCAGGGGGATTTTGTAACCGTCATCGGCGGTAATGGCGCCGGAAAATCAACGTTACTGAATTCCATTGCCGGGGTTTTCCCTGTAGATCAAGGAAGCATTATTGTGGATGGCAATGATGTGACAAAGCTGCCGGAACATAAACGGGCTAAATTTCTCGGACGAGTATTTCAAGACCCTATGATGGGTACTGCTGCTAATATGGGCATTGAGGAAAACCTTGCCCTGGCTTACCGCAGAGGAAGACACCGCACCTTAAAGTGGGGTATTACCGCAAAAGAACGCGATATGTACCGTGAGTTGTTGAGCAGCCTCGGTCTGGGACTGGAGGAACGCTTAACCTCCAAAGTTGGATTGCTGTCTGGTGGTCAACGTCAGGCTTTAACCCTGCTTATGGCCACATTAAAAGAGCCTCAGCTTTTACTTTTAGATGAACACACTGCGGCATTGGATCCTAAAACTGCTGCTAAGGTACTTGAAATTTCCGAAAAAATCATTGCGGAACATCACCTCACAGCAATGATGGTGACTCATAATATGCGTGATGCCATTGCTTTGGGGAATCGCCTTATCATGATGTGTGATGGTAAAATCATCCTTGATATTTCTGGAGAGACGAAAAAAAGCCTAACTGTCGAAGATCTTTTGGAGCAGTTTGAAAAAGCCAGTGGCCGTGAACTTGCCAATGATAGAATGCTTCTATCTTAATGTTAAAAATTCCCCTCTTCTTTAAAAAAAGACCGACTCATTTTTGAATCGGTCTTTTTCAATACTCTTATTGTTTCTCTTTTAAAAGGTCGCGAATTTCAGTCAAGAGAGCGACTTCCTCCGAAGGTTCCGCAGGGGCTTCCTCGACATCTTCATCTTCCTTATGTTCCAATCGAGAACGCAAGTTGTTGGCCACTTTGATACAAATAAATATACTCAAAGCAATCAGCAGAAAGTCAAAAACAGATTGAATGAATTTGCCATATGTCAATAAAATTGGTGTTTCTGTTTTTAATCCCAAAGTCGCGCTGATGTTCCAGCTGAGATCCGCAAAACTGATATGACCAATCACAATGCTCAACAGCGGCGTAATGATGTCCGCTACAAAAGATGAAACAATCGCCGTAAACGCTGTGCCGATAATCATACCAATTGCGATTTCAACAACATTGCCTTTCATTGCAAATTCTTTAAATTCAGCAATAAATCCCTTCTTTTTCATTTCCATTGACACCTCCAATGTAACATTTTACCGAGAAATATGGAAGAAGTCAATGATTCGTATAAAGTTGCTTATAGGGATTTTTGTTATTGGGAGTTAAAACGATAAATTTATGCGACATAATTTTATCATAATCAGTTTTGAATTCTGAGCAAAATTCTTTGATGTAATCTTTGATTTCCTCTAAATCCTCTTCTGTGGCTTCGCAAGATGATACCTGTACTGGTAGATTTTTTGGCGCTTCGTTCATGCGAAGGAAAATTTTTCCACCATGAATCCCTGTACCACAGAAAAAACCGACACGAGGCTGTTCCTCAACCCCAAGCCCAAGTACCACGATATGACCGCCGGCTTGATATTCACCTAGGAAACTACCGGCATTTCCACCTACAATGACGGCGGGAATCTTATCTTGGTAGGCTTTCATGTGAATCCCTGCCCGGTAACCTATATCTCCTTTTACAAAAATTCTACCGCCGCGCATGGCGTAACCCGTGGCATCGCCGCAGGATCCGTGTACATAAATGGTACCTTCATTCATCGTATCGCCAATGGCGTCTTGACCATTACCAAAAACACGAACCGTTGCTCCATTCATATAAGCGCCCAAGGCATTGCCTGGGGTGCCGTTGATTTCAATGGTTTTATCGGAAAGTCCGCAGCCAATATAACGCTGTCCAAGGCAGCCTGAAAGTACGATATTTTTATCTTCACTGGCGGCAATGGTCTCGTTCAATTCTTTATGGTCTAAATTTTTACAATCAATTTTCATTGCGCACCTCCTAATTTTTCCGCCCGTTCCTTGGATGAAAATGCCATTAATTGAGGTTTTTCTTTGATTAAATCAAAATCCAAAGTGGAAAGTAAGGTTTCATTCCGAATCAGAGAAGTATAAATACCTGCTCGTTCAACATTGCCGATGAGCATAAATCCTTTGAGATAGTCCTCGGTGTAAAAGAGCTTTTTGTAATTGTTCTCATCCGATTCAATGTAAACATTGCCTTCCCGGTTACCGGCAGTAATCAGATGCTTGCCCCAAAATTTGAGGGCATTGACGGGAATTGCACAGTCGAAGAAATGCTCTCTTCCGGCCATGTTGTATCCGGCGTTTTCACCAGTAAAATAAGCGTTGGGCAAAAGGGCTAAAACCTTGTGCTGCCCATCGGTGATATCACGACTTTCGGCGCAGTCACCGGCAGCATAAACATCTCTCAAAGTGGTTTCATTTTGATAATTAGTTTCTATGCCGCGATTCACCTTTCCACCGGCATTTTTCACCAGATCCACATTGGGACGCACCCCCACGGCAACCACCAAAATATCAAAATCAATTTTCATACCGCTGTCGGTAATAAGGGTATTTCCCTCAAAAGCCTTGGCATTTTCACCAAGCACAAAGCGAATCCCAGCTTCCTCCCCTGCCTTCTGCACATAGGCGGCGCCTTCTTCATCAAGGATGCTACACAAAATCTGGGGTTCTCTGTCAATAACTGTGATGGATTTGGCTTTCGTTCCAATGCCTTCGGCACATTTTAAGCCGATAAGGCCTCCACCAAGAATTAAAACATTTTTTTCGGGAGAGAGAACCTTTTCTAAGGCCAAAGCATCCTCCATGGACTGAAACACATATTGTTCTTTAACTTGCTCCAAGCCGTTAATGGGAGGAATGATAGGACAACCACCAGTAGCCACCAGTAGTTTATCATAGGAAATTTGATCGCCATTGGAAAGCAATACTATTTTATCTTCCGCATTGATTTTTTTTGCTGCAACACCAAGATAAGCCTGGCATTTCATATCCTCATAGAAGGTTTCACTTCGGTATTTTATATTCTCAGCTTCAACTTCACCACCTAAATAATAGGAAATCAATGGCCTTGAATAGGTGAATTCCTTTTCCCTTGCTATTAAGATGATCTCGCCATTTTCATCAACTTTGCGTATTGCTTCTACCCCGCCGATGGCAGCGGCGGAGTTCCCGATAATTACATATCTCATGCTTCTACCCCCTCTTCAAAAATGATGGCCTGATTGGGGCAGTTCTGAACGCACATGGGGTTACCATCTTTCTGCAAACAAAGCTCACACTTTTGGATCACACCGTCCTCTGAGGGCATCACAGCGCCATAGGGACATAAAGCGATACAGGTGTAGCAACCAATACATTTTTCCTTATCAATTCGGATAACACCATCCTCTATAGATAACGCACCGGTGAGACATCCTTTCACACAAATGGGTTCTTCGCAATGACGGCAGTTTACAGCAAAGCTGATACCGTTATGTTCTTCCACTTGAAGGCGGGGATGGATTGTTTGATTTTTCAGGGCCTTGACCATATCATCTTCGCCGGAATTGGAAAAGGCGCAGTAATATTCACACAAATGACAGCCGAGACACCATTTCTCATTCACATATATTCGTTTCATATCGCTCACTCTCCCGCGTGTTTAATGCCCAAAATTTGCAGTTCTTTTTCATTGAGGCCAACACCTCTGAGCATTAAACGGTTGCCCCGCAATGCTTCAATAGAGTTAATCCCCATACCGCCCATCATTTCTTTGATTTCATGATTCCATGCATTCATCAAATTAACAAGGCGTTGATATCCGATATCGGGATTAAGACGTTTGACCAATTCGGGACGTTGGGTGGAAATCCCCCAGTTGCATTTCCCGGTGTGACAGCTGCGGCAAAGATGGCAGCCAAGAGCTAACAAAGCTGCGGTACCGAGATAAACAGCATCGGCGCCAAGAGCAACGGCTTTGACAATATCCGCACTGTTGCGAATGGAACCGCTGACAACAACGGATACATTATCGCGAATCCCTTCATCGCGGAGTCGCTGGTCAACAGCGGCCAATGCTAATTCAATGGGAATCCCCACGTTGTCGCGGATACGGGTAGGCGCAGCCCCGGTTCCGCCCCGGAACCCGTCGATCGCAATAATATCAGCACCGCTGCGGGCAATCCCACTGGCGATAGCGGCGACATTGTGTACGGCCGCAATTTTAACGGAAACAGGTTTTTTATAGCCGGTGGCCTCTTTCAAAGAAAACACCAATTGACGCAAATCTTCAATAGAATAAATATCATGATGGGGCGCTGGAGAAATAGCATCAGAACCTTCGGGAATCATTCTGGTTCTGGAAATATCGCCCATGGTTTTATGACCGGGGAGATGGCCGCCGATGCCCGGTTTGGCCCCCTGACCGATTTTAATCTCAATGGCGGCTCCACTTTCCAGGTATTCCTTATGCACCCCAAAACGGCCGGAAGCTACCTGAACAATGGTATTAGGACCATACTTATAAAAATCTTTATGAAGACCACCTTCGCCAGTATTATAATAGATACCCAATGCTTCGGCAGCCCTTGCCAGGCTTTCGTGAGCATTGTAGCTGATAGCGCCATAAGACATTGCCCCAAACAGCATGGGCATTTTTAATTCTAGGTTGACCGGAAGATTGGGAATCAATTTTCCGTTGGCATCACGCTGGATTTTTACATTTTTCTTCCCTAAATACGTTCTCGTTTCCATGGGTTCCCTAAGTGGGTCAATGGAAGGATTGGTTACCTGGGAAGCATTGATGAGAATCTTATCCCAGTAAACGGGATAATCACAGGGATTTCCCATGGACGTAAGAAGTACACCACCACTGCCCGCTTGACGATAAAGTTCTTCAATATTATTGCGGCCCCAGTTCGCACTTTCTTTAAAGGTGTGGTTGGATTTTACAATTTTTAATGCCCTGGTGGGGCAAAGAGATACACAGCGATGGCAATTGACACATTTGCTTTCATCTGCCGTCATTATTTGAAGGTCTTCGTCGAAATGGTGGACTTCGTTGGCGCACTGTCGTTCACAAACGCGGCAGGCAACGCAGCGGTTAATATTGCGTTCCACTTCAAATTCAGGATAAAGAAAATTAATCCCCATCATTATTCTCCCCCTTCCTTATCCAGTTCCACAATAACGGCTTCGCCGCCTTTGGGATACCATAGACGATCTAGTTCGGGAGATAATATGCGAACAGCACATTCTTCGCTGGCAAGATAAACCATATCATCCTTTTCGCCCACAACCATGGAGCGTAGTTTCAAACGATCATTTAAGGCCATCAGACCTCCATTAAAGCCCAAAATAATAGAGAAAGGCCCTGTTACCAAAAGACTACCGAAAGCGCTTCTAAGATATTCATATTCCGCCCGGTCTTCCTCATTCATGCTTTCAATGGTTTGCCAGAAAGGTGCAGCAATCACTTTTGCGGTTTCCGGCAAGGTGAGTCCGAGACGACGATGGAGATAATCCACAATATAGGTGATTACTTCCGTATCAGTTTGCAGGGTACACTGATATCCGTGCATTTCAATATGCCGGCGGTTTGCGTCGTAAGAGGAGATTTCACCATTATGGACGATAGAATAGTCCAGCATGGCAAAAGGATGTGCACCGCCCCACCATCCGGGAGTATTGGTAGGATAACGGCCATGGGCCGTCCAGCTGTAACCGTCATATTCTTCCAAGCGATAAAACTCACCGACATCTTCTGGGAAACCAACGGCCTTAAAAACCCCCATATTTTTTCCACTGGAAAAAACGTAAGCCCCATCAATATGGGTATTAATTTTAATGGTGCAGCGCACTACAAATTCATCAGGCGCCAACTGACTGGATTCCAGCTTGGTGTGCAGTGGCACCAAAAAATAACGCCAAATCAAAGGTTCATCCACAATATTGGGATGGGTTCTGGTGGGAATTTTGGACAGATTGATCATGTCAAAATGACGATTCAAAAAATCCTCACAATAGGTCTTTGCTTCTGGACTGTCATAAAAAATATGAAATGCGTAAGCATCGGCATATTGTGGGTAAATTCCATACCCGGCAAAGCCACCTCCTAACCCGTTGGAACGGTCATGCATCGTCGCAATGGACTTTACAATTTCGCTACCGTTGATACGTTTTCCGCTTCTGGAAATTAAGCCGGAAATAGCGCATCCTGACGGGATTCTAACTTCTCCTTCTCGATACACGTTTCTACCCCCTTTTAAACATCTGTCTTTCTTCTTTCAGCCGACAAACAGATTACTATACATTATTAAAACAAAAAAGACCCCTATAAAAATGCGCACTTTAATACACACTTTCATAGACGTCTTTGTCTTTCGAATATTATATTACGTTTTCCGTGGAATGTCAATAATTTTTTATAAATATACAGGATAAAGGCTTAGCAATATCTTTTTACCCGGTGACATCTTTAAAACGCCCAATAATAACAAACTGCCAGAAATTCTCTTAAATAGCAAGACGGCATCATATACCAAGACAAGGCCGCATGGTAATGTGCGGCATCTAAACCAACGTTGGCTGCAATTTTGCCTGCTCGGTAAATATGGAATCCATTGGTAACATACACTGCGGTATAATCACTGCCCAGATTTTCCCGAAGCAGTTCATCGGAAAAAAGAAAGTTTTCTTTGGTGCTGGTGGAGGAGTTTTCCTCAATAATCAATTCTCGCGGAATTCCGTGGTCAACCAAATACTTGGCCATGGCTTCGGCCTCGGGTATTAACTCTTGCGCACCTTGTCCACCGGAAACCACAATCATCGCTTCCGGATTTTTTTCATAGTAATCTATCGCCGCATCAAGTCTCTGGGCCAAAGTTAAGCTGACACGGTCGCCGCGAAGCCCCGCCCCTAGGACAATCACAGCGTCCTCCTTATAGGTGACATTATCGTTTTGCCCATATATGGCAATAAAACCGATAATAACTGCCATAAAGCTAAAACAGAAATAGACAAAATAGCGCATCCATAGCAAAACTCCGTGTGACGAGAAACTATTAATCTGCTGGAAAAATATCCCGTACATCAATAAAATAAAACCCATTCCAAAGCTGAGAATTTTCCCCAAATTGAAGTTTGAAATAAAGGCCAAAACCACGGTATCTAAAATGAGCCCCCCGCCCAGCAGGATTAGTAATATCTTAACAAACATTTTCATGGGATCCCTCAATTTCCAAGCGATTGCCAAAAAAGCTCCGTACAGCGGAGCTTTTTTTATATTCATTTAGTCCAACTGATCCATGATTTCATCGCTGATTTCAAAATTGCTGTAAGCATTCTGAACATCATCGTATTCATCCAATAGATCATAGAGTTTAATGACTTTTTGTGCTTCTTCTACATTATCTATGGCCACAGTATTCTTGGGAATACGAGTCACTTCGGCATCTGTGATTTCGATTCCCGCATCAGAAATACCTTTACGCACATTTTCCAATTCTTCGGGAAGGGTGATGATCTCACCAATGCCGTCCTCAAAAGTGACGTCTTCGGCGCCGGCGTCTAGGGCTGTCATCATGACTTCATCTTCATCCAAACCCTCCATGGGAACGGTAATACGCCCCACACGGTCAAACATCCAGGCGACACAGCCTGTTTCACCAAGGTTACCACCGTTTCTGGAAAAAATGTAGCGGATTTCACTGGCTGTACGATTTCTATTATCCGTCATAATTTCCAAAAGAATCGCTGTACCCGCAGGTCCATAACCTTCATAAATCACTTCATCGTATTTGGTATCATCGCTGTTGCCTGCCGCTTTTTGGATACAGCGGTTGATATTATCGTTGGGCATATTGGCCGCTTTTGCCTTTTGGATCATCAATTTCAGACGGAAGTTACCGTCGGGGTCGGGCCCACCTTGCTGTACCGCAACAATGATTTCGCGGGATATTTTGGTAAATGTCTTACCTCTTTCTTCGTCTACTTTCCCTTTTTTTCTCTTAATATTGGCCCACTTAGAATGACCGCTCACTCGATTCTACCTCCTTGTGAAATTGGCTCTCCTGCAACATACCATCTTCTCATTGGCACACGGATTCAGCCCATTTTAAAATCTATCTTGATCTTTTATATGTTACCATAGATACACGATATTGACAAGAGCCAATGCAGGTTAGAAATTGTTTCCGTATTCTTTTCCCGTTATATTTATCGGATTTATGACTTCAACGTTGGCGGCATCATACGTTTATGCTTTGAAATTCGATGCAAATGTTCAATGATTGATTTTTTATCTTCCGGTACAGTTTCTCCCCGTAAATACGCATCAATGGTTTCATAAGAAACACCCATTTCTTCTTCGTCTGTCTGTTCATGGAAAAAACCAGCGCTAGGAGACTTCGTTAAAATTGGTTCCGGGACGCCAAGATATCGCCCCATTTCAAAAACTTCTCCCTTGGTCAGATGAGAAATCGGCAGAATATCCACACCGCCGTCACCATATTTGGTAAAATAACCAGTATATGATTCCGCAGCATTATCAGTACCCACCACCAAATAACTTAGGCTGCCGCCCACAGCATATAGCGTCGTCATGCGAAGTCGAGCGCCAATATTACCCCGTACCATTGTTTCATTGGGACATTGACGATTACTTCCTTTGAGAGCGTCAAGCACATCATCAAAAAGCCCTTGACGATATTGGGTCAAATTCACTTCAATATAAGGCATCCCACTGGCTTCAGCTGCCGCGATGGCATCTTCCTTGTCTTGAGGTTTATTTCCCGCGGGCATAATGACGCCAAGACAATCATTGGGGCAAGCCCGCATAAGTAACTGAGCGACCACTGAGGAATCCACACCACCGGACAGCCCCAAAACAAAACCCTTTTGACCGGATGTCTCCTTATACTTTTTTAACCAGTCTACGATTTCCTTGACCTTATTCTTCATTTGCTGTGTCATATCCATAGGAACACCTTCTTTTATTGATTTAATGGTACGATTTCTAAATCGCCCCAGGCAAGCATTTTATCATCCTTAATTAGAAGCACACCGTCAATTCCATCAATACTCTGTAAAAACAATAGTGTCTTTTCAAAGTCGTCAGGACCTTGAATGCGGTTTCCCCCAGCAGTCGCCGCAGCATCAGCCAGCGGCGCCGACTGCGCAAGCACGACAACAGCATCGGCCTTACCAAAGCTTAGAGAGGGCCCCACAGTTCCTGAAGAAGTGCAGATTCCCCTTTTTCCCGGTGGTAAATTGATACCAATTTTTCCAGTAAAAACTGAGTCTCCAGCAAAGATTTCCACGAGCCGTTCTCGGGAAGAGTCGCTTACGATATCTCCCCCATTTTCTACAATGATTTCCGTGGCTAAATTTTTTAAGAACTCCCATGCCATTTCAGAAAATGCGCCAGCCACTGCCGCCATAGGACCAACGCCGCAACGGTTGGCTGCCTGAGCCATAGCCAAAGCCAATGCAGGTACTGTTCCCTGAAGCATCAGAGGCTGTAAGGAGGTTTGAAATTCCGGTTCTGTGAGAATAAATTCCTCCAACTCTCTGCGCCTTTCAAAGATAAACTGAAATAAACGCTCCTTCAAATCATCAATATCAATTCCCTGATTGGGAAGTAAGGATACAGATAAATCTGTATCCTTAACTTGAATTTCAAACGTATTTAATTCATTGTTAATATCTTCTCGATATCTTCGGTCAATATACATCAGAATCGCATTTCCATAGCCTTAGCAGGACAAGCCTTGATACACATACCACAGGCAATACATTTCTCGCTGTCAAATCCAATGTTCCAGCCATCCTCAACATAGTGCAAAGCAGAAGTGGGGCAAAGTCCTTCGCATTGACCGCAAGAAATACAATTTTCTTCTTTCCAGGAAACCTTATTGGAAAGATCCTCCACTACGACATTGGACCGTTTCAAAAAGTCCATACCGTCTTTATAATCTTCTTCCCGGCCCTTGATTTCCATAATCAGATAGCCGACTTTTCTCAAGTCAATTTTCGCTTTTAAAATGCTGCATACCAAATTATAATCATGAGCCAATACATAAATGATGGGTTCTTCAACCACTTCAGGGTCGAAATGGCAAATAATTTTTTTCTTAATATTCATTTCGATCCCTCCTTATTTAATTTCCAACATTTTATTTTTCATGCCGGAATCTGCCGAAGGCAAAAGCTGGGCAGGCTGTGACAATAAGAAACTACCTTCCTGAATCCATTGCTTTAAGGTTGACGCAACCTTCCTTGCCCCGGCATAGCTGGACAGTGAGCCGGTACGGATTTCCTGTCCGTCTATGGTGACTTTCCCACTGCGGAGGTCACGATAATTGGTCACAGCCACGCAGCCGGGACGATGAACCTGGTATCCGCCACCGTAATCAATGATTTCCGCCTGAATATCCTTATCCTCTATGCATGTATATTCAAGAATTTCTTCATTCAAAATAGGAATGGGAACCCCTACCCCTACAGCTAAGCTGACGCCGTAACCGGTAATACTCAAACCGCGGATAAATTCCGTTGACATCCCTTTCATGTCACCAATTAATGCCATGGTACCTGCGCCTCCCGTGGGAACACCTTTTTCATTCCGTTCTCCACAGGGACTGTGCTGACTACCATGAAAAGCCACATAGCCGACACCGCCGCCCAGAAAAATACGAGTACCAATCCCAATCGTTTTGTAGTAGGGATCGTTCAGGAGGGGGCTTAACTGACCGGCAGAACTGTATGTAATATTCCCCATATGTGGTTTTAAAATGCCCATATAGGAATAAATCGTTTTATCGGAAAGATTCGTGGCAACATTGTAGTTCTGATAGCCGTTTCTGGGATTGAACATAGTGGCATAATTAAGATCGTCTAAAGTGATCGTAGTGGACAACTTTTTCTGAGGATAATCGTCGGTTCCATAGCTTTGAGCCTCCATATGGATGGGCTTACCGGCAATTAAATCCTCGATGACATGGCCGCCGCCATAACGAAATTCACCGGGATGCACGCTGTTTTTAGGATCATCCTCCGGCAGTTCTGTAGCGCCGAGGTACGCGTCTACCGCAGCGACGCCTGAATATGCCGGTACGTTATTAAGAGTTACCTTGGTCATACGCATTTTGGGATTGGGATGGCCAAAATTCAAAAAGGCGCCGGAAGAGCACATAGCTCCAAAGGTACCGGTAGTAACAACGTCAACTTTTTCTGCTGTCTTTTTCAGTCCCTCTTCTTTGGCCATACCGATAATTTCCTCGGCGGTTACTACCACAGCCTTACCCTTTTTTATTTTTTCATTGATTTCTTCATATGTTTTTGTTGACAAAAGATTCTCCCCCAAGTTCTCCAAGTTTCCCGGTTAAATTTTTTCCAGAATAATTTTATGTTCCAACAAGGTCATTTCCTTAATACGGGCTTTTAAAATCTTTCTTTGGCCAAAAATACTTTCCAACATGATATCATCACCACTGGGGACGATTTTATCAACAGCCTCCAGTAAAAGCTCCGGTTCTTCTTTTTCTTGATGTAGTATGTAAACATTGGCTTCACACATGGCTTTTACCTCCATATTCTTTTATCAATTCCACTATTTTATCAATTTGATGGGGTAACGGCTCACTAATAGCACCAACAATCTCGATATTGCTGCGATTGACGGGAAGTAATATTTTCACAGCGTCAGCGGACCCTACGGCCTCTGCCACTTTGGGAGATACCTCTCCAAACATACTGTTGGCAGCCAAAATCGAAACAGCCCCGGTAATAATGTCCACCTTTTTGGTTGTCTGGACAATAGCATTTTCTCCTGTAGCGCCTTCATTGGCTCCGGCCTTTAACATTGCCGCAGTTGCCAGAGCATTGGTACCCAACGCAATGATTTCCACGTCCTCTGACAAATTGCGGCGTAGTTTTTCCGTAATATGGCGGCCAATACCGCCTCCTTGGCCATCAATCACTGCAATTCTCATGGCGACCTCCATTTTGTCTATAATAATATCATAGGAAAAAATGATAAATTGTCAATAAAAAATTTTGTACTTCGCCTAAGATTTTGGGAACCAAATTACAAATTGCCTCGTTAATATAGACGGGTTTTGAACAATTTGACGATTTGTTTCGAATAAGCGCGTTTTATTGTACACAATTTTATTTTACTTATTTTATCATAACACCATAAAATTAACAAGGTTCCCCTGTTCAAACCAGGGAACTATGTGATATAATAAAGTAATTCGTTGATAATATTTTAGTTTTTATATAGCGGAGGTAATTATGGCAGGAAAAAAACACGCCAACCGAAAGAAAAAGAAAAAACGGACTGGCCGTAAGGTTATACTTATTATCGTTCTGGTAATTTTACTGCTTTTGCTGGCTGCCGGCGCAGTAGGAGCTTATCTTGTGGTAAGCAACTACAATGACTTGCCTGAATGGAGCGATATTGAACAGGACGGCAAAAGTTACATCTATGACCGTGACGGTAATTTCCTCGTAGAAATTCACGGTACGGAAAATCGTGAAATTGTGGATTATGACAAATTTCCACAATACCTTGTCGATGCTGTTGTTTCCACCGAGGATGCCCGTTTTTACGATCATTCCGGCGTTGACTTTATTCGGATTGCCGGTGCTGCAGTGGCAGACTTGCGTTCCGGCAGCGCCGCGCAAGGCGGCTCCACCATCACTATGCAGCTGGCCAGAAACGCAATCTTGAATACCCAGGAGAAGAAACTGGATCGTAAAATTAAGGAAGCCTTAATCGCGTTGCAAATTGAGCGCAAATACAGCAAAGACGAAATCATGGCATTCTATTTGAATGAAGTCTTCATGGGACAAAACATCTACGGCATGGAAGCCGCAGCCCAACACTATTTCAACAAAACAGTGTCAGATTTATCGTTAAGTGAGTGCGCACTGTTAGTGGGCATGCTTCCTTCTCCAAATGCTTACTCTCCCACCAATGATATGGAAAAGGCCAAGAAAGTTCGAAATAAGGTTCTTGATAATATGGTCAAGCATGATATGCTTGATGAAGCCACGGCAGAGTCAGCCAAGGCTGAGGAAATTGTATTAAACATCCAGGAAAATAAAGACAGTATCGAAGGTTTCTCCTATTTTGTTGATTACGGAATTTCTGAAGCAACGGAAATCCTTGACGACCTGGGATATGCCAAATCCAAGGTTTACACTGGTGGTTTTCAAATTTACTTGACTCAGGATACTAAAACCCAAAATGCAACCGATGAAACATATGCTGACAGTAGTTTATTCCCCAAAGGCGTTGGTGAAGACTTGCTCCAGAGTGCCGCAGTGTTTATAGATCCCAATACTGGCGAGATCTTGTCGATGTCTGGCGGGCGTGAATATGATACCCGTTTTGGATGGAATCGTGCTACGGATATGAAACGTCAGCCTGGTTCCATTATCAAGCCTGTGGTAGCCTATGGTCCCGCCTTGGAAGAAGGTTATTCCCCCAACTATAAAATTAAAGATGCTCCCTTTACTTCTGGTGACTATCGTCCCAAGAACTATGACGGAAAATACCGCGGCATGATCAACATGACCACAGCCTTAAAGTATTCAGTAAACACCACCGCCGTACGCATGCTCAATGAAATCGGCGTGGAAACAGGCTGGGAATTTGGTGTCAAATGCGGTTTGCCATTGTTGGAAAGCGATAAAGGGCTGGCCTTGGCTTTGGGGGGTATCACGGAAGGTGTAACCCCGTTGAATATGGCGACAGCTTACTGTTGTTTCGCCAACGGTGGATATCATATTGATCCCACTTCCATCTTAAAAATATGTGATAAAAACGGTAATGTTATTTACGAACATATCCCCAATAAAGAACAAGTGATGAGCGAATCTACCGCTTATTCCATGAATACTATGTTGAAAGAAACCATTCGAAGCGGTACTGGTACCAAAGCAAATATTGGACGGCCCGCCGCAGGTAAAACCGGTACGACCCAGCTGCCGAAAGAGTTTGGTAACCGTAAAGGTAATAAAGACTCTTGGTGGGCCGGATACACCCCTGATATTGTTGGTGTCGTTTGGATGGGCTTTGACCATAACTATAGTGAGAGCGGCCAACCTCAATATATGGTAAATGTATTTGGTGGTCAATATCCTGCTACCGTCTGGAAACGCATCATTAAAGTTGCCCTGGAAGATGTTCCCGAAAGCGATTGGGAAAAACCAGATGATTATAAGGCAGGTAAGATCAATACCTCAAGCGGTGAATCGAAAGATGACAGCGATGATGAGGAAAAAGAAAATGACAACGATAATGGTGATAGCGGGGACAATCCTAACGTAACTCCAGATCCGGATCCGACGCCCGATCCTACTCCCACCCCGGATCCTACTCCGTCACCAGATCCCACACCAACTCCGGATCCTACTCCCACCCCAGATCCCACACCAACTCCGGATCCGGAACCGACACCAGATCCGAGTGTAAATTCTTCCGGAGAATTTTATCAATTTGGTGATGTGAGATGGGAAAATCTCTGGAAAGATTATTTCCATGGATTAAGTCAACTAAGTTCATTAAGCTTAGATTTTATTGATAAAATTGCCGCTTAATCTGATCATAAAACCGGAAGTTTGCTTCCGGTTTTATGTTTACTGTAATGACTTTTTTCATATATTACGAAAAAATACTTGACTTAAACTAAACTTTAACGTTTATAATAAATAAGTAAATAATCATCAAAAAAACTATTTGAATATTTTAATTTAGGAGAAATTATATGAAAAAGGCTAAAGTATATTTTACTGACTTTCGCACCGTAGCTTTTGGAGATGGATTACCTAAAAAACTAAAAAAACTGATGCTTAAAACAGGGATTGACGAAATTGACATGGAAGGAAAGTTTGTTGCCATCAAGCTTCACTTTGGTGAGCTTGGTAACATCAGCTATTTGAGACCAAATTACGCCAAAGCTGTGGCAGATTTGGTAAAGGAATTAGGCGGCAAACCATTTTTAACGGACTGCAATACCCTCTATCCTGGCAGCCGTAAAAATGCCCTTGAGCATTTGGAGTGCGCATGGGAAAATGGTTTTACTCCTCTGACAGTGGGATGCCCCATTCTCATTGGGGATGGCCTCAAAGGCACTGATGATGTTGATGTGCCAGTCAGTGGTGGTGAGTATGTAAAAGAAGCAAAAATTGGCCGAGCAGTAATGGATGCTGACGTATTTATTAGTCTTACCCACTTTAAGGGACATGAAATGACCGGATTTGGCGGCGCCATTAAAAATATCGGTATGGGTTGTGGCTCCCGCGCAGGGAAAAAGGAACAGCACAGCAACGGAAAGCCCTATGTCGAAGAGGAATTATGCCGTGGGTGCCGTATTTGTCAGAAGGAATGTGCCAATGATGGCCTTGTATTTGACCCAGACACAAAAAAAATGACAGTTGACCAAAACCATTGTGTTGGTTGCGGGCGCTGTCTTGGAGCCTGCAATTATGATGCAATTATTTTCACCAATGATGCCGCAATAGCAGAATTAAACTGCCGTATGGCGGAATACACCAAAGCAGTTATTGATGGACGTCCCCATTTTCATGTTTCTCTTGTCGTGGATGTATCTCCTAATTGTGACTGCCATTGCGAAAATGACGCTCCCATTCTTCCCAATTTAGGGATGTTCGCTTCTTTTGATCCTTTGGCTTTGGATCAAGCTTGCGTCGATGCTTGTTTGGCAGCGACACCTCTACCGAATAGCCAGTTAGCAGAAAATATGGCGAAAGATGATTTTGTAGATCACCACGACCATTTCACCAATTCGAGGCCAGAATCTGAATGGCGTACTTGTCTCGATCATGCAGAAAAAATTGGGATAGGTACAAGGAATTATGAATTAATTACAATTAAATAAACTAAAACCAAATATCAAAGGGACGCATCCTTGTGGGAAGCGTCCCTTTGATAAAATAAGAATTTTAAATGCTTTGTTAGAATTCTTCCTTCAAGCTACGGGTAAATAAACCATTAATTGTTTGTTCCGGGTCCGCCTTATCATACAGCGCCCCATATACAGCATTACATATGGGAAGATCCACTTGATATTCCTTACCTAAGTTCATTAGCGCTTTCACTGTATAGTAACCTTCTGCAAGTTTAGTGTATTCCTCTCCTTTAATAAATACTTCGCCAAAGCGGCGATTATTGCTGAATTGAGAAAAAACTGTAGCTTCATAATCGCCAAGATGACAGAGCCCATAGGCAGAAAGTTCGGTACCCCCCATAGCTTTGATGAGACGTGCGATTTCTCTGGTACCACGAGACATCAATGCACCTTTTAAGGAGGTCAAACCAAGTCCATCCAGCATTCCAGCGGCAATACCAATGACATTTTTCGCTGCACCGCCAATTTCATTCCCAATTAAGTCAGAGCCATAATAAAAGCGGATTAAGTCACTGGAGAACGCATCAACGAGACGTTGTTTCACCGAGGAATCCACGCTGTCTATGACCATACAGTTCGGTACCCCACGAGTAAATTCCTGAACATGACCGGGTCCAAGCCAAACCGCTACTATATTGGATGGGGCGGTATTTTCCATAACCACCTCAGAAAGACGCTTTCCGGTGGTAATTTCAATCCCCTTCATACAAAGAACAAAAATTTTATGTTCCAGATGAAACGTTTTCAGCTCTTCCATCAGGCCACGGAGCCCCTGGGAATTTACAGAAATCACAATGACATCACTCTCTGTTGCTTTAGAAAGATTGGTCTCCAAAGTGATGGATTTAGGGAGCGTGACCATACCATTTGTTCCAGTCTCCTGAAATTCCTGCATATGCTTGGACGAAGGTCGACCATAGAGCGATACTTCATGGCCGATACGATTGAGATACCAAGCAATAAATGAGCCCCAACGGCCACAACCAATAACAGTTATTTTCATATTCGTTCCTCTAAATTAAATTTCACGTAAAATTAAATCAGTTTCTCCCGAGCAGAAAGTATCCATACGGAGAACTCTGGGGTGATTCTGATACTCCTGACGCACCATGTCACGAATCTCAGTACCTTGATGATAACCGTGAATCACCCGAATACGGTAAGCCTTGGTACGACGCAAACGGCTATCAATGGAAACTTTGGCCTGATAACAATTCATACCGTGAACATCCAGTTTTTCAATCCCTGTAGCCATCAGCATCCTCCCTTTTGCTATTTCTATATTCTACCGTATTTTTAAGTATCTTTCAAGAAGATACGTTGTATATCCGTTAGATTTTGTGCAATGTAATAAAAAAGAGATGATCGCATCTCTATCCTTATCTTAATGACTCAACTAATTTTGCGATAAATTCCACTGCGACTTTACGTTGAATCCTAGGGACGCCGCAATATATTTCCTTATCGCAAGGAATATTATACTTTTGGGTAATTTCCAGCAGGAAATCACCGCATAGGTATTTCGTTTTGGGTAAATCAATGCCACAATTACTTCTGGCAATTGATACCATATCTTGATAAGAAAGCGGACGATCGACTCTGTAAAAGGTGGAATTTGTCAACATGACGGCAAATTCATCAACAGTGATATCCTTTTCCCCTTGGAATGTATTATTTTTATAACCAACAATATGATTTTTGCCCAAAAGTTCCATGATATACGGATATTCGGCGCATCCGTCATGAATATCTTCAAAGGGTGACATTTTTAACAGTTCTGATACGGTAACGACCTCATAGCCGTATTCTTTCAAAAGCGCGAGTTGGGGACCAAGGGCATCGGCAATGGGTGTTTGCAGCGTCATATTGCAGCCGTCTTTTTGGAAAATGATTTTACCATTTAACGATTCCGGATCTTTTTCCAACGTTTCTCGAAGGGGTGATATCATGTTTTCCACATCTTTCTGATAGTCGCCGCAGGAGGGCATCCAACCGCCGCCGTCAAAACTTGCCGCCAAGTAGTTATACCCCATATAGCGGTAGGCATCATAAGACGTCCCGCCCTGAGGGATAGCGTCAATATAATGGGGCGGTCTTGACAGCTTCATTTGATAGCCAAAGCGTTCCATAATAAAATCGTCAAGATTTTTCAGGTCGCCTGTGACTTCTACCAAGGTAGTAAAGTGATGGCGGCCTTTATAAACGGCATTCATGGGGCCAAACAATCTGTGGGTATACCCGTGATTGGCGAGTTCATGGCCGCCGTCTAACAAACGTTGAATCAGTTGCGGTTGGTTGACGGCGCCGGCCAAATCATCTTGGCCGAATTTCGGATAATGGTCGTAGTGAACACCGCTCCAGGAAAAGTCATTGAGCTCCCCTTCCACATCGGGATAGTTTTGCGCCGTTGTGCCGATAATATCAAAAGTTCCTCTTGCTCCATATTTTTCCAATGTGGAGACAATTACTTCCGTGAGCCCTTCTTGTGTATGGGAAGGATTTGGAGGAAGCGCACAAGGGCCATCATCAAAGGTCATGGCACAAACCCTGCGCCCCACGGGTGGACACACAAATTCGATGCGTCTGACAGCGCTTAAATATTTACCGGCCTTTTTCTTTTTCAAAACTTTGATTCTTTTATTAACTTTTCTTGCGAATTCATAAAGTATCATTTTGATTTCCTATTTTTCTGCACGGTTTAATTTGAAACAAAAAGGGAAAGAGAATTGTGGCGATACCATAAATAAACTTTAGAATATTTTTTAAAAATAATTTTGGCATTTTTAGGCATACGGCTTTATACATTTGACTAATGGAGGAAGCCACAGCGGATGTGGGGCGAGAAAAAAGCTCCCCTGTTTTTAGCGCTTCGAGGAATTCTTCCTTGGTGAAATTTTTGTTAGCGAGGTTTAACTCAACATAACTTTTCCCAATTTCGTAAAGCAAGTGCGCGTCGCTGCCGGCAGTTTGATATTGGTGATTCAGTACTGCTTTTTGGGCCAATAGGTTGGCTTTGCCTTTCAGCTTATATCCGCTTCTGGAATTATAAACTTCAATCCCGTCAAACCTTTTTAAAATATCCTGACTAGGGTTTATGACCCGACCGAAGGGGTGGGCATAAATGGCGATCCCATCCATTTCGTGAATGGCCCTAATGACTTCTTGATGGTCATAGACTCCCTTGGCATTTTTCCTAACTCCATACGATTCAATATGTTTTTCGCAAAAGATAGCTAAGACGTGTCCCACATCGGTGGAATATTCAGCTCCAGAAATCAATACCACGTGATTACCATATTTTTTCAGCTGTCCTGGGGGGATTATTTCATTATGGTTGGTGATGGCAAGGATGTCAATCCCCTTCTTTTTCGCCCTTTTTACAATTCTATCAATAGAATTACAGCAATCATTGGAGAGATTGGAATGGACATGCAAATCACATTTCATGAGTGACTACCTCTTATAGCATTACTGATATATTTAAAATACGGAGTCATATCACTGAATGAGAAGATACCATCCTTTACGGAAAAATCAAACATGCTCCTAACATACTGAATGAAAAATTTTGCCTTATGAGATTCACGCTTTAAGTAGCCGGAGAACGCCATAAAATCCTGAGGAGTAAACCGCATTTTAGCACCGACCTTATACGATGGCGCGCAGGTGTCCACATCAATTTTCCTTGGCTGCACAAGGGAATCGTAAAATGAGCTTTGAGAAACAGCAATCAAGGGAGATGAGCCCCAGAATCTCGGATTGATTTCCATGAGATAGGGAGCTTCAAGAGTGCCTTTGTATTCCACCATAGCGACGCCGCAAAAGTTCATTTCGCGTAATAGGCGGTAGGAATACTGCAATAATTTACGGTCAAAAACTGTTTCACAAAAACAGGATGGTCCTCCAGTTACGGGGTATTCTCGTAGACGGTGATGGCAAATGAAATCACATAAATCACCATCCGCGTCAATCAAAAGAGATACACCATAACCATCGCCCTCAATATACTGCTGGACCAAAGGGTTTTCCTGTTTCGCGTGCATCTCAGAATAGGTATCCATGAACTGCTGCCTGTCCGGGATGATTCGGTAACGCTGCGATGGCTTCAAAGATAATAATTCACCATTTTTATATTTAATGATACATGGATATGCCATGACATTCGCCAATTCTTCAAGGTCGGAGAAATGCTCTAAGGTAAATGTTTCAGGGACAGGAATACCAATTTTTTCAGCCATAGAAACGACATGGTTTTTATCGGATGCTTCCAATAAAGCCTTTAGAGACGGTAATGCAACTTGGGCTTTGATCTTTTTTCCAACCAGATTTCTGAGAGTCTTGGCACCTACGGCAATCAAAATGGGATGATCCAAAGACGCACATAGCTCGTTTAAGCGAGGAATCAATTCATCGCCATCCGGGATAGTAAAGGCTTTATAACAGTATTTGGAATAAAACCCCAGACATTGCTTGGGGTCAACATCATCATACTCTACACAATATATCTTATGCCCCTGTTTGGCCAGATGGCGAATCATAGGAATCGTGTTTCTGTATTTTATATCGGTTATAATGATATCACTCATTTTGATACCTATCCCATCAAATTAGCCGCACTTGCTGTAGCCGCAAGTATGGCAAAGGACACAACCGCCTTCATGTTCTAAGGGACTACCACATTCGGGACATCTGGCGGATTTTATGTTTTCGTTTTTATGAGAATCCTCAATTTCTTGGGCAATATTGTCCAAATTCAAGCCATTTTTATCGGATTTGCAGGGAGCAATTTTCAATACACGTTCCAAGGTTTTTGCGATAGCATCTGGGCAGGATAAGGCCCGTACCTGGTCGCCCTTTGCCTTACGCGCTAAAGTTGAAGGACAGCGAATCCCCTTTAATTGCTCCACAACAGAAGTGGGATCGATACCGGAGCGCATTGCCAAAGAAACGAGACGGCTGGTAGCTTCCGTTTGGGAGGGACAACCGCCACCTTTCCCCAAATTGGTAAAAACCTCACAGATACCGCGATCATCGTAATTTACGGTAATATAGAGATTGCCGCAGCCAGCAATGGCTTTTTCCGTCATCCCTTGGGTAATGCCGGGACGTTGACGAGGCGCAATTTGAGAAACACTTTTCTCGCGCTGTTCTTTTTCCTTTTTGTCACTGCCAATGTTAAGTACCTGCTCATCTCTTGAGCCGTCACGGTAAACAGTGATTCCCTTGCAGCCCAAGTCATAAGCCAAGCGATAAGAATTCGCGATTTCTTCTTTTGTAGCATCATGGGGGAAGTTAATGGTTTTGCTGACAGCGTTGTCAGTATATTTCTGGAAAGCCGCCTGAATGCGAATATGCCACTCCGGAGCAATATCGCGTGTCGTTACAAAAATGCGTTTCACATCCTCGGGAATTTCCTCGATTCCTGCAAGACTCCCCTGCTCTACCACCTTTTGCATAATTTCCTCGCTATAGAATCCGCGTTCCATGGCAATTTCCTTAAAATGGGGGTGGATTTCCATTAACTTATCCCCATCCATACAAAGCTTATAATATGCAATGCCAAAAAGAGGCTCGATGCCGGAGCTGCATCCCGCAATCATGCTGATGGTACCGGTAGGAGCAATGGTGGTAGTGGTGGCATTCCGCAATGCTTTCCCCTCTTGTTCCCACACACTTCCCTCATAAGCAGGGAAGGTTCCCTTCTGTTCTGCCAATAGTAAACTCTCTTCTTTGGAAATGCGGTCCATAAAGCTCATGATTTCTTCAGCGGTCTCTACGGCCTCTTCGGAATCATAAGGGATACCCATGCGGCAAAGGACATCAGCAAAGCCCATAATTCCCAAACCGATCTTTCTCGTTTTCTTTGTCATTTCATCAATTTCCGGAATAGGATATTGATTCATATCAATGACATTGTCGAGGAAGCGGACACTTAAACGAATGGTGTCTTCAAACCTTTTCCAGTGAATGCCTTCCACAGAGTCATCATACATATGGAGTAAATTAATGGAACCAAGATTGCAGCTTTCAAAGGGAAGCAGTGGCTGCTCCCCACAGGGATTGGTACTTTCCACAGAACCGATATGAGGAACGGGATTTTTTTTATTAATTTTATCCATATAAATCACGCCGGGTTCCCCATTCAACCAGGCCTTTTCTACAATAAGGTCAAAGACCTCCTTGGAATTGGCTTTTCCCATAATAAGACCGGTAGAGGGATCAATTAAGGGATAGTCCGCATCGGTTTTTAGCGCTTCCATAAATCCATCGGTAAGCCAAACGCTGAGATTAAAGTTGGTTAGTTCTTTATTATCTTCCTTGGCTCGGATAAAGTCAATGATATCGGGATGATCCACCCGCAGAATCCCCATGTTGGCGCCACGACGCTTGCCGCCTTGCTTCACGGCTTCAGTGGCGGTATTAAAAACCTTCATAAAACTGATGGGACCCGACGCTACACCGCCGGTGGAGCGAACCGTGGAACCACGGGGACGAAGACGGGAGAAGCTAAAGCCGGTGCCGCCTCCGCTTTTGTGAATTAAGGCAGTATTTTTTACAGCTTCGAAGATTTTTTCCATGGAATCTTCAATGGGTAGTACAAAGCAGGCGGAAAGCTGGCCCAAAGGCAACCCCGCATTCATTAATGTCGGAGAATTGGGTAAGAAGTCTAAATCCGTCATTAATGTATAATATTTTTCAGCAAGAGAAGCGATATCACTTTCACTCATTCCATAGGTTTCTTCAGCCTTGGCAATAGAATTCGCTACACGGTGGAACAGCCCCTCTATTGTTTCGTCAATTTCGTTATTTTCATTACGGTGCAAATAGCGTCGCTCCAAAACTGTTTTGGCGTTTTCCGTAATTTTTGTCATTGGTATCCTCCTTTTCGGACGGGAGCATTATTTAAAATATGCAATCCCGGATTGGAAAATCTTCTGGTCATAATCTCCGGGAACATTGCGGTAAAGTCCCTCTCTATAGCGTTCGGAATGCCCCATTTTACCGAGAATCAATCCATCCTTACTGGTAATCCCTTCTACTGCCATCATGGAGCCATTGGGATTGTCCGGCGCAATCATGGTGGCACGTCCCCTACTGTTCACATATTGAGTGGCAATTTGGCCGTTGGCGATCATTTCACCCAACTGTTTCATCGTCGCAACAAAACGACCTTCCCCATGGGAAACAGGCACTGTATATACAGCTCCCAACTCCGCCTGGTTAAACCAGGGAGACAGCTTGGAAATGACTTTTGTCCTCACCATAGTGGAAACATGGCGGCCAATATGGTTAAAGGTCAAGGTAGGATCATTGGATTTTAATTCACGAATTTCACCATAAGGCAGAAGTCCCAGCTTCACCAGAGCTTGGAAGCCATTGCAGATTCCCAGAATCAAATTCTTCTTTTCCAAATGCTCTGCAACTGCCTCGGTTAAAAGCGGATCGCGGAAAACGGACGTAATAAACTTTCCTGCCCCTTCCGGTTCATCCCCAGCGCTAAAGCCGCCGGGAAGCATTAAAATCTGACTTTCCTTCAAGGCTTTTGCCATTTCCTCAATGGAAGCTTTCAGGTCGTCCGGTGTTTGATTCCGTACAACAATAATACGACTTTGACCGCCGGCATTGGCAAAGGCCTCGGCAGTGTCATATTCACAGTTGGTTCCGGGGAATACGGGGATCAGCACCTTGGCTTTACCTGCCTGGGGATTGGAGACATAAATCTGTTTATCCCATTTGGGACAAGCTGCTTCATCCTCAGGACCGGGCAGGAATGGCGGATAAATATCGGCCATGGCGGTAAGATACGCCTCTACCAAATTGGCTAAAGATATCTTTTCCTTACCATAGGAAATGACACGCTCTGCCACAGTTTCACCAATGATTTCATAGGGGAAGCCATCAAGGCTGTCCACATTTTCCACTTCCAGCAAGATTGAGCCGTAAGCGGGGCAAAGGATTTCTTCCATAGGCAAATCGTTGAGAATTACACCGATGGCATTGCCTAATACCATGTGAATCAAGGCTTCACCGATACCGCCCTCTTTTAAACTCATGGCGGAGAGAACTTTCCCCTCTTTATTCCAGGAAGCTACGGTATCATAAAGGGCCTTCTGGTGGTCAAAGTCGGGAACCAGGTTGGCGTCAAATTTGCCCTTTAACAAAACGAGTTTATGTCCAGGGCCCTTCAGCTCTGGACTAAGTACCTTATCATCCTCGGTCAAACCGACGGCAAAGGAAATCAGCGACGGAGGAACATTCATGTCCTTGAAGGAGCCGGACATACTGTCCTTCCCGCCGATGGCGGGAATTCCAAAGGCACGCTGGGCTTTATAAGCGCCCAGCAAAGCTGAAAGGGGTTTGCCCCAACGGTATGGGACGTTTTTAAGTTTTTCAAAGTATTCTTGGAGGGTCAAACGTGCTGTTTTGTAATCGCCCCCCATAGCCACCAGACGAGTTACACTTTCCAAAACGGCGTAAAGTCCGCCATGGAAGGGACTCCAATGAGCCAGTTTGGGATTGAAGCCATGAGTCATCAAAGATGTGGTCTTGGTGGGGACGTCCATAACAGGAAGATGGGCCGCCATCCCTTCGGAAGGAGTCATCTGATTAATACCGCCGAAGGGCATTAATACAGAATTGGCACCGATGGTACCATCAAACATTTCACCCAGCCCTTTTTGGGAAGCGATATTGTTATCAAGGGCCATGAATATCAGGGATTCCTCCAAAGAGTCCTTTGTGCGGATTGACGTTAAAGCACGCAGGGGATTTTCAGGAACAGGAGGAAGCACTTCAATGGAAATGTGCTGACGAACGCCGCCACTATTGAGAAAATCGCGGCTCAAATCCACAACCTTTTGCCCCTTGAAAACCACTTCCAAACGGTTGTTGTCGGTGACCTCAGCAATTTGCGTACATTCAAGGTTTTCTTTCTCTGCTTTGGCAACGAAAATATCCTTATTTTCCGCGGCAATCACTACAGCCATACGTTCCTGGGATTCAGAAATTGCCACTTCCGTACCATCCAACCCCTGGTATTTTAAGGGAACGGCGTCTAGGTCAATGAAAAGACTATCGGTCAATTCACCAACAGCCACTGAAACACCGCCGGCGCCAAAATCGTTGCAGCGCTTGATCATAGCGGTCAATTCACCATCGCGGAAAAGCCGCTGAATCTTACGTTCCGTAGGAGGATTCCCCTTTTGCACTTCGGCTCCGGATTGATGGATACTTTCTTCGGTATGTTCTTTGGAGGAACCTGTAGCGCCGCCGAGACCGTCACGTCCGGTTCTGCCGCCGAGCAGCAGCACAATATCACCTTTTTGCGGCGCTTCCCGCTTTACGGCTTTTTCGGGCACAGCGCCGATCACAGCACCGATTTCCATTCGCTTAGCAACAAAGGCCTCATCATAAATTTCTACAACTTTCCCGGTAGCAAGGCCGATTTGATTGCCGTAAGAGCTGTAACCATGAGCGGCCTCTTTGCAAATTTTACGTTGAGGCAGTTTCCCTTCGATGGTCTGGCCCACAGGAGTACGGGGGTCTCCGGCGCCGGTAACCCGCATTGCCTGATAAACATAGGCACGCCCCGACAAAGGATCGCGAATGGCACCACCGAGACAGGTGGCGGCCCCGCCAAATGGTTCAATCTCCGTGGGATGGTTGTGGGTTTCATTCTTAAAGAGCAGGAGCCAGTCTTCTTCCTCACCGCCAACATCGACTTTTATCTTAATCGTGCAGGCGTTGATTTCGTCACTCTCATCGAGGTCATTGAGGCGGCCTGATTTCCGCATCTCTTTCATGGCCATAGTGGCCAAATCCATGAGACACGGCGGCTTAGCTTCTTTTCCTTCATAAACATAAGTACGGGTTTCATTATAATCATTCCAAGCTTCCATAATGGGAGACATATAAAAGCCCGGCTTGAATTCTACATCATCAATTACTGTCATGAAGGTAGTATGACGGCAATGGTCGCTCCAGTAGGTATCAAGAACCTTGATTTCCGTAATGGTGGGGTCGCGCTGTTCTTTGACGAAGTAGTCTCGTGTAAAGAAAAAGTCCTCTTTGGACATGGCCAGAGATAGCTGTTCATAGAGAAGTGTCAGGTTTTCATCATCCATAGTGATGAAGCCTTCCAAGATAGCGACGGGGACAGGAACCGGCGCTTCTTCTCGGATAGATTCCGGCTTAGCCAAAGGAATCTCGGTGGAATCCACGGGATTAATGGCAAATTCTTTGATGCGAATCCATTCTTCCACGGTAATATCACCACTCAAAGCCCAAACCCGTGCGGTACGAAGAGCGTCAATTTTACGCCCTGTAATAATTTCCAAGCATTGAGCCGCGGAGTCGGCACGTTGGTCGTACTGGCCCGGTAAATACATAAAGGCAAAAGCTCGCTCTCCTGGTTTCAATGGAAGCTCTTCATCATAGCAAAGATCCACCGGCGGTTCGGAAAAAACCATTTTTTTACCTAACGCCAATTCTTCATCGGAAAGCCCTTCCACATCATAGACATTAAAAATACGCAAGGATTTGACACCTTTGCAGTTGAGGATATGGATCAAATCTTTCAAAATATGCTGAGATTCAACATTAAATCCCTGTTTTTTCTCGACGACGACTCGTCTGATGTTTTGTTCCATAGCAACCTCCTGTTTACTTGTTGATATATTCTAAAAACTCATCTTCCGAGAGGATCTTAATTCCTAATTTTTGCGCTTTATCCAATTTGGAGCCGGCTTTTTCACCGGCGACCAAATAGTTTAAGTTTTTACTGACACCGCTTAAAATACGGCCGCCTTTTTCTTTTATCATAGTCTCTGCCTCAGCACGCTTTAGCGTTGGCAAGGTACCGGTAAAAAGGAACGTTTTCCCTTCCAGATGACCTTGGGGCAATGCCGCGGATTCCATGGAAACACCATGGGCTTTCAGCTTTTCGATTAATGCGCGATTTTCTTTATTGGTGAAGTAGCGGTAGAGACTATCGGCGATTTTATCGCCGACTTCCTCGATTTCCGCTAAAGCATCGCCACTATGACTCTCATCAATGATGGATAATAGACGTTTCATAGAACCGATATGGGTGGCGATGTTGGCCGCGGTTACCGCGCCCACATGGCGAATTCCCAAAGCAAATAACAAACGAGCCAAGCCCGCGCTTTTACTTTTTTCAATGGCGTCCAAAAGATTTTGACTGCTCTTTTCCCCCATTTTTTCCAAGGGGACGAGCATCTCCATGGTTAAATCGTAAATATCCGAAACGTCGCAAATCAAGGATTTCTGGAGCAATGTTTCCACAATAGAAGGCCCAAAACCCTCAATATCCATGGCATTTTTAGAAACAAAATGTTTGATATTCTCTTTGATACGACCAGAGCAGCTTTCGTTGACACAGCGCCACGCCACTTCGCCTTGAAGTTGCGTGACCTCTCCGCCGCAGACCGGACATTGATGAGGAAAGACGAAAGGTTTGGAATCCGACTTCCGCTTTTCCGGCAGGGAACGAACCACTTCCGGAATTACGTCTCCGGCTTTGTGGATTACCACCCGGTCACCGATTCGAATATCCTTTTCTTTTAAATAATCTTCATTGTGCAAGCTTACTTTGCTGATGACGGAACCTGCCAAGGTCACAGGTGTAAGAATCCCGAGCGGAGTTAAAGTACCGGTACGCCCCAAGGTAATTCGGATATCCTCCAGGGTCGTTTCGGCTTCTTCCGGCGGGAATTTATAGGCAATGGAAAACCTTGGTGCCTTGGAGGTATAACCCAATAATTCACGGTCTTTGAAGCTATTGAGCTTTAAAACAAGACCGTCAGTATCATAACTCAGGGTTTTTCGCTCTTCCACCTTTTGGTCGATAATACGTTCCAAATCATCCATAGAGCCGATCAGCAGCCTACTGGGGTTCACAAGGAATCCTTGGTCTTTGAGAAATTCCAAAGTTTCCTCCTGGGTATCCGGTAAATCGGAATCACCAAAAACAATATCATAGGCAAATACCGCCAGTGGGCGTTTCGCCGCGATTTTAGGGTCCAACTGGCGTAAAGAGCCGGCGGCGGCATTACGGGGGTTGGCAAACAGAGATTCTCCCGCTTCCTCCCGTTCGGCATTGAGCTTGATAAAATCTTCTTTGGGCAAAAAAGCCTCGCCACGACAAACAAGATGGCCTTGGTACGGGATTCGGAGTGGAATCGTCCTCACCGTTTTTAGGTTTTCTGTAATATCCTCACCGATTTTGCCGTCACCTCGAGTAGCGCCACGCACAAAGGTACCGCTTTCATATTCCAATGCAACGGTTAAACCGTCAATTTTCCATTCTAATACATAAGTTGGATGTTCTACACCAGAACGGATCAAACGATGATGAAAATCCATTAATTCCTGTACCGAAAATGCGTTGCTCAAAGATAGAAGAGGCCGAATATGTTCCACCGGTACGAAGCGGTCAATGGCACTGCCCCCCACACGTTGTGTCGGGCTATCGCTATGGGCAAATTGAGGATACTGCTGTTCCAGCTCCTCCAGACGGCGCATGGCTTTATCGTACTCTGCGTCACTGACTAATTCGCGATCCTCCTCGTAATAAGCGATATTCCAGCGATTCAGTTGTTCCGTTAATTGCTTGATTTCTTTCTGTATCATTATGCTTTTTAAAGCGGAAAGCCGCAATCTTCCTTTTAGTTCAGTTTTTCCAGATTTGCATATTCCAATAAGAATTCCTTAATACCAAGATCAGGAAAAGCAATTTTTACCTTACCTTCATCCTGATTCATGGCAATAATAACGCCATCTCCGAATTTTCCATGACGTACCTTATTGCCTGTGGCAAATTCGTTAATAGGAGTCGGAGTCACTTCACGTTTTTCAATGACTTTAGGTGCAGCCAAATTCATTTCATTTAAAAAACGGGAAGGTTTATTATAAGAAGTACGTCCCCATAGGGTTCTGCGATAAGCCCGCAATATCATTAAGCGATCCATCGCGCGGGTCACACCCACATAACAAAGACGGCGCTCTTCTTCAATATCCTGTTCACTGCCGGAAAGTACGGAGCGAACATGAGGAAAGATGTTTTCCTCCATTCCCATAAGAAACACTACCGGGAACTCAAGCCCCTTAGCCATGTGAATCGTCATCAAGGTAAGATATTGTTCATCATCCATACCGTCCAAGTCGGAACTTAAGGAAATCCCCGCCAAGAAATCGGCAAGATTGCCACCTTCAGGATTTTCTTTGCTGGAAATATCGTAGTCCCTCGTTACAGTAAGAAATTCCGCCATATTTTCTAAACGGCTCATGTTTTCTACATTATTTTCCTGTTCCAACATAGCTTTATAGCCGGTGCTGTTCCATATCTCTTCTACTAGCTCTGTGACAGTATGGTCAATGGAAAAAAGCATCAGATGTTTTATTACGTCAATGAAAACTTGAAGAGACTTTCTGGCTGCAGCTTTAAAGTCGGGATCTGTAATGCCATCCTTCATAAAATCCCAGATGGAAACGGCACGCTCCACGCTCTTGTCTTCTAATTTTTCCAAGGTAACATTGCCAATGCCACGGCGAGGTTCATTAATAATCCTCAGCAAGCTAATATTATCGCCGGGATTCATTATCAAACGCAAATAGGCCATAGTATCTTTGATTTCTTTCCGATCATAAAATTTTTGGCCTCCGAAAACCTTATAGGGAATTTTTCGGCGCATGAGAATATCTTCCAAAATACGGCTTTGCGCATGAGTCCGATAAAATACCGCAAAATCTTTCAAACCATAGTTTTCTCGTTCCATTAAGTTGCGGATGGAATCTGCAATATAGATAGCCTCCGCTTTTTCGTCCGCCAGCATGAGTGATTCCACATCATGCCCATCATCCCTCTCGGAGTATAGATTTTTCTCCAGCCTACTGGTATTGTGACTAATGAGATCATTGGCCACCTGGAGAATTTGAGAGGTGGAACGATAATTTTTTTCCAGACGATAGACTTGGGCTTCGGGATAATCCTGATTAAAATTAAGGATGTTTTCAATTTTTGCGCCACGGAAAGCATAGATACTCTGATCAGGGTCACCCACCACAAATAGATTGCCGTGCTTCCCCGCTAAAAGACGTAGCAAATAATATTGCGCCTCATTGGTATCCTGGTATTCATCAACTAATAGATATTGAAAGCGGTCACGATAACGTTTTAAAACATCGTGACATTGGGTAAATAGCTCTACTGTATAAAGAAGCAAATCGTCAAAATCCAAGGCATTGTTAGACTTTAAATTTTTCTCATAGGAAGCGTAAATCTCCGCAACGGTTTCTTCTTTGGCGGTTAATGCCGTTTCCTCAAAGGCTTCGGGAGAAAGCATTTTATTTTTTGCGTCTCCAATGATATGGAGCACGGCAGCGGGAGTAATTTCATCGCCATCAATGCCACGCTGCTTCATGATGGTTTTGACCAGTGAACGCTGATCAGCATCATCATATATTACAAAATCGCGGTCTAGACCAATGGCTTCCCCTTCCATGCGTAAAATGCGCAGGCAGATTCGATGAAACGTCCCTACCCACAGACCATAGATGTCCTGCCCGATCAGCCTAGCGATACGGCTTTGCATCTCATTAGCGGCTTTGTTGGTAAAGGTCAGGGCCATAATTTCGCCGGGATGGATATTTCGTTCCTCCATCAAATATGCAATACGGGAGGTTAGAACCCTGGTTTTCCCCGATCCTGCACCGGCAATGACCAGTACCGGACCGTCATCCGCCATAACAGCACTTCTTTGTTCTTCATTGAGACTTCCTATAAATTCTAACATAATTGCTCCTTCGTTGTGATGTGCCTACTATTGTCTTACTTAAATGCTTTTGCGCCAATATCTTTGCGGAAATGACATCCTTCGAAATTGATTTTGGCAACTCTTTCATAGGCAAGGTCGATGGCTGTACGCAAATCATCACATAAAGCGGTAACGCCGAGCACACGGCCGCCATTGGTATAAAACATACCGTCTTTTTTCACAGTGCCGGCATGAAATACAAAGGTATCTGCCACTTCATCGTCAAGGCCATGAATGGCATCACCCTTGACAGGATTTTCCGGATACCCTTTGGCTGCCATAACCACACAAGCCGCAGACTGTTTTTTCCATTTGATTTCAATTTTATCTAAAGTACCTTGGTTGATGGCTTCAACAATGGTGATGATATCACTGTCCAGCAAAGGAAGAACCGCCTGGGTTTCGGGGTCTCCAAAGCGGGCGTTGAATTCCAAAACTTGGACGCCTTTACTCCCCACCATGAGACCGGCATATAACACTCCGCGATAAGGCTTCCCTTCCTTGGCCATCGCTGCCACCAAAGGCTTCATCACTTTTTCCATGGCTTCTTCCATAACAGCGGGAGCGCCAATGGGAGCAGGGGCATATGCTCCCATGCCACCGGTATTGGGACCCATATCATTGTCAAAAATTCGTTTATGATCCTGAGAAGGCACCATGGGAATGATGTTTTTCCCATCGGTAAAACCGAGTAAGCTCAGTTCCTCCCCATCAAGAAATTCTTCAATTACGATTTGAGAACCACTATCGCCGAAAACCTTATCTTCCATCATGCTGCGTACAGCATTTTGTGCTTCTTCCTTGGTTTGGGCAATGATTACCCCCTTCCCCGCTGCCAAACCATCGGCCTTAACAACCGTAGGATAAGCTGCGGTTTCCAGATAATCAAGGGCGGCTTCGCTGTCAATAAACACTTCATAATCCCCGGTAGGAATGCCATATTTTTTCATAATCCCTTTGGAAAAGGCCTTACTGCCTTCTAATTCCGCAGCATCTTTCTGAGGGCCCAAAACCATAATGCCCTGATCCATCAAAGCATCGGCCATTCCCAAAAGCAACGGCACTTCAGGACCGATGAAAACCATATCAATTTTTTCTTTGACAGCAAAGTCCACAATCTTGTCGACTTCAGCCACTTTGTAGGGTACACATTCCGCAATGGCAGACATCCCATCGCTGCCGGGAGCAGCATAAAGTTTTTCTAAACGGGGACTTTCATTGATTTTTGCAGCGATAGCGTGCTCTCTTCCGCCGCTGCCAACGACTAACACTTTCATATTAATACCTCTGATATGCGTGGCGGCAATGGCAGAAAAACCTCCACCATTGCCCGCGCATCATTTTTATTCTTGCTCTGCCAGCATCTTAACGACTGCCGGATATAATTTATGTTCCTCTACCAATATTCTGGCAGAAAGGGTATCTTCAGTATCATCCTCCAAAACTGGCACCGCTTTTTGGGCTATGATCTTCCCAGTATCCATACCTTCATCCACATAATGAACAGTACAGCCGGTAATTTTTACACCATATTCCAGGGCTTGGCGCTGACCGTGCAGTCCGGGGAAAGACGGCAATAAGGCAGGATGAATATTAATAATCCTTTGAGGAAACATGGATACAAATTCCGGTGGCACGATGCGCATATATCCTGCCAACAATACATAATCGGGAGCATAGGATTGCACGGTTCCCAAAAGCCAGTCTTTATATTCATCGGATTTAGCATTGCCATAAACAGCCTCGATTCCTGCCTCTCTGGCAATTTCCAGTGCATTAGCGTTGTGGTTATCGGAAATCACAGCTACGATCTCACCGTTAATGTTTCCTTTTTGAACTTCTTCGAGAATGGCTTGAAAATTTGATCCTCTACCCGAAGCTAAAACTACAAAGCGTTTCATATATTAACTCCCATGATTTCGGTTTTTCCTTCCCCGGCTTCCAAATAACCAATTTGGAAGAACGCAGGATTTTGTTCCTGAATTTCCCAGGCAGTGTCCTGATCAGTAATAACAATATAGCCAATACCCATATTGAATACGCGGTGCATTTCCACATCGTCAACGTTACCGATTCTCTGGAGATATTCAAAAATCGGGGGTTTCAACCATGCCACATCAATAACAGCGTTGAGATCCTTGCGAATGCTCCGAGGGATATTCTCAACAAGGCCACCGCCGGTAATGTGGCACATCCCATGAATATCAAAACGATCCAATAATGGAAGAATTTCCTCTACATAGATTTTGGTAGGACGGAGAAGTTCTTCCCCCAAAGTACATCCCAATTCTTCAATATAGTTATTCACGGAAAGATGCGCTGTATCGAAAACCAATTTCCGCACCAGAGAAAAACCATTGGAGTGAACCCCGGTGGAAGGCAGCGCCAACATGACGTCGCCTTTTTCTGTACGGCTACCGTCAATAATTTTATCCTTATTGACAACACCAACGGCAAAACCGGCAATGTCATATTCATCTTCGCCGTAAAAATCCGGCATTTCCGCCGTTTCACCGCCAATTAAAGCAGCACGGCTCTGGCGGCAGCCATCGGCAACACCCTTAACGATATCGGCAATTTTTTGCGGGTCAAGTTTTCCTGTGGCCAAATAATCAAGGAAAAACAGCGGGGTAGCCCCCTGCACCAAAATATCGTTAACACACATGGCCACGGCATCAATACCGATGGTATCATGACGATCCATCATCATGGCAATACGCAGTTTTGTACCGACTCCGTCAGTGCCGGACACAAGAACGGGTTCCGGAAATTTTTCGGTATCCAACTGAAACAAGCCACCGAAACTCCCAATATCTGTAAGGACGCCTTTTTGGAAGGTGGATTTTACGTGGTCGCGCATGAGCTCCACGGCTTCCGTGCCTTTTTCAATATCAACACCGGCATCTTTATAACTTACGCCCATTTGATTCTCCTTTTTTAATTCGATGAAATCTTATTCGCTGAGACGTTTGAGAATTTCACGGTAAGCATCTTCCACATTCCCCAAGTCTCTTCTAAAGCGGTCTTTATCCAATTTTTCATTGGTTTCGCTGTCCCAGAAACGACAGGTATCAGGAGAAATTTCATCGCTTAAAAGAACTTTACCATGGAAAAGTCCGAATTCTAATTTGAAATCAACTAGCTTCACTTTGCGTTTGGCAAGATATTCTTTCAAAACATCATTTACCTTTAAGGTGATATCTGTAATTTCCGCCATCTGCTCTTTGGTGGCCAAGCCCAAAGCGGCAATATGATAATCGTTAATCATGGGATCGCCCAATTCATCGGATTTATAGCAGAATTCAACGACCGTACTTTTTAAAGGAGTACCCTCAGGTAAACCAAGACGTTTGGCCATACCACCAGCAGCAATATTGCGAACAATGACCTCTACCATAATAATGTCACTGCGCTTTACCAACTGTTCCGTGTCGGAAATCTTTTCAATAAAATGATTTTCAATGCCATGTTCCTTCAGCATGGTAAAGAAAATTGAAGAAATAGCGTTATTCAATTCGCCTTTTCCCATGATGGTGCCTTTCTTTTTACCATCAAAAGCAGTAGCGTCATCCTTATATTCGATCCAGATAATGTCAGGATCATCGGTCAAAAACATTTTCTTTGCTTTTCCTTCGTAAAGCATGTCCATTTTTTTTGCCATGACAAGTTCCTCCTTAAAGTCCAATGCGTTCAAAGATATAATCAATATTTTTTAGATGATAATTATAATCAAAAATGCCTTCAATTTCTTCTTTGGAGAGGTATTTAGCGATATCTTTGTCTTCGGATACAAGATATTCAAAATCGGTTTTGGTATCCCAAGCATAGAGGGCATTTCTCTGCACCCATTCATATGCTTTTTCACGGAGCATTCCTTTGTCAATAAGAGCCAGCATGACTCTCTGAGAGAAGACGAGTCCCAAAGTTTTTTCAAGATTTGACTTCATATTATCTTCATGCACCACAATATGGCTCATGATACGAATCATGAGATGAAGCATATAGTCGAGCAACAGACAAGAGTCGGGCAAAATGATGCGTTCCACTGAGGAATGAGTAATGTCTCTTTCATGCCATAATGCTACATTTTCCAGCGAGGCCATAGCATTGCCGCGAAGTACGCGGGAAAGTCCCGCCACACGTTCAGCAGTGATGGGATTCTTTTTATGGGGCATTGCGGAAGAACCTTTTTGACCTTTTTCGAAGGATTCTTCAGCTTCCAAAATATCAGTACGTTGCAGGTTGCGAATTTCGGTGGCAAATTTCTCAAGACTTGCACCAAAGACTGCGATGGTAGACAGGAAATCAGCATGGCGGTCGCGCTGAATTACCTGGGTGGAGACGGGTTCCGGTTTTAACCCCAAACGGGCACAGACCTTTTCTTCTACTCTGGGATCTATATTGGCGAAGGTCCCCACAGCGCCGGAAATCATTCCAACTGCCACGGTGTCTTTGGCTGCCATAAGACGCTCTATATTACGATCCATTTCCATGGTCCACAGAGCCATTTTCAAACCAAAGGTAACGGGTTCCGCATGAATCCCATGGGTGCGACCGGTCATAATCGTATATTTATGTTTTTTGGCAAGGTCAGCTAAGATATCCCGAAGTTTCCGGGCTTTGGCCAATAATAAGTCGGCACTGTCTCTCATTTGGAGCCCTAAAGCAGTGTCGAGAACGTCGGAGGAAGTCATTCCCATATGGATATACTTTGAATCTTCGCCAACATTTTCACCAACACAGGTCAAAAAGGCAATCACATCATGCTTTACCACTGCTTCAATTTCCGCAATTCGATCCACATTAAAAGCGGCTTTTGCACGAATGTTTTTAGCGGCTTCTTGAGGGATATACCCCAACTCCGCCATGGCTTCCGAGGCACAGATTTCGACTTCCATCATTTGCTGGAAACGATTTTCGTGTTCCCAGATCGCTTGCATCTCAGGCAGGCTATAACGACTGATCATATTCGATTCTCCTTATTTTTTCATCTGTTCCAAATATTCCTTCACAGTCATTGACTGTAATTTTGCATCCTTGGCTTTGACCCCTTCCGCCATGGTTTGCCGGTAAGAGGAAATTTTTTCACGCAATGAAGTATCTTTTACCGAAAGAATCTGCGCAGCCAAGATTCCAGCATTCTTAGCGCCGCCCACTGCTACGGTAGCAACAGGAATCCCCGGTGGCATTTGAACGGTGGACAAGAGAGAGTCCATGCCTCCCATAATATTAGTAGCAATCGGTACCCCAATAACAGGCAGCGCCGTAGCGGAAGCCACAACCCCTGCCAGATGTGCAGCGCCACCAGCAGCGGCAATAAACACTTCCACACCATTCTTTTCGCCTTGTGCGACGATTTGATGGGTCTTTTCCGGTGTACGATGTGCCGACGTTACGTGGATTCCAAAAGGAATTTCCAGTTCTTCTAAAATCTGAGCAGCCGCTACCATTTGCGGCAAATCAGAGTCACTGCCCATAACAATGATCACCCGTGGATTTCCCATTTCATACCTCCAGAAATCATTAGAATATGACAATTTTTTATAAAACCATATTAAATAATTTTATCAGATAGCTGTTTTCAAGTCAAGAAAACTGCACTTTTGTCAAAACTAAATTTTATCAATGCAATCTTTCCCAACTTTATTTTAATACCTTTTATCATAGATTACAATCAAAAATTTATAAGAGATTATCACAATTTTCTTTATAATGGACAAAGCTAGTTTTTTAGCAAAGAAATTTACAATATATGCTTTACAAATTTAGCTTGATAAAGTATAATAACATCACAAAATGTTTCAGACGAAAGGAAGATATGAAAAATGAAAAAATTTTTAGCAATTCTATTGGCGCTTTCTATGCTGCTTTGCTTTGCCGCTTGCGGTGAAGACAAAAACAGCGAACAGACCAGTGACCAGACTGACTCCGCTTATGTGAAAGAAAAGGGTACTCTCATCGTTGGGATCACTGAATTCGAGCCCATGGATTACAAGGATGATAGCGGTAACTGGATCGGCTTCGATGCTGATATGGCCACTGCCTTTGCGAAAAGCCTCGGCGTTGACGTTGAATTTGTAGTGATTGATTGGGACAACAAAATTATGGAACTCGAAGCAAAAAGCATTGACTGCGTATGGAATGGCATGACTCTCACTGATGAAGTGAAAAATTCCATGGCAACCTCCAACGCTTATTGCAACAACGCACAGGTCGTCGTTGTTCCCACTGAAAAGGCTGAAATTTATAAAACCGAAGAATCTATCAAAGACCTCAACTTCTCCGCTGAAGCAGGTTCCGCTGGCGAAGCCGCTTTGAATGACTTGGGGTGCAATGTTACTGCCCTTCAAAGCCAAGCTGACGCTTTGATGGAAGTTTCTGCCGGCACTTCTGATGCTTGCGTGATTGACCTTTTGATGGCCGGCGCAATGATCGGTGAAGGCACCAGCTATGAAAATCTCTCTTATACCGTTGCTTTGAATTCTGAAGAATACGGCGTTGGTTTCAGAAAAGACTCTGACCTTGCTGATTTACTAAACAAATTCTTTGTAGATTCCTATGCAGACGGTTCCATGCTGAAAATTGCGGAAACCTATGGCGTGCAAGAATCTCTGATTGAACAGAAATAAGCTTTTCAGTCTGTAAAATAAGGGATTGTCTCTAAAGGGATGGTCAAGGCTTTCTTGACCATCCTCTTTTTAGAGCAACCCTTTCGTTATAAAACTAAGAAGGATCGATTTTATGTTTGAAAATGTTATGCTCGAACTGAGCGGTGGCTTCCTGCAAACCATAAAAATATTTTTCTTCACTTTGCTCGGGGCGCTACCCATCGGTTTGATTATCTCTTTTGGTTCCATGAGTAAATTCCGTCCCTTGAAAGCAGTGGTAAAAACCATTGTATGGGTGGTCAGGGGAACCCCCTTAATGCTCCAACTTCTCATTATCTATTACGGTCCCGGCTTAATTTTGCATAATAATATTTGGGGTGGAAGCAGTGAAGGTAGACTTATTGCTGTTCTCGTCGCTTTCATCATCAACTATTCCTGCTATTTTTCTGAAATTTATCGCGGCGGCATCGAGAGTATCTCTCGTGGACAATATGAAGCCGGTCAGGTTCTCGGCATGACGAAGTCACAGATTTTTTTCAAAATCGTGTTGCTCCAAGTGGTAAAACGTATTGTTCCGCCAATGAGTAATGAAATTATTACATTGGTCAAGGATACCTCTTTAGCCAGAATCATTGCGGTCTATGAGCTAATTTGGGCCGGTCAGGTATTCATCAAAAGCGCTGGTATCATTTGGCCCTTGTTCTTTACCGGGGTATTTTACCTTGCATTCAGCGGAATCTTAACGTTGCTTTTCGGGTTTATCGAAAAGAAGCTGGGCTATTTTAACTGACGGAGGAAGTAACATGTCCGTATTGGAAGTAAAAGATATCAAAAAAAGCTTCGGCAGAACCGAAGTTTTAAAGGGAATCAGCTTTTCCCTGGATAAAGGTGAAGTATTGGCTGTCATCGGTTCATCAGGCGGCGGAAAAACCACACTATTGCGCTGTCTAAATTTTCTTGAATTCGCAGATAGTGGAGCCATTTCTGTAAACTCTAAGGTGATTTACGACGGAAAAACAGCAAAGGCACAGAGCGATGCAGAAATAAGGAAAAACCGCCTGCATTTTGGCCTGGTATTTCAATCCTTCAATTTATTCCCCCAATATAACGTTTTAAAAAATGTTAGCTTAGCACCGACACTTTTAAAACTTGATACTCCCGAAAATATTGAAGAGATGGCAATTGCTCTCATCGAAAGAGTCGGCCTGTCCGATAAAATTAGTAATTATCCCTGTGAGCTATCGGGTGGACAGCAACAGCGCGTGGCCATCGCCAGGGCTTTGGCCTTAAACCCTGACATTCTTTGCTTTGACGAGCCTACTTCTGCGCTGGATCCAGAACTGACAGGAGAGGTTCTGAAGGTTATTAAAAACCTTAAAAGCAGCGACAGTACAATGATTGTCGTAACTCATGAAATGGAGTTTGCCAAAAACGTGGCGGACAAGGTCATTTTCATGGCCGATGGCATTATAGAAGAGATGGGCACTCCTGAAAAAGTTTTCGGTGATCCAAAGTCTGAAAAAACGAAAGCTTTTTTATGCAAATCCCTTGAAAGCTTTTGAAAGGTATGAGTTTTGTGACAACAAAAAAAATTACATCGGAAATGGTAGATGAACTATACGCCCTTATCGCATCTTTAGAAACCGTTGAGGATTGCCGGTTGCTTTTTGATGATTTATGTACGTTCAAAGAGATTGAGCAAATGGCGCAACGACTTAAATCCGCCAAACTACTTCTTGAAGGGAAAACCTATCATCAGGTTATTGAGGAAACCGAGATTTCCTCCGCCACTTTAAGCCGCATTTCCCGTTGTGTACAATATGGCGGTGGATATACAAAATTTTTAAAATAACAATCAGGACATATCCAAAATGCGGATATGTCCTTTTCTTAGTACTGCCACTGTCCCAATTCCGCAAACTTGGCCAAGATCTCGCGGAACAGCGTTTCCATACGGTTTAACGCATCTTTGGTTCTGCCCTCTAAGACTACCACCAATTCCGGAAGGTTGGAGGATGCCCGTACCAAACCCCAGCCGTCTTCTAACTCTAAACGGACTCCGTTAATGGTGATGGTTTTTTCTTTGCCAAACTCTTTCTGGATCAGAAGCATTACCTCATTGACAATTTCATATTTTCTTTGTTCTGGACAAGAAAGATGGTATTCCGGTGATCCTTCATATTTGGGATAGGGATTTAAAAGTTCATCCAGATTTGCTTCCTCCTTGGCCATGAGCGCAATGAGAGAAGATGCCGCGAACAAAGCATCATCGTAACCCCAATAATATTTACCGCTCCAGAAAATATGACCGCTACGTTCCCCGCCCAGAGGAGCCTCATATCGGCGCACAGCTTCTTTAATATGAGAATGACCGGTTGGAGCCATGATCCCTACCCCACCAAGGGTCTGAATCGACTCCGTCAATGCACGACTGCACTTCACATCATAAACAATGGAGGCTCCTTTTTCCTTTCTTAACACAAAAGCCGCCATAGGTATCAGCAGCCGGTCGCTCCAGACATCCCGGCCGCGAGAATCCACGACTCCTAAACGATCTCCATCCCCATCGAATGCCATAGCCAAATCACCACGGATATAGGGATGCACCACCATTTCCTTCATACGTCTCCTAGCGCGAGAATCCGAGGGATTAGGAAAATAATTAGGGTATTGGTCGTCAGGATCACAATGAAGCTGGAAGGTCTTACAGCCTAACATTTGAAATAGTTCATAGGCAAAAACTCCGGCAGCGCCATTGGCGCAATCAACTACCACCCGTAAATTATGCTGCGGTAAATTTTGAAACCTACTAACGATTTGATTTAAATAATCCTCCCGCACATCTATTTGTATCATTTTTCCCGGATTTTTTGATGGGGAGTGTACCTTTTGTGCAAGTTCATGCATCTTTTTCATGTGTTCCGGTGTCATGGTACGGGAATACCCTATGGCCATTTTCATGCCATTCCAATCCGCGGGATTATGGCTAGCTGTAATCATCATCGCTCCGGGACTATGAAAAAGATATTGGGCGTAGTAAACCATTGGAGTCACCGACAATCCGATATCATAAACGGTGATTCCCTGTTTCCGTAAAGAATCTGCAGCGATTTCTGCAAATCTCTTGGAGGACGCTCTATTATCATAACCCAATACTGAGGTATTAAAATTTCTTTGCTTCAAAAATACACCGTAAGCCGAGGCAATTGCTGCCACAGAATAGTCATTTAACTCCTCCGCCGACACTTTACCTCGAATGTCGTATTCTCGAAACATTGATTCCTTTAGTTCCATTCATTGCACCTCATCGATAATCTAAGTTGTTGCCGTCCAAAGAGCTCACTAGATCCTTAATTTCTTCTACTCTTTTGCGTGGACAAATTAGCAAAACACCATGATCTTCCACCACTACCACGTCCCGCAACCCCAGTACAGTCACTAAATGATTGTCAGCGATGATGACTGAGTTCTTAACATCCCTTGCGATAATATTACCGCTTTTAATGTTGGCGTTTTCATCATCATCCAAAAGCGCGCCAAGGCTATTATAACTTCCAACATCATCCCAGGAGAAGTGAGTTTCCACCATGGCAATATTTTTGCATTTCTCCAAAATGCCCACATCAAAGGATATGGATGGAAGCTCTGTAAATATATGCCGCAGTGTCTCCTGCTCATCATCTGTATTGATTGCATCGATCATGGGACTAAAAGCCTTTACGAATTCCGGTAAATATTCCTGATAAATTTCAAAAATACGTTTTAAAGAAAAGACAAAAATACCGCTGTTCCAGTTGTATGTACCTTTCTTCAAATAACGGCGAGCCTTTTCACGATGAGGTTTTTCCACGAAGCGACGCACCTTATAATAGGAAAGTCCATCTTCCTCCACCTTTTTGCCTCGTTCCACATAGCCATATCCTGTGGCGATATATTTGGGACGAATCCCTATGACCACAACACCACCGGAATGCAAAGCTGCTGCCGCAGCACGGTCAATAGTTTCTACAAACAGGTCATCGTCGCCGATTTGATGATCTGCCGGAAAAACAGCAATAATACCGTCGTCATGGCGCTGTGCAATTTTAAAGCACGACCAATAAATAGCAGCAGCTGTGTTTCTGGGCAAAGGCTCTGTGACAATCTGATCGCGACTGATTTCCGTGCCACAATGACAAAGCACCAACGGAACCTGGTCTTCCCCCGCTGCGATATATGGCGGTACCGTTTGACTTACCAATCCGGCCCGCCGATAGGTTCTGGCCAAAAGGCTGTCTTTCCCACCAATATTTAAAAATTGTTTCGGACAGTTCTCCCTGCTCAGCGGCCAGAACCGTGCCCCCTTCCCCCCCGCCATAATCAGGGAGATGAGCTTTTTCTCCATAGAAAAACCCTCCTTCTCTTTCAATATATGAAGAAGGAGGGAAATATGCGCACATATTTTTTAAAATTGTGTTTATTTCATTTGGGCAATCATTTCTACTTCGATTAAGGCGCCTTTGGGCAGCGCACCAACCTGAACAGCACTTCTAGCCGGATACGGCTCTGTAAGATAGGAAGCATAGATTTCATTGAAGATCACAAAATCACCGATATCTTGAAGAAATACTGTCGTCTTTACAATATCTTCATAACCAATACCTGCGGCTTTCAGCAGACCTCCAATATTTTCCATCACTTGCTTGGTTTGGCCTTCGATATCCTTGGCAGTGATATCGCCAACTTTGGGATCAATGGCAATCTGCCCGGAAGCATACAGCATTCCGTTAACAATCACTCCTTGAGAATAAGGGCCGATGGCTTGGGGAGCCTCATTGGTTTGAATAATTTTTTTCAATGAATTCACCTCTTGCTATTTTTAATCAATAAATATTTACTTTCTTTTACCATCCACAAAAGTATGGCGAAAATCAAAATCAGTCACAGCATGACGGTTACCGGAATGGAACGCCTTGTTGCTGATTGTCCAAAGATGGAGTGCCAGCTCTTTGGCTTCATCCATCAATTCTAACACGCTTTCATCATGGTTGCGTTTTTCTTCCCAATGGTACCAGGTCTTTTTAGTGCAATTCAGAAAGTCGTCGTTTGAGCCTGGTGTGGTTTTAAAATGTGCCGCAAATTTTCCATAATTTTTCAAGAGTGATTGCACCATAGCGCCAAAAGGCTTCATCATGCCGCTTTTGTCATAGAGCATATTATTGATCCAAATGCCGTCCACAAAACAGGATTGTATGGTCTGAGGGCGTACATCCACTCCATACACGCTCTGCAATATACGGCTAAGTAATCCTGCAATGATACGGCGAGATTCCTTATCAATATTATAATAATCATTTACTTTAAATTTACCAATAGGTTCCCCACAAATCAAAGGATAAAGCTCATTGTCAATTCCTGATTCGATTTTCCAGTGAGCACTGTTGTCCTTAGGCGGTTCTGGCGCGGCGTCTTCTATTTGATATTGTCGGGAAAAAACATAGGGATGAATTTTGCTATCCAGGGCATAATGACAACAAAAACCAAAATAATAAGAGGCCAACACATCGAAATCTAGCATTTTTCGATGACTGATGATATCCTTCGCAAGAAATTCAAACAGCTCAGCAGTTTTTTCACCGTGAATCATGCGACCATATTGCGGTAAAGGACTGCCGGAAACAACCGCACGGTGGAAATATAGGAGGTCAGGCCCCTGGAGTCCCCAACAAAAAGTACCAAGGTGATTCTCAATACATTTTGAAATGTCAGGACTGGCATCTGCCAAAACTTGTTGGCCAAAAATATGATGGGTTGTAAAATCTGCCATATAACTTTATCACTCCATAGAAGAAACATTCTTCTTTTTGATAATTAATTATACCATATTTTTCATTCAAAGCAAATAAATTGTAGACGAATAATTTTTTTCATTGTATACTATATTGAGTAGCCAATTTATGATAGAAGGTGATCCCTTGAAAATTAATATCAAAGATTATTTAACTCCCAAGACCATATCCAATCTTTTGGTGGTATGTGCTGGGATCATACTCTATTTTCTTATTTTAAAATTTAATGAAGTATGGTCTACCATTACATGGTTCCTTTCCATTTTCAAACCTTTTATCTGGGGGTTTGTTATTGCGTACCTGATTAACTTTTTTGTAAAAGTATTTGAAAATAGAGTTTTCAAAAAGATAAAAAAACCAAAGCTCCAAAGAATCATTTCTATGACTGCATCCTATCTTTTGGCGATAATTATTCTGGGATTGATTTTGTTCATGCTGATCCCCCAGACTGTAGAAAGCATTTCCGTGCTGCTAAATAGTGCTCCCACCTATATCGAAAATCTTATTAAGAGTATTGACAAATTTTCTATCCAATACGGGTGGCAGGAAAATCTGCGAGACTGGGTCAACGACACACTCCATTATCTTGAAAATCTGGCACCCAATATTATTTCCGCAGTGGTTCCTTACACTATGGATATTACTGCCAAACTTTCCCAGTGGATTCTGAATCTTTTCATTGCCGTTGTCGTTTCTATCTATCTTTTGGGTACCAAGGAAAAATACTGCGCACAGACTAAAAAGCTGCTATATGCCCATCTAAAAGAAGAACGAGTAAAATCCTTGGTGGATTTCACCACACTAGTGGGAGGTACCTTTGAGAACTTTTTATCGGGAAAACTGATTGATTCCTTGATTATTGGTATCATATGCTTTGCAGCATTATCATTGCTGAATTTTCCCTTCCCTCTTTTGGTCTCGGTCATTGTGGGAATTACCAATATTATTCCATTCTTCGGGCCAATTATCGGTGCAGTACCCACCTTTTTTATCATTCTTATTGCCGATCCGTCCAAAGCCATTTGGTATCCTCTCTTTATCCTTATTTTACAACAAATTGACGGTAATATTATCGGCCCCAAAATTCTAGGTATTTCCATCGGTATCTCTGCTTTATGGATTGTTTTTGCCATTGTCATCGGAGGGAAACTCCTAGGATTTGTAGGGATGGTGATCGGGGTTCCAGCTTTTGCTATCATCTATACCATCGTAAAGGCCAACGCCGAAAAAAAATTAAAGGCAAAAGGAATGCCCGAAGATACCAAATCATATACCGCAGAAAAAAATCAGATTCGCTTTTAATCTAACCATTAAAAAAGTACCCAGCCAAGGAATTTGTCCCTGGTTGGGGGTTTTTTATTTTACTCTATTTTATTTCCTGTAACGTAACATCCTGCGGTTTTATCCATCCTAGCTTGCGCATGGGAAGAGAAATCACCAACACTAGCACAGCGGGAAGAATAAAGTGCATCAAAAGAATTTCAATCAAAACCAGAATAGCGTTCATAGACGGTGACATGGCCGCAAACGCACCAAATTGCCCAACCAATCCAGATGTTCCCATCCCCGCGCCAACGGCGGTATTGGTCATGTGAAGAACCTTGGTGGATATTGGACCAAGAATGGCCGAGGCCAGAATGGTCGGTAGCCAAATCTGGGGACGACGCAAAATATTAGCAAATTGCAACATGGAGGTGCCCAGTCCTTGGGAAATCAGGCCCCCAAAACCGTTTTCTCGAAAGCTCATCACTGCAAAGCCCACCATTTGCACCGAGCAGCCCACGGCAGCAGCGCCGGCCGCAATACCGCTTAAATCAAGCATAATACAAATTGCGGCAGAACTGATGGGGGCGGTCAAACACATCCCTACAATAACAGCAACGATAATACCCATAGGAATGGGAGACATTTCTGTGGCGATATTGATGGTATTACCGATGGCCAACATGAATTCCTGAATATAAGGCCCCGTGAGTCCAGAGGCAACCCCGCCAGCTATAATCGTAACAAAAGGTACCAAAACAATATCGATCTTAGTTCTGCCTGCAATAAGAGAACCGACTTCTGAACCAACTACCGCGCCGATGTATGCTCCAACCGGTCCGCCTACGGAATAACCAAAAGCGCCTGCTGCCACTGCGGAGAATATCACCAAAGGCTTCGCTTTCAGTCCCCAAGCGATGGCCGCACCAATCGCTCCACCTACTACGGGAGAAGAGGCTGAAAGTACCTCAGTATAATTACCAAGGAAACCTAACCCGGGAATCAAGCTAAGCTGGGAAATAATAAGACCTATAATTAATGATGCAAAAAGCCCCATGGCCATGGCGCTCATTGCATCAATGAAATATCGTCTCAGTACGTTGCCAACAACACCCTTTGCCATAAAAACCTCCTAAATATTACCAATTCAATGAATTGGTAAATATTTTATCACAAAGAGTCTTTATTTTCAACGATACGTCCATTAAGATAGGCACATATTTTTTTTAAAATCGGGCCGCCGTCCCCCACGCCAGAGGAACCATTTTCCACCAAAATTACGATGGTATAGCGGGGATTTTCCGCAGGGAAAAAACCGCCAATCCATACATTCCCTGTTTCCGACGTGCCGGTTTTTCCCGCCATATTTAGATTCTGCAAATTGAGGCTTTTGCCGGTACCTGATTGGAATGTTTTTTTCATCATATCCTTTACCGCCGAGGCAGTGCTGGCCTTTATAACCCGCACGGGGTAAGAACACGGATAGGTCTTTGGTGGCTCATTCTTTCCGGAATCCGTTTCCATAATGAGCCTTGGTTCCATCAAAAATCCACCAGAGGCGATTACATTGATCATTTTAGCCAGATTCAGCGGTGTCATTAAAATGCCGCTTTCCCCCAGGGAAAGATTGGCGATATCACCTTCCGTTTGTCCCTGCGTTTCAATCTCGGAACGATGCTCCAGTGGATAGCCGATCAATGAGTCTTTATCCAATCCCCATTCCCCAAAAGACTCCCGGATTGATTTTACACCGATTTTTTTCCCAACAGTAATAAACACAGGATTACAGCTAAGAGAAAGCGCATCTTCAAATAACATAAGGCCATGACCTTCCTCTTTCCAGCAATGTACCTCCTTTCCATTTTCCAAATGGTAAATGCCGTCACAATAGCAAAGGGATTCCTTTTGCATCACTCCATCTTCCAAGGCCACGGCAGCAAGAAAAATTTTAAAAAGTGAAGCCGGGGGAAATGCGTTGAGCGCCTTATTCATATATGCATCATCAGAAGCCAGGGGCGTCACATGGTTTGGATCATATTTAGGTGACGACGCCATGGCCAGAACATCTCCATTTTGCGCATCAAGAATTACTGCCGCTCCCTCCACCTCAGAAAGGGCTGATTCCACAGCCTGTTGAATTTCCAAATCTAAAGTCATCTTCACAGAGCCCGAAGACGCCGCTTCCTGATGAATGACATAATATTCATCTTCGTAAATCGGGCGGTTCTTATCATCTACCAGTACGCCTATGGTTTCTCCGCCCTGCCCTTGGAGAATTGAGTCGTAAATACGCTCCAGACCGCTGAGTCCTACCAGATCTCCTTCTTTGACCTGCGATGAAAACTTTTCGGAGAGGATATCTTCTTCCGTAGCTGTTCCTAATTCCCCCAACAGGTGAATTGCGGGTAAATCACTGCGGTAGCGCCCAATCTGCCCAACAATGAATATTCCCGGTTCCTCCAGAGACCGGATTTTTTCAACTTCTTCCAATGTAAGATTTGACTTCGCCACAAAGGGCAGGTATCGAATAGAGGTACCATCATCACCTCTCCCCTCAATTTTTTTGGAAAGACTATCACCATCCAAAAATAATACCTGTTCCAACTGGTTTGCCACCTTTTGGGCATCCTTGACAAGGGATGGAAAGATCATTAAAGAAGGTGTTTCCTCATGATTTGTGATTGTTTCTCCGTTTCGGTCAAAAATCTTCCCGCGGGAGTTTTGGTTCAAGGACATGGTTTTGATTTGTTGGCTGTCCGCCTTTTCTGTTAATTCATCATGAAGGATCAACTGCAAATAGCCAAGACGCAACAGAAGAGCAGTCATACCGCATAGAAAGATAACTATCACTACCCAAAGGCGTTTTGAAGATATCATGATACTCCTCCCTAAAAATAAAAAAGATCGGGACGAATCCCGATCCGAGTTCTTATACAACTCTTTTATCGTAAAAGATTGCCAATATTATTTTGCGGCATCTTCTGTGGAATTATACACAATTTTGGTAATAAAAGGAAGTCCTTTCAGAATGCGGCGTATTGGACTAACTTTTCCAAATCCACGAATTGCAATGACTCCTTCTTTATTATCAAGTGTGGAGACTACTGCCAGATTGTCGTAAGCTTCAAACACGCGGTTGATAAAGTCAATATGATGAGGAGCCGTTTGCACATGAACGGTAAAAGGCTTGGCAGAGTCAAACATGCTGTTTCCTCCTGAAAATTGACATCAAAGGCAGCGGATCTTTGCTGGGAAGGTAAACCGTCATTTGAGCGTGAGGCGCTTTATGGATGCTGCTCCCCTCTTCATTGTACATCTTATCAATTCTAAAGAAACGATTTTTCCCATAGGGAACGACAACCTCTACCTCATCGCCCACCCGAAAATGGTTCCGCTGCTCCAATACGAGACACTGCTTTTCTTGATTATACCCCCGCACTACAGCGATAAAGTCATATTCACGAACATAAGACGAGGTATCATAGCGATGGTCTTTGGATTGGGGCGGGCCTTCCAAAAAACCACGGCAATATTGACGATGGCTAATTTTGGTCAATTCCTTTTGCCAATGGGGTAACTTTTCATGGAATGAATCCAATGATGCATGGACAGCGTCGATGGCTTCCCGATAAACTTTCGTCGTTACAGCTACATAATACGGGCTCTTCATACGCCCTTCAATTTTCAATGAATCAATTCCAATATCCAAGAACTCCGGCAAGAATTCCAGCAAGTTCAAATCTTTGGAATTCATAATATAGCTACCGCGGTCATCCTCCTCTAAGGCCAAGTATTCTCCAGGGCGCTGGGATTCCACCAGTGCGTACTGCCAACGGCACGGATGAGTACAGGCCCCCCGATTGGCATCCCGCCGGGTGAGATAATTGCTCAAGAGGCAACGGCCGGAGTATGACATACACATTGCTCCATGAACAAAAATTTCCAGCTCCGCAGTGGTCATCCCGCGAATCTCTTTCATTTCCTTTAAGGTTAGCTCTCGACCCAAAACTACACGCTCCGCTCCCAGTGACCGCCACATTTCCACGGTACGCCAGTTCACCGAATTTGCCTGGGTACTGATGTGTATGGGGATTTTCGGCGCATATTCTTTGGCCAAAGCCATCACACCTAAATCTGAGATAATAAACCCATCAGGTTCAATCCGAGCCAACTGTTGAAAGAAGTCTGCCAATTGTTCAATATCCTCGTTGTGGGCAAATACATTCGCTGCAACGTACACTTTCGCGTTATTTTCATGAACAAGGGAAACAGCTTTTTTCATTTCCTCCATAGTGAAATTACTGCTTTTCGCGCGCAGACCGAACTTTTCTCCAGCCAAATACACAGCATCAGCACCGTAGGCCAAGGCAAACTGTAATTTTTCCATGTCTCCGGCAGGGGCAAGAATCTCTGGTTTTTGTAATTTATTCGTTGTCATAATCCCCTCGGCGGATCGCTTCAATGGCGGCAAGATGCTCTTCATAGGTCTTAGTGAAAATATGAGCGCCATTGGGCTTGGCCACAAAGAAAAGATAATCAGTGTCTGTCGGGTACAAGGCTGCTTCCAAAGACGCTTTCCCGGGAGAGGCAATGGGCGTCGGTGGCAAGCCTTGATTAATATAGGTATTATAAGGCGACTCAATGGCCACGTCTTCATTGGTAAGAACAGGCTTTACCTTGCCCAAAGCATATTGAACCGTAGCACAGCTTTGTAAGAGCATTCCCTGACCCAAGCGGTTATAAAATACGCCGGCAATGATGGGGCGATCCTCCTGAACCACGGCCTCTTTTTCCACAATAGAAGCCATCGTCACCCAGTCTTTGACGGATATGCCACGTTCTGCCAAATGGGCGCGCCATTCGTCATTATATACACTGTCAAATTGATTGATCATCGTATTAATAACATCGCGGGCAGAAATTCCTTTATTAAAGAGATATGTTTCGGGGAAAAGATACCCCTGAACCCGTAAAGAGTCACCCTTTGCGCCAATGTAATCATAATTATAATCGCCATTGGCGGCGGCATCCAAGAACTCCTCCCTGGTAGTAATTCCTTTTTCCTCCAGGACAGAAATAATTTGTTCCATATTGTAGCCTTCAGGAATGGTCACTTTGGTTCCAACAGTATCGCCGCCTTTTTCCAAGCGGTCAACGACCTGATCAATAGTATATGCACCGTCAAAGGTATAAGAACCATTTTTCAAAGCACTGCCCCGACCAGAAAACTTCAAATAGAGTTTAAAATCAAGCTTTCCCCGGATCACTTGATTTTCCGTTAGAATTTTTCCTATTTCAGCCGATGTACTTTCTGCGGGAATGTCCACGGTCACATCATCCACATCCATGGGGATAAAGTAACGGTACGCAGGCACCGCAATAAGCGCTAAAACTAGAATAACAACAAGAATAATGATTACTTTCTTCATAAGCTAATTCCTTTGTGTTTCGTGGTTCAAAGTTTTGTTGGCTTCAGCACTTGCCAAAGTCTTTTTATTCCGTTGGTCCTACCAATACAATTCTTTTCTGTGCGCGGTAGGTGTCTTGAGAAACCTTTTCCGTAGAAACCACTGCGCCATTGTTCAAGATTTTTTTATATACGGCAGCTTCCAATCCCCTGGCGCCGCTGGATTTCACCTTTTGTGCCCCCGGGGACAGACTGTTATCAGTGACTGTTTCCGTAGTATATGGAATGTAACGCAATACCTCTGATACAATCTCAACATCCTGTTTGTAATCAGTATTACCATAAAATGTCACAGTGATGGTACCTCCGCCGCAAACAGCGTGCATCAACACTGGTGTTTCATAATCGTTTCGGAAACAAAGATCTGAAGATCCCCAGGCCACCATGGCATCTTGGCCAGGATCCACATATGCAATAGCCAAAGAATGAGGTTTGCGAGCAGTTACCGTTAAATTAGAGCAACGAAGAATCGCCCCGTAAACCGTGGTGCTGACCTGACAAACACCACCACCCATTCCCGGGGTAAACTGGCCATTTTCAATAATCACGGCATTGCGGAATCCTCGTTCCGTGGTACGCTGTCCCACAGTATCATTAAAAGAAAAAGTAGCGCCAGGCTCAATAATGGTCATATCCAAATACTGACTGGCCTGCCAAAGGTTGTGGGAACGGTCTGTTTGCCCGGCATTATAATTAGTGCTGAAAGTAGCTAATACACCATTGATTTTCATTGCTTCCAAATCTTCCGTTGTGCGTTCCGGTACAGCATTGGTATCAATGATGACCTGCACTTCATTGATGGAGTTATCGGAAACTGCGGTGACTACCAACTCCTTGGTGGCATCTACATCCAGAGCGGAGCCGTTTACCGATGGGTTGATATAAATAGAGCCATCATCGGCAATACCGAAAGTGGCATCTTGGGCTGTAGTGCCAATTTCCTCAGCAATCGCCGCCAATATAGGATCCACTTTGGTTGTGTCCACTTGAAACGCGGTGGTTAAATCGTCTTTTTTCTTGAGTTGATGATAGCGATCCTGATAGCGCTTAAGGATGTTGCCAGTGCGGGTTACTTTTGTAGCAGCCTCGTAAATACCATCATCATCTCGGATGAGGCCTAGATCCCCTGCGGTATAGTTCCATTCTGCGCTCTCAGTATAAAGACGGATTTCTCGTACCATCTGAGCATCATAAGCCGCGGCAATGGCTGCTCTAGCGTCCTTTTCATTAAGACCGCTCAAATCGGTTCCTAGGAAATAGACATTTTTTGCGATGGCGTCTTGATGCGTATCATAATAATCATAGCCCCAAAAGGCGCCAACCAGCAATAAAAGCACGAAACCGATACTGCCGAAAATAATCCACAGCTTTTGTTTTCTGCTTGATTTCTTTTTGTGCTTTTTAAGATTTTTTTCAGCGTTTTCATCTTTGGTTTTTTTCATTTTTCACACCATAACCAAAATAAAAAGGGTTATTCGTCGTCTTCTACCATTCCCATGTAAACTTCGGCTACTTTATCCCATTCATCGTCATCCTCAATATTCCACAGGGTTTCTTCTTTCGTTTTAGGATCAACCTCTAAACGGAAAATCAATGCTTCGTCCTCATCTTCATCTCCCTCGGGCGGAGCGATCACAGCATATTCCTTACCATCTACTTCAATGATCTCTAAAACCTCAAAATCACGTTCCGTGCCATCTTCATCAATCAGTGTTACTAAATTGACTTCAAACTGTTCGTCTTCCAAGAATTCCATATCTTTATCTGTCATAACGCACCTCTTATCAATTTACTTTTGGTTTTTCAAATAATCCAAATAGTTTTGCAATATCAGAATGGCGGCCAAAGAATCCACTGTCTTTTTTCGCTTTTTGCGGCTTATGTCCGCCTCCAGCATAGCAGATTCCGCCATTTTTGAGGTAAGCCGTTCGTCCCAATAAACGATGGGCATTTTGACTTTGTTCCCCAAAAGTTCGCCATATTCCTTGGCCATTTCGCAAGAAGGCCCCTCGGTACCATTCATGTTGCGGGGATATCCCACGACAATGGTATCAACTACTTTTTCCTTCACAATTGTGGCGAGGCCTTCTATCTCCTGTTCGGTTTTCCCTTTTCTGCGGATGGTAGGCAAACTCTGGGCAGTAATTCCCAAAGGGTCGGAAATCGCAACACCAACATTTTTTGTTCCCACATCCAAAGCTAAGATTCTCATAAAATTCCTTTAAAATTAAATAATACTGATTGCGTCTTGGTCGCAATTGTCACGGCAATAACCACACAAAACGCACTTTGTTTCGTCAATAAAGGCCTTGTCTGCGTCTTCCTCCAAAGAAATTGCACGTTGTCCGCAGCGCCGCAAACACTGACCACAGGCAACACAGCGGTCTGTTACTTCAATATGCCTTTTTTCCACGATATATTCTGCCAAATCATCAGCCTGAGGCTCTTCCCCCAGTGCCCAAGCCACATTGATGCGCACTTCCCGGGGACTTTTCATCCCTATGGCAAAGGAGGAAAGTCCCGGAATATGATAGGCCCAACGGCAGCATTCCTCGGCTTTATCCGCAAGCTTACCGCCAGCCAAGGCTTTCATGCCATAAAGTCCCTTACCTCGTTTTGCAGCGTAAGCAATGGCAGAGAGCATATCATCTCGGGTACCGTCAATGATACCATGACCATATTTATTGATAAGGGGATGAATAACATCCATTTCTTTGAGATCCGCTGCAGCGCGTACTGCATTGACAGCATGGGTGGAAATACCAATGGCAGTTAAACGATTTTTAGCCTTTTGCTCTATCAAATACTCCACCGCCTCCCAATGGCCTTGAATGGTCAACCCGCTTTCCTGCTCGTGAAGCAAGAAAATATCTAGCTTATCCCGGTTTAATTCCCGTCGGGCCTCTTCAAAAGCCTTTTCCATTAGCTGACGATTCCAGGCATATGATTTAGAGGTCACATGGACTTCCTGATGGTATCCCTTCAAAGCCTCGCGGATATAAGAATAGGTTTCGTAGCATTCTGCGGTATCAATGAGATTAACACCCAAGTCCAATGCCTGACGAATCACATCGGCCCCTTTTTGCAGCGATAAATTTTTATGAATCGGTCCAATGGTCAAAGCACCGAAGGTGATGGGACTAACCATGATGTCGGTCTGTCCCAATGGACGGTAAAACATTTTAGTCACAGGCGTGCTCCAAATAATAGCGAACCAAGACCTCCATAATGTCGTCACGCTCAACTTTCTGAATTAAATTGCGGGCGTCATTATGGCTGGTAATATAGCTGGGATCACCGGAAATAAGATAGCCGGTAATTTGATTGGTCGCGGCGTATCCTTTCTCTGTAAGGGCGACATTGACCGAACGAATAATCGCGGGGACGTCCACTTCCTTGGCATTACAGAATTCCATCGTTGCATCAAAATTAGTCAATTTGCTCATCTTTGGAACCACCTTTCTTTCTCGGTGAATCTTAGATCGCACCAAGCAATTCTTTGGCCTTGGCCATAGCCTCAGCCACTTTTGAGGTATCTTTCCCACCGGCCTGAGCCATATCGGGACGGCCTCCTCCGCCGCCGCCTACAATGGGAGCAATTACTTTAATCAATTTACCGGCCTGCAGTCCTTTGGCCTGCCAATCCTTACCGGCTGTTACCACAATGCTGACTTTATTGTTATCAATGGCGAAAAGCACTAAGGCCAAATCCGTACGGCCTTCTTTCAAACGGTCCGCAGTTTCACGCAGTCCATTCATATCCATAGTTCCCATATCAGCCACAAGACCTTTGCCGCCGGGAAAATCTTCGATATTTTCCAAGACATTTTGTGCACCGGCTTCAGCGGCTGCCTGCTTATAACCAGCAATTTCCTTATCTTTTTCCTTTAATTCAGCCAAAAGCCCTTTGACTTTATTGACCAAATCGTCATCTTTCACCTTCAAAAGGCTGCTCAATTCCGCAAGTTTATCTTCTTCCTGCTGGTAATACCCACGAGCGGCATCACCGGTAACAGCTTCGATACGACGAAGTCCGGCGCCGATACTGGATTCGGAAATAATTTTGAAAAGACCAATTTCACCAACGCGAGATACATGAGTGCCACCGCAGAGTTCTTTACTCCAGCCACCGATATCAACGAAACGAACACGACTGCCGTATTTTTCCCCAAAGAGGGCCATAGCACCTTGAGCCTTGGCTTCTTCCAAATCCATTTCTTTGGTACAGACTTCAGTATCCTTCAATATTTCAGCGTTGACGCGGTCTTCGATTTCCTTTAATTCTTCGGGAGTCACAGCCGAAAAATGGTTAAAGTCAAACCGTAAACGATCCTCTGTTACCAGAGAACCGGCCTGGTTGGCATGATCCCCCAAGACCTCCCGAAGGGCTTTGTGCATCAAGTGTGTGGCCGTATGGTTTCGCATAGTAGCCTTCCGCAAAGGAACCGCCACCTGAACCTGGCAGGTGTCCCCAGCTTTAAGGGAACCGTCAAGTCCTTTTACTTTATGAATATAGATTCCATTGGGAAGCTTAAAAGTGGTGAGAATCTCTGCTTTTGCGTCCCCCGCAGTAATGTAGCCGCGATCGCCGACTTGACCGCCCATTTCCGCGTAACAGGGCGTTTGATTGAAAGCGACAAAACCCTCTTCTCCAGCGGAGAGAACATCAGTTCTAGCTTCACCGATAATAACAGCTTTCACAAAGGCTTCATCGGCCATTGTAGTGTAACCGGTAAACTCTGTTGCGTCTACATCGCCTAAAAGACCGGACAATACAAGAGCCAATTCTTTTCCAGTCTCAGCGCTGCCGGCCTCTTGAGAGCGGGCACGCTGTTCCGCCATACATTGTTCAAAACCGGGAATATCCACAGTCAATCCATGTTCTTCGGCGGCATCTTCTGTCAGGTCAATGGGGAAACCATAGGTATCATAGAGTTGGAAAGCGTCTTCTCCGCTGATGACCTTTTTACCTTCATTTTGCGCAGCTGCGATTTTATCCTCCACCATTTTCATGCCATCAGCCAAAGTAAGATGGAATCGTTCCTCTTCGTTGGCAATAACTTTCATGATAAAATCTTGCTTTTCGCGAATTTCCGGGTATTGATCTCCCATGAGATCCACCACCACGGGAACAACTTTGGCCAGGAATACTCCATCCTTGCCAAGAACTTTGGCAAAACGAACCGCGCGGCGCAAAATGCGGCGCAAAACGTAACCTCTCCCATCATTGGAGGGAAGAACTCCGTCAGCGATGAGGAAGGTACAGGAACGGGCATGGTCAGCGATAACTCGCATGGGGAAACCACGTTCATCTCTATGATATTCGATATTTGTTTCCTTTTCGATGAAGGTAATAAGTTTTTTTAGTAAATCTGTGTCGTAGTTTGAGGGAACATTCTGCAAAATAGAGGCAATGCGTTCTAACCCCATACCAGTATCAATACAGGGGTTCGGCAGAGGGGTCATATTACCTTTTTCATCCCGGTTGTACTGCATAAATACCAGGTTCCAAATTTCCAGCCAGCGGTCACAGTCACATTTTCCCAAGCCGCAGTCGGGGCCGCAGGAAAATTCTTCGCCTCGGTCATAGTGAATTTCACTGCAGGGACCACAGGGACCGGTATCGCCCATAGCCCAGAAGTTGTCCTTTTCACCCAAACGATAAATGCGGTCGGGAGAAACGCCAGCAACTTTCTGCCAAAGCTCACCTGCCTCATCGTCATCGTTATAAATGGTGATGTAAAGGCGTTCTTTGTCCAGCTTCAGTACTTCAGTCAGGAATTCCCAGGCATAGCCAATGGCTCCTTCTTTGAAATAATCGCCAAAAGAAAAGTTCCCCAACATTTCAAAAAAAGTATGGTGACGCGCGGTTTTACCAACAGTGTCAAGATCGTTGTGTTTTCCGCCGGCGCGAACGCATTTTTGCGAAGTAGTTGCCCGTTTATAAGGTCTTTCTTCCAACTCCAAAAAGACATCTTTGAATTGAACCATCCCCGCGTTGGTAAAAAGCAGGGTGGGGTCATTATGAGGTACCAGAGAAGAACTGGCAACTTTTTGGTGACCTTTACTTTCAAAAAAGTCTAAAAATGCTTTTCTAATTTGATTTCCTTCCATTGTTAGCCTCCAAAAACATTTCTATGTGAAAAAATACGAAATTCGTATATAATCCTATCATGTTATTATAGAATTTTCTTGCATAAATGTCAATCAGAACCACAAGATACAAATTTTTCATAACAAAAGCGCAGGATAACTTTTCCTACTGCAGCCACGGGAATCATCAGGACCATACCAAAGAGACCGCCTGCATAGCCCCCTATCAATACCAAAATAATAATGGAAACAGGATGAAGCCCCACTTGGTCGCCGATGACCCGGGGAGAGACAAAAATATTTTCGAACTGCTGCACCGCAATGAGAAGGATAATCACAAGAATAAAGTGCACCTCTGGCTGAAATGAGGCGATAATCAAAATAGGAACTGCACTGAGAAAGGGCCCGAAATATGGAATGATATCCAGAATTCCAGCTAAAGCGCCAAGCATAAGCGGATAATCCACTCCCAGAATCCACAAACCCAGAAATGTAATAACTCCCACCACCAAAGATACGAAAAGGTTTCCACGAATAAACCCCCAAAGAACATCGTTCGTTTCTTTGGCCAACAACAACACGGAGCTTCGATGCTGTGGTGGGAAGATACTAATAAGTCCACCGCCAATTTTCTGATGGTCGCGCAAAAAGTAATAAGCCAATACCGGACTAAGCAATAGATAGGTGATTTTTTGCGGAAGCTCCATCATGCGGTTTAGTGTAGTTACCGCGAAGTCACTGGAACGGTCCTGCCAGAAGGATGTGAAATACCGCTCCAGAGATTGAAAGCCTTCAGCGCCAATGAGATTACGAATTCCCTCAATAACACGTTCCCACATGGCTGATAAGTCTTCAGTGAGACGAGGCAGCTTGGCCCAAAAGGCAGACAGCTCTCCAAAAAAATAAGGAAGAAATACACAGATTATAAATAAAAATATGGTTCCCACAATGGCGTATACCAAAAAAATAGACGATTTTACCGGAACACCCCGCTCGCTGAAATGAACTGTCATCGGATATAATAGGTAGGCCATGAGGGCAGCCACCAAGATGAGCCACAATAAATCATGGAAAATCCAAAAGAGAAATATTGCAATAATGGCGAGACAGGGAAAAAGTATCAAGGAAACGGCCGTCTTTTTTTTCATAACAACACTCCCGACTTATTAGAAATAGAAAACCCGAAGTGAACAGAGGTTTGCGTTCACTTCGGGTTAAGAGGTTTTAACGGCAACTGATAGAAACAGCCGTTTACATAAGGTCTTCCCAAGTGTGTTTCAAATTTTTCATGAAACACTTTGCTTTTTTTCCCATATGATCGGGGAAGATTAGAACCGCCCCCTTATGTTTTCGCCCCAAGGAGCCGCTGCCGACATAATCACGGTAAAGATACCCCAGCGCACTGCCGATAAGGAACGCGGAAAAAACGCAAAATTTGTGTTGACTACGCAAAAGATCACCTCCCATGAACCGCCATTTTTAGGAGATTACCTTCTTCGGTAATTGAGTAGATTTCCGCAGCATTATTGAATTCCACTTGACAATCCCAACAAAAATATCGGTTCTCGCCTATCTTCCCCACTTTTCTACTGTTGCATACGGGACAACGCATTTGATCACCTACCATTTTTTTGTACTCTAATCTGTTTTTTTAGCTCTGCCCAAGGACGAAAGGAACGACCTTCGGACAAATCATTCCAAAAGCCTTTGGAGATCTCGCCGCCCTCAATTTGATTTTTTTCATTAAAAACCAAATCTGAAAGCACCTCTCCTTCAGAAAACATCAGCTCTGCCCGATGTAAAAAATCGCTGCAAAACATTTTACCGCTGCCGGGCTGATTCGTTTCCAGGGGAGAATCGGATGATTTCACAATAATACCGTCTCGATAAATCTTTAAAATTTCTGAAATAGGAATCAACGTATGCCATCCTTTGGTCATTGATTTTTCTAAGACGACGCCAGCCATAACACCTTCTTTTAAATTTAAATAGCACTGGGAAACATGGCCAAGTAACGTACCCTCCTGCCAGGAAAACACTGGCAGCCCACAGATTTCTCTACCTTTCATAAGAGTTCTCCGTTCTTTTTTTATAACTTGCCCAATTTTTATATGTTTTAACCAGATTTAACCAAAAAATTACGGAACAAAAAAGGACGATATGACATCGTCCTTTTAATTTTTCAATATCCTTATTTACCGTAATAGGAAAGAATCCCTTTGGCAATGGCTTTTGCCGCTTTTTCTTGGACAGCTTCATCGGCCAGGAGTTTTTCCTCTGTAGGATTGGTAATAAACATCAATTCTGTGAGAATTGAGGGCATCGTTGAACCTTTTAAAACAGTGTAACTAGCAGTATTAACGCCACGATTCGTACGCCCTAAATCAGCAACAAGGTTTTGCTGAACGGCTGTTGCAAGTTTTTTACGATTGGCAGCCAAGTTACTATCAATGGGATCCGCGGTAGTACCGCCATAGTAATATGTTTCAATGCCGCTGACCGATTCCGTTAAATAAGAATTACAGTGGATGGAAATAAACAAATCAGCCTTGAAATTGTTGGCAATTTCATAACGGTTTGTCAAGGTCATAACGCCGGTATCTTTGGCTCGAGTCATGGAAACATCTGCACCTTCATATTCCAGATGGGCTTTTAAATACTTCGCAACTGCCAGGGTGACATCTTTCTCTTTGGTACCACCGGGACCGATGGCGCCGGAATCCAAGGCTGTGGAGGTCGCCGATTTATAACTACCGTGTCCGGGATCAATAACAATCTTAATACCAGCCAGCTTTTTTACATGATTAACCATCACTACCAAGTCAGAACGAATATATCCTTTTACACCATTGACCGCAACGTAATACCATATGGCGCCATTGGCATCGGCAGTCTGCCCATGCACAGTCATAACGGTTCCATTGGTCACAGAAGTAACTTTTGTATAGCTTGTCCCTGGGCCACTTCTCACGTTGGCATTGGTAATTGCTTTTACCAATGTATCGGGAATAATATCTACAGGATCGCTGGTATCAATTAATACTTTGGCTGGAGTCTTTAATGATTCTTTATGGAGATACCCCACGGTTTCACTACCATAAACAGAAATACGGAACCAATTCCCGTCATATCCTGTCAAAGAAACCTCTGTATTAACAGATAACAGTGCGAGTCCTTCATCAGAAACATCCATAGTTTCGCGAACAGTGGCGCCAGGAAATGTGGCAATATAGGCGGAGGTTGGCTTTAAATTGATATAATCCTTATGAACGTACCCGAAAATATTATCCTTAAAAGGAACTTTATACCAATTCCCTTCCATTTCGATAGGATACAGTACGGTTCCTTTCGGCAAGGTGATTACCGTATTGGCATTTGGATCCGGTTTTTCTCTAATAGGGAAATCATCCCTAGGGGTTTCCACACTATATGGCAACATTTCCGCCGACACGGAGGTCGAAGAAAACGCAAAAAATGCACCTGCAATCATAAAAGAAATCAAAAAGAATAAAGCAAATTGCTTTGATGCTTTCTTCATAATTTTTCTCCTAAATGTGATTTTTTTAATTATAACATAAGAAAGTAAAAAAACAAAGAGCCAGGTTTTTAAAAATCATAAAAAAAGAGAGGTAAAAACCTCTCTTTTTCGCAGTATTTGTCATTATTTTTCCAGTTTCAAGGTGACATCGGCAGGCAAAGCCATATTGGCGCCTACCTCAATGGTTTTCATAATGGCCATGGGAACAGGACAAGCGCCGTGCGGACAAGTTTTCCGGCAGGCTTCATAAATCACACCGGTACCCACTTTTTCAAAGCAAGTCATCATGCCGTCAATGGTACCGATTTCCTCAGACAAACCGTCGTAATGAGGGCATTCTGAGTCGATAAGCACCTCCATCATACCATCCTTTTCTTGGGTCTTGATTTCTGTCGTCATACCGCAAACGCCCGCTTCAATACATCCTTTTGCCATAAAAATCCTTCCTTTCTGTATTCTTATCCTAAAAATTTTACCTTTCAATTAGAACAATTATAGCATGTTACGGACAGAAAAAAAGAACTTTTTTAAGATAGAGTTGTAATATTATGTCGCTTCTTTCGGAAAAATTAATTACTAAAGAAGAGAAATCATATCAAAAATTATGACTTTTTAGAGATAATAGTTTGACAATTTAGTAGTTTCACAGTATATTAATAACTAACTGTTTTTATTAATAAAGCGTAAAACAAGAAAGAAGGTTTCGTATGGGTGAGATTGTTGCATTTATTCTGTATTTTATCTTGATTTTGGGAATTGGCTTATATTTTTTCGCAAAAACAAAAAATGGCGCCAACAGCTACTTCCTCGGTGACCGTCAAATGAATAAGTGGGTTGTCGCCATGAGCGCTCAATCCTCAGATATGAGTGGTTGGCTCTTAATGGGGTTGCCTGGTTCCATATTTGCTTTTGGAATGGGAAAAGTATGGATTGCCGTTGGTTTGGCCATTGGAACCTATTTAAACTGGCTCTTTACCGCAGAACGTCTCCGCCGTTTTACGGAAGTGGCTGGCAATGCCATTACAATCCCCGAATACTTACAGAATCGTTTCAAAACCTCCAGTAAAGCATTACGCATCATCAGCGCGATTGTTTTTTTCGTCTGCTTTACGGTTTATGCCGCTTCCGCCTTCAAAGCAGGAGGTATGGTATTTAGTACGGTATTTCATGTTTCCTTTAATACCGCCACAATTATTTTCTCTATCATCGTATTGGCATACACTTTCCTCGGGGGATTCCAAGCCGTTTGTTGGACTGACTTCGTACAAGGTCTTTTGATGCTGTTTGCCATTCTCTTGGCGCCAATTTTCGCCTACTTCGCAATGAACGGCATTGATTCCGGTTTCTTTGCAAGTATCGATCCCCATTTCCTCAGTGCAGTTCCTGGCGGACGATTTAGCTATTCGGCCTTTGCCACTATTATTTCAGGCTTGGCCTGGGGGTTAGGCTATTTCGGTATGCCCCATATCTTGGTACGTTTTATGTCCATTAAAAACCCTCAGGAAATTAAGGATTCCCGTCGCATTGCCACGATTTGGGTGATTTTCGCATTAGGAGGCGCGGTGGCTGTCGGGCTTATTGGCCGTGCATTCCTCCCTGAACTGATTGACGGAAATTCTGAGTATGTTTTCGTTGAAATGGTAAGAAAGCTCTTCCCGCCCTTCATTGCGGGGATTCTCCTTTCCGCCATCATCGCAGCTTCCATGAGCACTGCTGACTCCCAATTATTGGTTGCATCTTCAGCATTTACCAGTGACGTTTACAAACCGATTATCCGCAAAGAAGCTACCGACAAAGAGATGATTTGGGTTGGCCGTATGGTAGTTTTAATTATCGCTATTGTGGCGTTCTTCATGGCAATTAACCCCAACAGCAAGAATATTATGGGTTTGGTTGAAAATGCCTGGGCTGGCTTTGGCGCTTCCTTTGGCCCCGTTGTTATCCTGTCCTTGTACTGGAAACGTCTCACTAACCGCGGCGCTATTTGTGGTATTGTATTGGGCGGCGTTACCGTTTTCCTCTGGATTTTCCTTGGTCTTTCTACAAGCACCCAGCTCTACGAAATTATCCCTGGCTTTGCCATGGGTATGCTTGGTGCCCTGGTCGGTTCTCTGACGGACAAAAAGCCATCTCAGGAAGTTCTGGATATGTGCGACGAAGCAATGGCCAAAAACTAAAAAGCATTTATTATCTGCACCCTAAGAGATGCACAATGGGTGCGCTCATAAAATAGCATAAAATTGTTTCCGGAAAACGGCGTAGCTTTGGCTATGCCGTTTTTTGGGGGGGGGGTAAAGCAGACAAGATGGTTTTGCCGCGCCTAAAAATTCTTACTTGCTCATCAATAGTGACATAAATTTTACACACAAGTAGCACAACGGACAATATTTAAGAATGCATAAGTAAAATCGCTGTTCTAGTGTTGGAGCAATTCAGGAAATATTAGATTTTCATCTCTTTATTTTATTCAGTTTCCCGTATATAATAATCTAGATAGGACTTGAAGAAAGGATGGAAACATCATGAAATATATGTCTTGCCCGGAGCGGCGAAAAAATGGAATATTTCAGAAAGACGAGTGCAAAAACTTTGCAAGGAAAACCGCATACCGGGTATTTCCCGTATTGGCAATATGTGGCTGATACCAAAAGATGCGGAAAAACCCATTGACAGACGTACCAGAGCAGGAAAAATGCAAAAACAAAAGTCGAATATTACCATTGGAAACTAACGACTTACAGGAATGGATAAGGAAACGGAGGAATGACGAATGTCTCGTATATTTTTGGTTGAGGATGATAAGGAGATCGCTAAAAACCTTGCACTTTTACTCCGCTCGGAAGGATTTACCGTGTTCTCCGCACCTACACAGAGAGAAGCCGTCGCCATGCTTGCAGGAAGTAGATTCGACCTGGCTCTGGTAGACATTTCCCTGCCTGATGGAAACGGTTTCACGGTTTGTACAGAAATCAAGCAAATGCAGGATATTCCTGTCATCTTTTTGACGGCTTCCGGAGATGAATCCAGCGTTGTTACGGGATTAAATATGGGGGCCGATGATTATATTACGAAGCCGTTTCGTTCGCGCGAATTGATTGCACGAATCAAAACCGCCCTGCGAAAAAATGGCTCATTCCCCTCTGCTTTTGGGATCTGCGATCTTTCTGTGGATACAGCAAGCGGCATCGTAAAAAAAGACGGCAACGAAGTCTTTCTTTCCGCTTTAGAATACCGTTTGTTGTTGATATTTATTAACAACCCTAAAAGTATTATCCCAAGAAGCAGACTGCTTGATGAATTGTGGGATGCGGCAGGCGAGTTTGTTAATGATAATACATTAACAGTGTACATCAAACGCCTGAGGGAAAAGATAGAAAACGACCCCGCTAACCCACAGATTATTCTGACTGTTCGCGGAACGGGATATCGATTGGGGGATGGGTATGCTTCGGAATAAAGAGCTTCGGCAGCTTGTCACCTGGTTTTCCTTAATAGCGATTGCCACAGTGATGCTGGGATTTGCCATCAATACAGCAACAGGGATTCTTGCCATTGCTTCTGCTGCCGCCTTTGGAACAGCGATTTTTGTGTTTACCAAAGCCCGATACAAAAATATCGCACAAATTGCAGATCAAATTGATCTAGTGCTTCATAATGCCGACCATCTATATATTAGTAAAGCGGACGAGGGGGAGCTTTCCATTCTGCAAAGCGAGATAACAAAAATGACGCTACGTATTCGAGAGCAAAATGCCGCGCTGAAAAAAGAAAAAGAACATCTTGCCGATTCACTGGCCGACATCGCTCATCAGCTTCGCACTCCTCTCACATCTATAAACCTTATGATGTCATTGTTAAGAAACTCCTCTGATGAAAACGAAAGGAAAAACTTGCTGCGGGAAACTGAGGAATTGCTTGTGCGAATGGACTGGTTGATCACCTCCCTTTTAAAATTATCACGTCTGGACGCAGGTATCGTGGTGTTCCAAAGAGAACGAGTCGATGTGAATCACTTAATAAACACCGCGCTTCTCCCTCTTCTAATTCCTATGGAACTACACGATATTACTTTACGGATCGACGTACCGAAAGGGATAATAATCTTGGGTGATCCAAGCTGGCTTTCAGAAGCAATTCAAAATATTCTCAAAAATTGTATGGAAAGCGTAGGTGACAATGGAACAATTAAGATTTCTTGTGAGGATAATCCCCTATTTACCGAAATTACAATCCACGACAGTGGCTCAGGCTTTGAGAAAGAAGATTTGCCCTTCCTGTTTGACAGGTTTTATCGTGGCAAAAACTCGGCTGCTACAGGATATGGCATTGGCTTGGCACTCTGCAAGACAATTATTATGCGGCAGGGCGGAACAATAACCGCAAAAAATCACCCGCAGGGCGGTGCAAGATTTACCATCCGTTTCCCAAAGTGACAGATCTCTCACCAGAAAGTCACAAAGATGTAAGCGTAAAGTTCTATGATATGGGTAACCACAACAAAGGGAGGCTCAGTTAATGGAATTTTTGAATATTGACAATCTATGCAAGGTTTATGGCAAGGATGAAAATCAGGTTACTGCATTGGACCATGTTTCGCTTACCATCGAAAAGGGGGGAATTTACCGCAATCATCGGATCCTCCGGTTCCGGCAAATCCACATTGCTTCATATTATTGCCGGCGTAGATATGCCGACAAGCGGAAAAGTATATCTGGACGAACAGGACGTATATGCGCAAAACAATAAAAACCTTGCTATTTTCCGCAGGCGGCAGGTTGGACTGATTTATCAGTTTCACAACCTCATTCCTACTCTAAATGTGGTAGAAAACATCACACTCCCTATTCTAATGGACAAGAGAAAGATCAATCAGGAACGACTGAACGACCTATTGGATCTGCTTGGACTGCAAGAACGCAAAAAGCATTTGCCCAACCAGCTTTCAGGCGGCCAGCAGCAGCGCGTTGCCATCGGTCGCGCTTTGATGAACGCACCGGCAGTCATGCTGGCCGATGAACCCACAGGCAGTTTAGACAGTCGTAATGGGCATGAAATCATCAAACTGCTGAAAGAAAGCAATAAAAAATATGGGCAGACCCTGCTCCTCGTCACCCATGACGAAAATATTGCCTTGCAGGCAGACCGCATTATTACCATCGCAGACGGAAAAGTGGTGCGGGATGAGAGACAGGTGATGCGGTCATGAACATTTTCAATAAAGTCGCCCTGCAGGGTTTGAAAAAAAATCGCACACGAACGCTTATAACGATTATCGGGGTGATTCTGTCTGCTGCTTTGTTCTCGGGGGTCGCCACTCTTGCCGTTTCCCTGCAAAGTTATATGATTAACGGCGCCACTACCAAATATGGCAGCTGGCATGTGGAGCTACCTGCCGCGGATTCCTCCTTTGCAGCGGATGCCGAGGGGGACAGCCGTATTGCGGATGTCGTAACACTGCAAAACATTGGCTATGCAGCGCTGGAGGACAGCAAAAACGATGCCAAACCGTACCTTTTTCTTTCTGGTTGGGACAAAAAGGCTTTTGAGACGCTGCCCCTCAAACTACTTTCCGGTAGGCTGCCGGAAAATAGCAACGAAGTCTTGATACCAGCCCATCTCGCGTCAAACGGCGGCGTTAAAATCTCGGTGGGCGACACCATCACCCTTGCGGTCGGCGACCGAATGAGCGGCAGCAAGACGTTGAGCCAGCACAATTCGTATTCCTCAGGGTCAGAAACGCTTGCACCTACGACGCAGAAAACCTATACTGTCGTCGGCATCTGCCAGCGCCCGGCAATTGAGGAATACAATGCACCCGGCTACACCTTAATTACGACAACGGATACCACTACAGCGGACAGTCTTGCCGTTTTTATCACGTTAAAAAACCCCTATCAGATTCATTCCTACACAAAAGATATCAAGGGTGATAATGGCTATGTATTAAACGATGATGTGCTACGCTTTATGGGGCTTTCTGGCGAAAAAATATTCACCGCGCTGTTTTATTCGATCGTCGGCATTTTGGTGATACTGGTCGTGATCGGCTCAGTATTTTTAATTTACAACGCTTTCAATATTTCCTTGAACGAACGCACTCACCAGTTTGGGATCCTGATGTCGGTGGGAGCGACGGCAAAGCAATTGCGCAACTCGGTTCTGTTTGAGGGGATTTGCATCGGCCTTATCGGCATCCCGCTCGGCATTTTAGTCGGGCTTCCTAGCATCAAACTCGTGCTTTCTCTTGTGGAAAGGAATTTTGTAAACGTCATGTATAGCAATGTACCGCTCTCGCTAGTGGTATCGGTGCCCGCCATTATCGCTGCCGCTGTCGTCAGCCTTGTAACGATTCTGATTTCAGCGTATATCCCGGCCAGAAAAGCCGCGGCCATGCCGGTGATGGATTGTATCCGTCAGACAAATGAGGTCAAGTTGGAGGCAAAAAAACTGAAAACCTCGCGGTTTGCACAACGATTTTTCGGTCTGGAGGAAACGCTAGCACTCAAAAATTTCAAGCGCAACAAAAGGCGCTACCGCAGCATCATTTTGTCGCTTACTTTCAGCGTCGTACTATTTGTTGCCGCAAGTACATTTGGCAACTATTTGAACCAAGTTGCGGAGAGCTCCAACGAGGCCGTGGAACAATACGACATCGTTCTTTCTACCCGCGACATGGAGGAAAGCGAGTTGTTCCAGCTTTATGACGAATTAAAAGGTGTCACTGGTGTGACGGCAAACGCATATCAGGCGGACGCAACCTACCCTTGTACGCTCAACACAGGTGAGCTTTCCGACCATTTTCTTGATACCTTCGGGGAATTTATGGAGTGTGATGGAAAAAGCCAAACGATAGACGCTATGCTAGATGCTGTATTTGTAGATGACGACACCTACCAAAACCTGCTCAAAAGTCTTAATCTGCCTGCGGAGGAATATACCGGACAAGATGACAAAATGATTATGGTAGGGTATATTCAGGGGTATTTATATATGCAGGCTGAGCCGATGGAGATAACGCTTTGCAATGAGAACAGTGACGCGGTGAAAACAGTCCGTGCTACCTACGTAAATGATTACCCTGACTTACTGCCAGCAGAAGCAGGCGATCACTTCCGCGGTTACTCGCTGATGCTGATCGCCCCTTACGAGGCAAAGTCGCGGTTTGATGCTCTGGGCACAGCGACTGTGACCACGCTGGGTATGACCTTTGAATCCGATGCTCCCGGGCAATCCACATCGCAAATGCAGACAATCATCGACGCAAACGGTATCACCGCCGACTATAATCTTCACAATGTCTATGATGTTCTTGAGCAAAATCGCAATCTCAGCTTTATCATCAATCTGTTTTCAGCCGTTTTTATCGCCATGATCACGCTAATATCGATTACGAACGTCTTCAACACGATTTCCACCAATATCAAACTGCGCAGACGAGAGCTGGCTATGCTCCGTTCTGTGGGAATGTCCGATCGGGATTTTAGCCAAATGATGTGCTTTGAATGCGTCCTTTATGGAGCACGGACAATGTTATGGGGGCTACCTCTCTCGGTGATACTGACCTGCCTGATTTACAAGGGCATGGTTCTCGGCGGCGGCTTTCATCTCAGCTTTATTTTTCCATGGAGCAGCATAGTCATCAGCATCCTTGGCGTATTTTTAATCGTGTTCCTCTCAATGCTGTATGCAACCAGCAAGATTAAAAAAGAAAATATCATTGACGCACTTCGGGATGAAATGACTTAATCCCAAATCGCCCAAGAAATAACTTTAGTGAGGAAGCGGATAAAATACAAGACAATACATCATTAAAATCAACAAAATAGCATTGATTTAAACCGATTTACCTGAAATTAATAAGGAATAATCTACTCTAAGACGGTAAATGAAAAAGCCTTCGTATAGTAGACACATTCTCATTTACTTATCAAGCGGCAGCTTTGAGAAATCAGAGCCGCCGCTTTTTCCGCTTTTTTGTTCATTTGAGAAAAGAATAAGAAATAAAGGACCCAACATAGCCATCCAACGGTGTCATTCAAGATCGCTTGCACCCTAAAACCATCAATATAAGAGTTCTTTTTATATGTACATATCTTAAATTTCGATTGACATTTTCTTTAGATTATGATAAATTCAATCGTAAACAATGGTTTACTAATGTATTTTCATGGAGGTTTAAGATGCAGATTCAAAAGGAATTCATAAGAAAGCGAATTATTAAATCTGCTACCAAGGAATTTTTGAATGCTGACTATCACAAAGCATCTTTGCGCAAAATTGCTGCTGCTGCCGATATCACACCAGGGAATATTTATCGTTATTTTGAAGACAAGGCAGCTCTCTATAAAGCCACGGTAGCTCCAGCCTGGAACGGGATTCAGGAACTATTCCATATGGCAGGTTCCATACATTATTCAGACTATTCAGAAAATACTGTCGTTATGATTACCAATGAGCTGGCAAAAATTTTTATTTTGGAGCAGGATGGATTCATGATTCTAATTAAAAATGATCCCCACTCCCCTATTACAGATGTTAGAGAAACACTGATTTCCATGATACAAACATGCATTTCAGACAATATGGCAGAGAATACTTGGGGAATATCCACCGATCCTGTTCTTATCGGTACACTCGCCATCTCAATTACGGAATCCATGATATATATTTTTCAAAAATTTGACGGGAATATCCCTCTTCTAAAAAAACGATTAAACATAACATTGGATTTACTTCTCAATAGCTTTCAAAATAGCTTAGAAAGGGAGATTCGTTATGCTGTCACTGATCCGATTTTATGACCGCCACAAAAAACTATTGTATCTGGTTTTCTTAGTCTTTATTCTTATGTGCGCCTTGATGGCTGCCCATGTTCATGTCAATTATGATATGACCGAATATTTACCCGAAGACAGCATAACCAAGAGGTCCATTTCTCTACTGGAATCTGAATTCACCTATCCAGGAACAGCAAGAGTCATGATTTCTGATGTAACAATGTTGGAAGCTGCTGAAATCAAAAATAAAATAGCTCAGATAGATGGAATATCCACAGTACTATGGCTTGACGATTATGCCGACATCACAAAACCGGAAGCCTTTATCAATCAAAAATATTTGAATGATTTCTATTTGGAAGAAAAGGCGCTGTTCACCATTGAATTCAGCGAAGGTAATTACAGCACCGTTACTGATGATGCCATTCAGTCCATCTATCAGCTGACCGACGGGAAAGCCGTCATCTCCGGCGCCGCAGAGGACAGCCGCTATATGCGGGAGGTCGTCAACAAAGAAATGACGAAGATCATTCTCATTATTGTTCCCATCTGTCTCTTAATTCTAATGTTGGCGGGGAAAACATGGATTGAGCCCTTATTATATATTACCTCCATCGGTGTAGCTGTGGTTTTTAACATGGGCACAAATCTTATCTTCCCTAATATATCCTTTATCACCCAATCCATGTCAGCCGTATTGCAGTTGGCCATATCTATGGATTATTCTCTATTCCTTTTCCATAGATATTTGGAGGAACGGGATTTGGGAAATGATGTTCACCAGGCATTATCCAATGCTGTAAAGACTTCCTTCTCGTCCATTTCCTCCAGTGCTCTTACCACGGTAGCAGGATTCTTAGCGTTAATTTTTATGAGCTATTCCATCGGCACCGACTTGGGATTGGTTTTAGCCAAGGGAATTGCGTTCAGCTTTCTCTGTACTGTCACCTTCCTGCCTCTGCTAATTCTGTCCTTCCACCGCGTCATTGACAGAACAAGGCATAGTAACTTCATGCCAAAGTTTCAAAACAAACGGTTTATTCAGGGAAAAATTGCTGTCATCATCCTTGCTATCGTCATCGCGATTCCCTGCTTCTTGGCGCAACAAAATAATACTTTCCTCTATGGTGATACCTCAGGCAGTGCTGCATCTAATGACTCCACATCAAAAAAGGAACAAATCACCTCGTTATTCGGAGAATCCGACCCAGTAATGGTTTTGGTTCCCAACAATAATATTGGTGCAGAAAACGCTCTCTGCAAAGATTTGGAACAGCTCAATTATGTACGCAATGTCCAGAGCATTTCCACCTTGGCGGACCCAACCATTCCTCGAGACATTCTTCCGGAATCCCTGAGCAAACAGTTTCTTTCCGAAAAATACAGCCGTATCGTAGTGTTCCTGCGGCTGGGTGGAGAAAATGAAATGACCTACCAATCTACAAAGGATTTAGAGGAAATCGCGGAACGTCACTTTCCAGGACAATGGTATATGGCGGGAACAGGCACGGCTACCACAGATATAAAAAATACCGTTGAAACCGATACCATTGTGATTACGCTGTTTTCTCTCATTGCCGTTGGTTCCATCGTACTACTGACATTTCGCTCCATCTCCATTCCCATTCTGCTACTTCTTGTCATTGAGTTATCCATTTGGATTAATATGTCAGTTCCTTATTTCCAAGGAACCAAGTTGGTCTTCATCGGTTATTTGGTCATTAACTCCATCCAACTGGGCGCAACCATCGATTATGCCATCTTAATGACCAGTCGTTATTTGGAGCATCGTACCAGAATGCATCCCGAAGCCGCCGCCCTAGGGGCATTGCAAACAGCGGGAAGCTCTGTGATTACCTCAGCCTTAATTCTCACTGCTGCCGGCACGGCGGAAGGTATTCTATCTAGCATTGGTTCGGTAAGCCAAATTGGCTATCTCTTAGGGCGCGGCGCACTATTGAGCGGTTTAATTGTCCTCACTGTCCTACCCAGACTATTAGTTCTTTGTGACAAGCTCATTATGAAAACAACACTTCAGAAAAATCATCCATTAAAACGTTCCATGGAGGTGTCAGAATGAAAATCACTAAAATGCATGCATTATTTTTCGTATTTGCCCTAGTAGCATTGATGTTTCTGCCATTTCACACCATGGCAGCGGAAATTGAAAAAACTGAAACAGTATACGCTGAATTAAACAGTGATGGTTCTGTAAAAAACGTAATGGTAGTTAACCATATCAATACTCCCCGGGCAGGCACTTATGTTGATTTCGGTACATATAGCTCCATCAATAATATCACTGGACAGGAAAAGCCTTTCATTGATGGCGAAAAAATCACTTGGGAACTCCCCAACTATGAAAATGGTTTTTACTATATCGGTACCATGAATCAATCTGCTTTGCCCTGGGATTTATCAATTACTTACCGACTCGACGGAAAAACAGTAGAAGCCAAAGAGCTTGCCGGAAAAACTGGACAAGTGGAAATCCATCTTAAGGCAACGCCGAATTCCGAATCGCTCCCCTATTTTCAGGATAACTTCGCCATGCAGCTAACCCAAACATTAAATACGGATCTTTGCACTGACATCCATGCGGATGGTGCCACTTCCGTGATTGCCGGAAAAAGCGACAGTCTCGCTTACACTGTGCTCCCAGGAAAGCCGCTAGACGCCACGATCATATTCCAGGCCGAGGATCTGGAAATGAGCGGTTTTTCTGTCATTCTTTCTCCCTTCTCCATGTCGTCTTTCTCTTCGCTTTCAAATATGACAGGCAAAGTTGATCAAATGTACGACGCTATGGATCAAATGATTGACGGTAACCGCCAACTGCAAACCGGCTTTCAAGATATCCTCGTGGCGATTAAGGCCATACAAAATGGTACCGGAGCATTGTCCCAAAATACAGAAACAATTTCCGGGGGCTTTCTGGATTATGCTCAGGGATTAAATATGTTCAGCGAGTATATTAATGTATTTGCCTCTGAAATGGAAAATTCTATGGGGGCTTTGAAAGAAAGCACAAAGGAAATAGAAGCCGCTCAACAGGCCTTGACACAAAGTAGTCAAAGAATCCAGAAAATTCTAGGCCAGTTTGACCAGGAAATCGGAGTCTTTCAGGGGCAGATCAGCCAACTAGAAGCTGCCTTAACGGAATTAAACGCCGGACTAAGCAAGCTCAGTCAATCCCTTGGCGAATTAAAAACCGCAAATGACTCCATGGGAAGCAAACTAAACGAAATAAACAGCCAATACGATTCATTACAAAGTAAATACGCAGAAATAACAGCAATACTTCAGGAGTATCTTGGCAACAGTGATTTAGCCAATGAGTTAAAGAATCATGAGGATCCAAAGGTTCGCGCATTGGCTGAAACTTATTTGAGAAATCAGTCCGGGATTTCCATCGCAGTATCTACTTTAGAAACGTTAAACACCAATTTCCAGACACTTAACGTCTCCTTTCATAGCGGTATGAAAGGAATGGAAACAGGCTATCAAGAAATCAGTAATGGGATTGGCACCATGCAGTCTTCTATCAACGAAATTTTGAAGGGCATGGGTGAAGGTTTCGACTTTTCTCCTATCAAGAACCAGCTTTCCTCCCTTGAAAAGGAACTTGACCAAGCAAAATCGATTCTCGGGCAATTTAGGCTAGACGATATTTCTCTTAACTTTGAAGCTTTTATCCAGGGAATCCAAGGAATGCAGTCAGCAGCCGGCGACTTAAAAACAGGCTTTGGAAAAATCCAAACTGGTATGAAAGCAAGGCTCTTTCCGGGAATTTCCCAATTACATCAAGGTGCCACAACATTATATAACAACATTGACACCTTTCCTGCTGGTCTCCAAAGGCTTTTGACCGGACAGATTGCCCTAAAAAATGGTGTTGGTGACGCTTTGGCGATGTTGGACATTGATGAAAATGACGAGACCAAGGATGTATCCTTTGCATCAGATCAGGGCAGTGCATCCTCGGTGCAATTTATTATGAGCACACCTGCCATTGCGGTTGACAGCACCGTTTACACTGCTCCCCAGAAGGAAAAAACTAGCTTCTGGCAACGAATCAAAGACCTTTTTTCCTGATACATATTGCATAATCATATAATTTGCTTTACAATATAAAGAGACAAATACGTTTTAAAAGAAAGGATAAAACATGAAACATTTAAAGAAAATTTTATGCACCATGATAGCCATTGCAATGCTTTTCTCATTTGCAGCCTGCGGCGAAGAAAAAACCAGCCAAGATCCAATGGATATCTATTTGGCTGCGGCGGAAAAAAATGAAAATCTCAATGACCAGGATTTAACCATGGTTATGGATTATACCATGGATCTTGATGGACAGTCCATTGATGTTTCTTCTGACATTGACGCGAAGATCAAGGATTATAACAAAGACACCATGCAAATGGAAATGTTCATGAATATGGAAATGGCAGGTTCCACCATTGCTATGAATATGTACTATGTCGACGGTTACTACTATATGGATACCATGGGACAAAAAATGAAGTATTCTATGGATATTCAGACCATGGTGGAACAGCTTGAAGGTCAGCTTGGGGTTGAAACTTTTGAAAAAGAAATGATTCAATCCATTGAGGCAAGCGAAGACGGGAAAACCCTAACTATGGTCATTGACGGTAAAGCAATGAGCAAATTTATGGAGCAAGCTTTGGCTTCTACTTTAAATACCGGATCTGAAAGCGGCGATATCACCATTGATGATATTGATTGTGTGCTGACCCTGGATGATGACGGTTACATCGCTTCCCAAGTAATGGATTTCAAAATGTCAATGGCCATGGCATTAGATGCAGAAGGAACAAACTCCGAAGTGGCAATGACGATCCATCTTGAAGCGCAGTACAATAATATTGGCAAGGAAGTTACCATCGAACTTCCCGACTTCTCCGACTATACTGACCTCGGTTCATATAATGATTTGATGACTCAGGCCGGTCAGGAATAACTTCTAAAAAAGCAGTAAAGGATGCGGTATTTATACCGCATCCTTTTTGTGTTATGTAATTGATTAAGAAACCATCAAAATTTGAGTAAGTTTTAGTGATGGAAAAGACGAATTCCAGTGAAAGCCATAACCATATTGTATTTATCACAAGTGGCGATGACATTATCGTCGCGGACAGAGCCGCCGGCTTCTGCTACATAGCAAACACCGCTTCTTTTAGCGCGTTCAATGTTATCACCAAAGGGGAAGAAGGCGTCGGAACCTAAGGAAACACCATCTAGCGTATCAAGCCATGCGCGCTTTTCCTCTCTGGTAAGGGGTTCGGGCTTCTCTGTAAAGATACCTTCCCATACGCCATCAGCCAAAACATCCATATAATCATCAGATACATAAACGTCAATGGCATTATCACGTTCAGGACGTTTCAAATCTTCACGGAAAGGAAGCGCCAGAACTTTGGGATTTTGGCGAAGGTACCATACGTCAGCCTTGTTCCCTGCCAAACGGGTGCAATGCACACGGGATTGCTGACCAGCCCCAATGCCGATGGCTTGGCCGTCTTTAGCGTAGCAAACGGAATTGGACTGGGTATATTTCAAGGTAATCAAGGAAAGAATTAAATCGCGTTTTGCGCCTTCGGGTAATTCTTTATTTTTCGATACAATATTGGAAAGCACATCTTCGGTGATTTTAAAATTATTTCTACCCTGCTGGAAGGTAATGCCATAGAGATCCTTTAATTCTAACTCTTCGGGAACATAGTCGGTATCCATTTGAATGACGACATAAGTCCCTTTCCGTTTGGTTTTTAAAATGCTAAGAGCTTCCTCAGAAAAGGAAGGAGCGATAACACCGTCGGAAACTTCTCTTGCCAGGAAGCTGGCAGTTTGAGCATCACATTCATCGGACAAAGCCACAAAATCACCGTAAGAGGACATTCTATCTGCGCCCCGTGCACGGATATAAGCGGTTGCCATGGGAGAAAGCTCCACGCCTTCTACAAAGTAAACCTTTTCCAAAACATCGGTGAGGGGAACTGCCACTGCGGCGCCGGCAGGGCTAACGTGTTTGAAGGAAGCTGCAGCAGGAAGCCCAGTGGCTTCTTTTAATTCCCGCACCAGCTGCCAACTGTTAAAGGCATCCAATAAATTAATAAAACCGGGTTTGCCGTTCAAAACAGTGAAAGGCAGTTCCTTATCGTTCTTCATAAATACTTTCGCGGGTTTTTGATTGGGATTACACCCATACTTCAATTCCATTTCGTTCATTAACTTACACTCCTTTTTAACCAAAAAGAGCCCGCCTCAAGGCTCTTGCCCAGACGATCGGCTCATACTGTTATACTTCATGTGGTTCATTCCACTTTCGTCAGTCATATAACTATTTTAAATTACCATTAAACGACGGTTTTGTCAAGATTATCCCTGATTTTTCATGCTGGACTTTCTAAAAACATCTGATATAATAAAGGTAACGTTGTAATATCAGTGGAAGGAGTTCCATGATGAAGATTGTTTACAGAACTGACGGTATTTATTTTTACAGCGAAGATGATAAAATCCTGGCAGAAGTGACTTTCCCTGCTATCAATGAAACCACTGTGGACATCAATCACACCTATGTCAGCGAAGAAATGCGGGGCAAAGGCGTGGCTGACCAGCTTTTAACTATGGTTACAGATTATCTGCGCCAAAACCATTTAAAAGCCAAGCTAACCTGTAGCTATGCAGTAAAATGGTTTGGTGAACACCCCGAAGCACTCCCCCTTGTGGCCAAATAATAAAAAAAGGAAACGGGTAGACGATATTGCCATCGGCATTTACGAGCAACGCCATTCGCAATTTCTACAACAACATCGCAGAGTAATTTATATAATCTTCTTATAAGCGAATATTTTAATAAGTACCTTGCTTGGATTGATGGGCAGCACAGGAATGTTTTTCGGTTTCTAGAGCAGAAGTTTACAGAACAGCGAAAAGCTGAAAACGCATTAGAATGGATACGGCGATGTACAAATTGTAACAGGGAAATAATCTACGCATAACAAATTGGCGGCAGGATTCTTACATCCTGCCGCTTTTTTTGGCGGACAGCTTATTAGCAAAACGTGTGTATCATCTTGCCTTGTATCATACAGACAAACGAAGCATAAGTATGGCCTTGCTATATAACCACAAAAGAAGCTAATGCAAAATTGCAAGAGGCATTGGGAATCTATCACTTCGCCCCATACATCGCATCGCTCCCCTTTGATTATGTCTGCTAACACACTGTCGTAGCGATGGAAAGTCGGTGCTGTTACCTATAAAACGCGGATTCTATCATAGAAAGGAATAAAAGTTAGGAGATAGATAAACTGGATATTGGATAATAAATTTGTTATAATATGAGCAATCTTACTGGCAGAGATAAGTAAATGGATCGTATAAAAATGTTAGAGCAGCGCATTAAAGAGTTAGAGAAGGAAACTTCTCTGTATAAGTCAATTGTAGAATTGGCGCATGAAGGTATTATGGCAACGATAGAGATGGTCGCGTGGTTGTCTATAATCAAGAGATCGCCAAGACAGAGGATATGGCTCCTTCTGATGTGCTTGGAAAACTGGAAAAGAATATTTATGATTATCCTGAATATAACTTCCCTGACATCATAAAGGAAAAGGTAATCAAAAAAGGTGAGTCCATCATTGAACAAAGGTATTTTTACTATTCTCCCAACGGAGAAAAACACCATATTGTTTTTTCCGCTCATCCCTATATCTACCAAGATAAAATCGAAGGAGTATAACATTAGGACGAGATGTGGAACAAATCAATAGTTTTATTTCTGAGACTCTGGCATTTGAACATCAATTAAAAATGAAAAATGGAAAAAATAATAATGAAGCGCACTATTTTTTAGACAGTATTATTGGTTCTTCGCTCGACGAATGCAAAGATATGGCAAAGAGAATTGCTCAATATGATTTTCCTGTTCTCATCATAGGGGAAACGGGAACCGGAAAGGAACTTTTTGCGCAAGGAATTCACAATGCCAGCCAAAGGTGTTCCGGTCCTTTTGTATCTGTAAACTGTGCAGCATTGCCAGAATCTTTGCTGGAAAGTATTTTATTTGGTACCAGCAAGGGATCTTTTACCGGTGCAGTGGATATGCCAGGTTTGTTTGAGCAGGCAGAGAACGGATCCTTATTTTTAGACGAAATAAACTCAATGCCCATACCTCTTCAAAGCAAATTGCTGCGTACCATTCAAGAAAAGAGGATTCGACGTTTGGGTAGCAAAAAAGAGATACCGGTGAATTGTCGTATCATCAGCGCCAGTAATCAAAATCCTTTCGACATCCATGCGGAAAAGACAGCAGAGATACGACCGGATTTTTTGTTCTGCCTCTCCACTTCTGTGATTCAGATACCTCCTTTAAGAGAACGAAAAGAAGATATTCCCGAACTATGCAAATATTTTATGCGTACCTGTAATCAGAATAAAAGCATTTTTATGGGAAATCTCTCCCGATTTAATGAAATTGTTTTATCATTATGATTGGCCTGGGAATGTTAGGGAACTGGAGAATGTCATTTTGGGGTCAGTCATTTTTGTTGGAAATCAAGAACGCTTTTTAAAAATTGAACATGTTCCCGAACATATACGTCGCAATTTACTGGGGGATGCGGAACAAAAAAAACATTATTTTACACCCCATCGACTCAAGGATTCTGTGGAGGATTTTGAAAGAAACTTGATTTTGGAAACGATATTTGCTGTCAAGGGAAATATTTCCAAAGTAGCAAAAGCTTTAGGAATCACCCGACAAAATCTTTATTTTAAAATTGATAAATATCATTTGCGAGACTATCTTAAAGGAAAAAGAGTATGATAGTTGTCCAAAAAATTTACACTTTTTTTGGAGAGCAAATAATTACATGTCGGAATTATTGGCATTATTTAAAGTGATTTGCTTTTACATGTCAGAATTATTAACAATTCCTTAAAATCGATATCAAGCATAATGCTTTGAACAGGCATTATGCTTTTTCATTTTTTGGCACGGTCTTTGCAATAGTATAAATCATCATGAAAAATGAAGGGAGGTTCTTACAGAGAGAAATCACATTTCGGGTTCTTCTCTCATCTTTTAAAAGCAATTATTTCACCATTTAATGAAAGGAGATTTTTATGAAAAGAAATCACATTGCTGGATATCCTTCTGCAACAGCAGCAAATCTTTCCTTATTTACTGATGGCGACTTGGAACGGATTCATCTGGCGACTTTAGAAATTCTGGAAAGAGTCGGAGTTTACTTCGAAAATGACGAAGCCGTCAGCATTTTAAAAAATGCCGGTGCCCATGTGGAAGATGGTAATATTGTCAAATTCCCTGGATACATGGTAGAAGAAGCCATTCGTACCGCACCCAAAAATCTTGTTCTTGCCGGCCGGGAAGAAAAAAATGATATGATGCTCCAAAAAGGCCGTGTCTATTTTACCACCTTCGGTCAAGGGGTCAGCGTTGATGATCCTTATACCGGTCAGTGGCGTCCTTCGATCAAGCAGGACATCTGCAATGCCGCCAAAACTGTTGACGCATTGGAAAACTACGATTTCTGCTTTGATATGCTGGCAGCTTCCGATGTATATGCTGCAACAGAATGCTATCACACCTTCGAAGCCAAAATTACCAACACATCCAAACACATTGTGGCTCCTGCTCAGACCAAAGAACGCGCAGAGCTTCTTACAGAGATGGGAATTGCCATCAGCGGCAGCTTAAAAGCGTTACAAGAGCGCCCCCTCTTCCAGTTTGGCGGCTGCCCCATCAGCCCGTTAAGCTATCCTAATGACATGGCAGAATGCCTCATCTATTGTGCCGAAAATAGGCTTCCTATTCATTGTCTTTCCATGGCAATGGCAGGCGGTATGGCTCCTACAACCTTGGCCGGGTCTTTGGTGGTACATAATGCTGATATCCTTTCTGGCCTCGTGCTGCATCAAGCAGTACGTCCCGGCGCTCCCTTCATCTACGCTAGTTCCACCCACCTCCATTATGTGGCTGAAAAAGGCCAGCGCCGTGTTGGGCTGCCCCGAAATTGGCATGATGAATGCCGGTCTAACCAAAATTACGCAAATGTACGGATTTCCCTCGTTCGTAGCGGGGACATAGACTGACGCAAAAGTCGGTGACCAACAAGCTGCCCATGAAAAAACATTGTCCGCGATCTTACTCGTATTGGCAGGTGCCAATATGATTTACGGTCCCGGGATGTTGGATGCAGGCATGACCTTAAATTATAGCCAGCTGGTGGTTGATAACGAAATGATTAAAATGATCAAACACGCGGTTCAGGGTATCCCCGTGAATGATTATACGATTGCCGCCGATGTCATCCGCGAAGTAGGCCCCAGAGGTCATTACCTCATGGAACAGCATACCATGGAAAATCTCCATACTCAATCTGACACCACGCTCTTTAACCGTCAGACAAGAGAAGACTAGAGTGCCCAAGGTAAGAAAAGTGTGAATACCAAAGCCGCAGAAAAGGCTCTGGATATTTTGGAAAGCTATCAGCCTGCTCCGTTGCCCAATGGTGCAGCCGAAAAAATGCAAGATATCATCAAAACGTTACGCCAAATAATTATTTTTATTCATAAAAAAGTCATTTCAGTTTGTCAATGATGTGCAGCATTGTCCTGACTCTGCAACCAGGCGTTATTTAAACCTAATCGTAGAGCCAGTCCTCCGAACCATACAATGTCTGCACATCATGGCACAACTTGCATACAGAAAGGTACGAATAAATGAACAAATTCAGCTTTTTTAACGAAGAAGACATCAAAAGAATTCATCAAGGCACTTTAAGAGTTTTAGAAAATACCGGCATTATCGTAGACGATGATGAGGTGCAAAAGCTTTTTGCAGATGCAGGCGCTACTGTGGATGGCAATATGTAAAAATTCCGGCATATTTGGTAGAAGAATCCATCGCCAGTGCTCCTTCTACGGTTTATCTTGCGGGTCGTGGTGACAAAGGATTCTATTTTGGAGACGGTACTGTCCGTTATTGTTCTTTCGGGGAAGCACCCCAAATCGTAGATCCTTCTACCTTGGAAGTTCGCAATGTAACCAAAGCTGACGAAGCCAACTATGCCAGAACGGTAATGCATTGGATCAGCTTGATATGTGCTGGGATGCCTGGGTGGCCTCGGATGTACCCAGCAGCGTTTATACGCTGCATTCTTTGGATGCATATCTAAGTAATACCGTAAAACCCGTATGCATTGCAACCCTCAATGGCATTTTGGCTGAGGCTGCTGTAAAAATGGCTGCCGCAGTTGCGGGAGGGAAAAAAGCATTAAGGGAAAAGCCTGTTATGATCGCTGGTACATGTCCCAAGAGTCCTCTCCATCTGGATAAAGGCATTTGTGAATCCATCATTGTTCTGGCCAAAGCGGGAGTACCCAATATGAACATGTCCGCACTTACAACAGGCGGCACTGGTCCTGGAACATTGGCAGGAACTGTGATTGTCCACAATGCTGAGATGTTGGCCTGTCTTGTTTTATCCCAACTGGCCCAAAAGGGAGCGCCTTGCATTTATGGTTCCTGCACCTCCGGTCTGGATCTCAGAAAAGCCACTGCTACTTATGGTTGTCCGGAAATTGGTATGTTCAGTGCCGCATTTGCGGGGGCGCTTTGGGGAACTTATGGCACTTTTGTCACCTTATTATCGGGATATGGCTATTCAGAAACTGCAATTGCCGCTTTTGCTCCCATATCTTTAATTCTTTTTTTCCTGATTAGCGCACTGATTCGCAATCCAAAATGCTTAATCCCCACAAAACGTAATCTTTTGATTTACATAATCTGCGGCCTTATTGGTGTTTTGGGGACAAACCTTTGCTATGCAATGGCGCTCTCTGCCGGTTTATCGGTAGCGATTGCATCCGTAATTACATTCGCAAATTATTTCATTGTGATGGTTTTCTCCCGTATTATCTGGAAGGTAAAAATTACGCCTGCAAAAATCATTGCCGGTATTGGTGCAATTTTTGGCATTATGTTATTATTGCAGGTTTGGACGGATTGTAGCGTAACCACAACAGGATTGCTAATTATTTTGGTCGTAACAATGACCTTCGCAATCAGCTATACATTGACAAATCTGTCACTTAATGACTTCCATTCAGACCCCGATGCGTTTTATTTTTGGATCAACCTTGTTGGCTTTGTGGCTTTACTTTTCATGAATCCCCCCTGGAATGTCATACATGAAATAACCGCCAGCGTTGGAACTTACGGATTTGTATCAATTGCCACATTAATTGGCTTTTGTCTCATTCCCCAAGTCGGTTCTTATTTCTGTCTTGGGCGCTCATTTCTCTATTTGGATCCGCCCTCTGTTGTGATTATGTTTAGCCTCGACCCGGTCGTTGCCGCCATCTTGGGATTCTTTGTTTTAGGCCAAAGTTTAACATTGGTTCAACTTTTGGGGATGGCGATTATCATTGCATCACTTATTTGCTTGCAGTTAGCAGATAAAAAAGCAGCGCAAAAAGAAGCATCAATATCGCAAGAACAATAATGAATACAAAACGCCGTACCAAACTACGGCGTTTTTCTCTTATACATAGTTTCTATTCAAAACATATATTTCTAAGAGATCAGTGTTCCAATAGACAAAAAACGGCATAGCCAGGAATGACTATACCGTAATTTGATTAAGAGCCACCCTCGTCCCCTTCTCTTCCTTATGTGAAGGGACGAAAACGCTTCCTTTTGTTTATATTTACAGTAGGATACAAATAATACCGCCGCCGCCATCATTGACCATACGTTCCAAGGTTGTTTGCAGCTTATCTCTGGCGTGTTCTGGCATGGTACAGAGTTTTCCCTGAATCCCCTCTTGTACCAATTCATAGAGGGATTTGCCAAACACGTTAGTATCCCAAATTTTTTGCGGGTCTTCCTCAAACTCATCAAGAATAAAGCGCACCAATTCTTCGCACTGCTTTTCCGTTCCCACCAGGGGGGTGACTTCTGTGGAAATACTGGCACGAATCACATGATAGCTGGGAGCGCTGGCCTTTAATTTCACGCCGAAACGGCCTCCCTCTTTCACCAATTCCGGCTCTTCCAAATACATTTCGTCAGGCTGCGGCGTTACGATTCCGTAGCCACTGCTACGGACTTCTGCCATGGCATCTTTTATCTTGTCCCATTCTCTGTTCGATGCGGAATAATTTTTAATAAGCCGCATAATGGTTTGATCTCCCTGAATCGGCTCTCCGGCATATTCCTCCAGGATTTTATGAAACAAACCAGGTTCTACTCCCACATCGATAAATGAGATACCAGTACTCAAATCCATGGAAGCCAAGACAGCGTTTTCAGTATGATCAATTTCCCGGAGGTCCACTACGGCCTGATCCAAATCACGGATTCGAGCAATATCTGAAATCACAGAACAAATATCCGACTCCATAGAACCCCGTAACCAGTGATCCTGCTCCAGCTCTTGAATCCAGCCGGGAAGCGTCACATTTACTTCCGTTACAGGGAATTCATAGAGAGACTCTCTTAGCACCTCAATAACATCTTCGCTTTCCATCTGAGCAGCATCTACGGGCACCACAGATACATCGAATTTCCCACGGATCTCATCGGCCAAAGATTGAGCAACAGGCCCCTGTGGGTCAGTGGAATTTAGCACGACCACAAAGGGTTTATCCAATTCCTTTAATTCAGTAATGACCCGCTCTTCGGCATTAAGATAATCATCACGCTCAATATCCGTAATCGTACCATCTGTTGTCACTAGAATCCCAATGGTCGAGTGATCACAAATAACTTTTCTTGTACCAATTTCCGCTGCTTCCTCAAAGGGTATTTCCCGGTCATTCCACGGAGAATGAACCATACGGGGTTCTTCGTCTTCACGAAAGCCTAGAGCACCGGGGACAGAGTATCCCACGCAGTCCACCATACGGACGCGCATATCAATGCCTTCCCGCACGTTAATCTCCACGGCTTTGGACGGAATAAACTTTGGCTCCGTCGTCATTACCATACGGCCGCCACCGCTTTGGGGTAATTCATCTTGGGCGATTTCACGTTCATGAAATTCCTCGATATTGGGAAGGACCAGCAATTCCATGAATCGTTTGATAAATGTCGATTTACCCGTGCGAACCGGTCCAACCACTCCCAGGTAAATATCGCCCCCGGTGCGTTCGCTGATATGTTGTAACACATCTGCCTTTTCCACAAATTTCCCTCCCTCTTAGATTGCCTTGCGGCTTATACATCTAATTCTATGAGGGAGGGAAATTTTTATGACACGATATTTTTTTAAGATGAAACAGAGTTCCAATTTATTTTTTAAAAAGCTTACTTTTTAAATCAACTTTATTTTCGGTACCGGCGGCCAAACGCTTCATATTGGGTATATGTTTATAAGCGATATAAAGAGAGCAGACCGTCACAAAAACGATGACGGAAGTATGGTCGGAAAACAGCACCACAAAAACAATACTGCTAAGAGCTGCGATCACCGATGCCACAGAAATATATCCCGTAGCAAAGGCCAACACCAACCAAACGGCAATGGCCAAAATAAAGGCCAAGGGAGCCAAAAACAGCAGTGCTCCCGCACCGGTGGCGACCCCTTTGCCGCCTTTAAAATGAAGGAATACAGAAAATGTGTGCCCCAGAACCGCGACCACGGCACAAATTACCGCTAATGTCATTCCCCCCACTAGGGAACCGAACCAAGCGGCCAAAACACCTTTGCCCATATCCATCACAAAGACGAGAATACCAATTTTCCAGCCAAGTACACGAAAGGTGTTGGTAGTACCCACATTACCGCTTCCATGCTCCATAATATTGATTCCGGCAAAAGCCTTGCCGCAAATATATGCTGAGGGAATCGAACCGAGCAAATACGCCAAAAGAACAATTAAAACCTTACTTAACATTGTATCCCCAAACCTCCGTTAATTATCCTTTTCATTGTTTTGACGCACCAGGAACCACAAGGGGCAGCCTTCAAACCCAAAATTCTGCCGCAGTTGGTTGACGAGGTAACGCTCATAAGAGAAATGAACCAATTCCGGGTCATTGACATAAATAGCAAACTTCGGAGGTTTGACTCCTACCTGGGTGCCGTAATAGAGTTTTAAACGCCGGCCTTTGTCTGTCGGCGGCGGATTCAGGCGGAGTGCTTCGCCAAAGACCTCATTCAAACGAGAGGTGGGAATCCGCATAGTTTGCTGCTGTGCGATATAATCGACCCAATGATAAATGCGGTCCACACGCTGTCCGGTCAAGGCCGAAATATACACAATAGGAGCATATTGCAGAAAAGACATACCCTCCCGAATATCCTCTTCGAATTTCTTCATGGTTTTGTCGTCTTTTTCAATGGCGTCCCATTTATTGACGACAATGAGCATCCCCTTTCCCGCCTCATGGGCATAGCCAGCAATTTTTTTATCTTGCTCCGTAACACCGTCCACAGCGTCTAAAAGCATTAAAACAATATCGCAACGGTCAATGGAGCGTAAGGAGCGAATAATGCTGTAACGCTCGGTGGTTTCGGAAACTTTTCCCCGTTTACGCATGCCGGCAGTATCGATGATGAGATATTTTTTATCATCTTTTTCCAGAAGAGAATCAATGGAATCTCTAGTGGTACCGGGAATATCAGAAACGATGGTGCGTTCTTTCCCCAGCATACGGTTGGAGAGAGATGATTTCCCCACATTAGGACGTCCGATCAATGCGATTTTAACCACATCGCTGTCACCCTCGTCGTTGTTCCCGGAGGGAAAACGGTAACAGATCTCGTCCAACAGGTCACCGGTATTCATACCGTGTAACGATGAAATGGGAATCGGCTCCCCTAGCCCTAGCCGGTAGAATTCATAATGATCCAGCATATCAAAATTATCAATTTTATTGACAGCTAAAACCACAGGCTTGCCGGAGCGCTTCAAGATGGAGGCGGCCCGTTCATCCTCTTCGGTCAGACCTGCCTTACCGTCGGTGACCATCACGATAACGTCAGCTTCCTCAATGGCCAGCATCACCTGCTGATACACCCGGGATTCAATATGTCCGTCCTTATTCTGAAAATCAATGCCACCGGTGTCCACGATGATAAAATCGCGGCCATTCCAGTTGGCGTCGTGATAAAGCCGGTCCCGAGTAATGCCGGGAGTATCTTCCACAATGGCTTTTCGTTCTCCGACAATGCGGTTAAAAAGAGTGGACTTCCCCACATTGGGACGGCCCACCAGGGCGAGAATTGGTTTCATATCAATAATCCTTTCCGTGAGAAATCGGGCACTCGGCCTCATGCTTGAGGTATTCCGCCAGAGAGATACCGTCTCCGCTGACGACCCTGATTTCTTTTTTGGTTTCTTTCGCAATATCTTCAATCGTTTTACCATCAAGCAAAACATCGGTATGATGCTTCAATAAAATATCAGACAGCAAATACAGAGCATTTTCCCGAGAATGGTTTTGAATGGCTCTGATAATATCGCCACCAGTCAAAAGCCCTGTTACAGTCACGGTGCGACCGAAAAATTCATTGGTTACCGGCAAAAGCTCAATCTTTAGTCCCTGATATTTCTTGATTTCCTCAATTAACGGTGCCATGGACTTCGCGCCGTCGGTACCTGTTACAATGATAAAGGTTTTGTCGCATTGAAAATTTTCGGGAAATTCTTCCATCCCATAGCGGAAATCATCATGAAATTGACGAACAATACCAACGCCGTTTTCAATCTGAGGAAAATCCTCGTAATTTTCTTCCGAAGGAACATTACGTCCCGCCAAAAGATAAAACTCATCAGCCACATAGAGAAACCGTGTGCCACGTTTTTCCAGAAACTCTTCCTGTTTTTCTTCGGCATAATCAATGATGGCAGAAGCTTCTTCTTTGGTATAAATGCGAAGGCCGTTTTCATGGCATTTCGTCAATCCCACAGGCACCAACGCCACAGAGAGAAAATCTTCTCCTAACGAAGCGATGCCGTCTAAGGTTTCCTTTAAATACTCCCCGTCATTATAGCCGGGCGCCAAAACGATTTGTCCATGCATTTGAATCCCTGCCTTGGACAAACGCCGAAGATTGTCCATAATCGGCGTTTTCTCTTTCATTCCCAAAATTGTGCGGCGCATTTTTTCATCCAGACAATGGATAGAGATATATAACGGACTCAAGCGCTCTTCCTCAATGCGCAGAAAATCCTCTTCCTTCAAGTTGGTCAAAGTGATATAATTACCGTACAAAAAAGACAAACGATAATCATCATCCTTGACATAAAGCGTGGCACGATACCCTTTGGGCATTTGATCCACAAAACAAAAAATACAGCGGTTGCGGCAAGAGCGAATGCCATCAAAGACAGCGCTTTCAAAAATAATACCAAGATCGCTGTCGAAATCTTTTTTCACGGAAATTTTGCGGGCAACGCCTTCCCTATTTACAATTTCCATGTCTAAGGACTCATCGGCTGTAAGATATTGATAATCAATAATATCCCGCAATTCATGATCATTGATACATTTTAAAATCTCTCCGGCTTTGATTCCCGCTTTTGAACCAATGCTGTGGGGTAATACCGTCTCGATTTTGGCGCAACACTCTTTCATTTTTGCCTCCCAAAATTACTGTACTTTATAATATATCAAATTTATTCCAAAAGGTAAAGGTAAGCTAAGGTAATCTCTAGAATAAAATTTCATAAAAAATCGCCAGATATGTCTGATGGCATCCGGCGATTTTAGTGAATTTATGAAGATTCGTCTTGGACGAGGGGCAAAAGAATCGTCATGCGGGTGCCAAAATCCTTGCGGCTCAAAACATCAAGATATCCACCGTGGCGGTGTATAATCCACTTAGCAATGGCCAGCCCCAAACCGGTGCCGCCTGTTTTTCTGGCTCGGCTCTCATCGGAACGATAGAAACGGTCAAAGATATAAGGCAAATCCTCCGGTACAATGCCGATACCGTTATCCTGAACCTGAATCGCCGCCATACCGTCGAGAATCATGGTCTTTACGGAAATACGTTCCCCCGGCGGAGTGTATTTGATGCTGTTATCCAAAAAGATGCGGAGTGCCTGTTTCATCAGTTGCACGTCAGCTTCTATCAATAAATGGCCACCGTTTTGAAAATATAGTTCATGGTTGAGGTCAATCATCTGGCTTTCCTTGACAATCTCTTCCGCCAGCAAGGTAACGTCAAATTTCTCCGGATGCAGCTTCATAGCTTCATTATCCCCACGGGCCAAAAACAGAAGCTGTTCCACTAGGTCCTTCATTCCCGCAGCTTCATTCTTGATGGCGTCAATGGATTCCTGTAAGGTTTTTTCGTCGTGCTTGCCCCAGCGGTCAAGGAGATTAGCATATCCTTGAATCACGGAAATCGGCGTTCTCAACTCGTGAGATGCATCAGAAACAAAACGCGCCTGAGAGCGATAAGATTCTTCAATGCGCTCTAACAAATCGTTGATGGCATCGGACAATCCCTTCAATTCATCCTGAGCGGAATCCACTGACAAACGGGTACTGAGATTTTTCGCTTCAATTTTATTAATGCGTCCCGTCAAATCACTGAGTTCCGCTAAAGATGCCGTTTCCTTCAAAGAACGGGTAGCCTGCTCCATCTCATAAATCGGTTTTAAAGAGCGGCGAATCAACTTATTCTGGGCAGAAAAACTGCTCAATAAAAGAATCCCCTCCACCACCAATAAAACAGCTAACACAAGAGAAAGAAATCGGAAATCGGCACCGATATGATAACTGATAGTGATTCCTTCGCCATAAAAAACATAATCCGCGTCACAAAGACGGGAATATATCGAATCATGATATTTATCGGATGGCAACACAACGGTACGGGCTGCTGAAGGATTCGGAGCACCAAATACCTCATACCACCGCTCACTAATGTGGAAGCCCCCAGATATCGTCATTCCTTCAGACAAGGTATAATTGCCGGGAAGTTCCAAACTCTTCCCCGGCAGTATAAACTGCGTATCATATGTTTCATAACATTGAGCGATTTCGTGTTCCGCCCGATAGATGAAAAAGAAAGACAGCAGTAGTATCAATAGAATATCAAGAAAAATAAGCAGACTGAACAGGCGCCATGTGAGGCGACTGTTCAGCTTTAACGCCAGGGAAAAATCCTGTCGGTTTGACCTATCGCTTTTTCTGTTTGTTCGTTTTTGTTCACTCATCTTTAATTACATATCCAACGCCACGAACCGTGTGGATGACTTTGATGCCAAAGGGCTCCTCCAGCTTACTCCTAAGATAACGCACATAGACATCAACGGCATTGGTTTCACCGTAATAATCGAAGCCCCAAACATTTTCCAGCAATGTTTCCCGAGAAAGCACAATGTTAACATTCTCCAGCATATAGTGCAGAAGATCAAATTCACGCTTTGTCAAGTCCACCGTGGCATCCCCAACCTTTACGATACGGCGATCCACATCCATGGATAAATTTCCCAAAATATAAGTGTTTCGTGGCTTAAATGCCGCTTCCACATGATTCTCATGCTTACGAAGCACCACACGGATGCGGGCCAGCAGCTCCTCAATTGCAAAGGGCTTAGTGATATAATCATCGGCTCCGCCGTCTAAGCCTGCCACCTTGTCAAAAACAGCATCTCGGGCAGTGAGCATAATCACAGGTGTATCGCTAAACTGACGCATACGTCGAAGAATTTCCATACCGTTAAGTCCCGGCAGCATAATATCCAGAAGGATTAAATCATAACTGCCGTTTTTAATTAGCTCAAGACCTTCACGACCTTCATAACATTTTTCCGTTTCGTAACCTTCATAACGTAGTTCCAGTTCCACAAAACGGGCGATTTTTTCTTCGTCTTCCACAATGAGTATTTTTGACATAATGCTTCTCTTCTTAATGAATTCCTGAATTACTCTTGGGTGTGATTGTTATTTTGATTCTGGGTAGAATTGGTAACTTCGGATTTGATAGTTTCAGCAGTATTGGCTATGGCGTCCATAGCATTGTTGGCCGGGGTTTTTTCAATGTCCTTTCCAACAAAAACGTAGCGGCAGTGCATGAATAATCCCACAATCATCAAAGGAATGGTGATCCAGAAAGCAAATACCACTAAAATTACCACTACTGTCAGGGGAACAGATACCAAAGTCTTATCATAGCGGCGGACATCCAAATAGTTGGAATTCCCCTTTTGGAATAGCTTCCCACAGAAAGCGCCAATTTTCCCCAAAACTTGGCCAAAGCTAACGCCATCATCGTCAGGGGGAGTATAATATTCTTTTTTTTCTCCCGCATTTTGCTGTTTGCCTTGATCAGAACGGTAGGTGCCGTTGGATGGAGCCGCGATCCGTCCCTCATTCTCCAACTTTACCAAGGCTTCCAGCAGGTCGCCATCTACAGAATCCAATACCGCTTTGGCTTCTTCATAGCTCAAATCAGTCTTTTCTCTTAATTTTTCAACTTGTTCCAAGGTTGTCATATTTGCTACCTCCAATGTAACTTGATGACTTTATTATAGTTCTGTTACATTTGAAGAGAATTGAAAAAAAATTAAAGAACGATTAAAAAGCCTCTAAGACTTTTTGCGCAAAATCGTCCTCCCGAAATGGGAGGACGTATTCTGATTTTTTAAAAGTTTTCCGTATTAAAAAGTTTTACCGCCGATTCATAGAGGTCTCTCCCCTTGGTATCATTGATCACTGTTACAGGAAATTCCTCAACTTCCAAACGGCGCACAGCCTCTGGCCCCAACTCGGGATAAAAAATCACTTCCGCAGATTTCACACACTGACTCAGCAATGCTGCAGCACCTCCGGTGGCACCGAAATAAACAGCGCAAGTTTCCTTTATGGCTTTTTTCACTTCTTCATTGCGTTTGCCCTTGCCAATCATTCCTTTTAAGCCCTTTTCTCTCATTAAAGTGGGGGCATAAGCATCCATGCGATAGCTTGTAGTAGGGCCAACGGAACCGATGGGCTTTCCCGGCTTACTGGGAGCGGGCCCGGCATAGTAAATGATTTGACCTTTCAAATCAATGGGCAGTTCTTCCCCGGCTTCGATCAAATCTACCAGACGCTTATGGGCAGCATCTCTGGCAGTATAAATAGTGCCGGTAATATAAACGATATCACCGATTCTCAAATGTTTCAAGTCTTCGTCACATAAGGGCGGAGTCAAAATTCTTTTTTCCATAAGACATGACCTCACAATACCACAGTTTTATGGCGTGCAGCGTGACAATTTAAATTCACAGCCACAGGCAATGACGCAATGTGACAGGGAGCGGATTCTACATGAACCGCTAGAGCAGTTGTAGTTCCTCCCATACCGGCAGGACCAATTCCCAAAGCGTTGATGCGTTCCAGCAACTCGCGCTCCAATTCCGCCATGGTTTCGTCAGAATTCACGCTGCCAATCTCCCGCAACAAAGCCTCTTTCGCTAGGAGGGGCGCTTTTTCAAAATTGCCGCCAATCCCCACGCCAACCACAATGGGGGGACAAGGATTTGGGCCTGCACTACGTACGGTTTCCACCACAAATTCCACAATTCCGTTACGACCCGCAGCAGGCGCGAACATTTTCATGGCGCTCATATTTTCGCTGCCACCACCTTTGGGGGCTAAGGTCAGTTTTATCCTATCACCTTCCACCAATCGAGTATGAAGGATCGCCGGTGCATTGTTGCCGTAGTTCTGGCGGGCCAGAGGTGTACAGGTAGACTTTCTTAAATATCCATCCTGATATCCCTGAATCACTCCATCATTCACAGCTTGCTCAAAATTTCCATCAATATGAACGTCTTGTCCTACTTCGGCAAATATTACTGCTAATCCGCAGTCCTGGCAAATTGCGACCTCCTCATCGCGGGCAATTTCGGCATTCTTAACCAGTTGACCGAGAATGTCCCGGCCAGTGGCGGATTTCTCCGTTTCCATGCTGTTTTTCAATGCGCAATAAACATCATCACCCAAAAAATAACAGGCATCCATGGATAATTTCGCTACGGCGTTTTTGATTTCTTCCGCAGATATCGTACGCATATGACACCCCTCTTTATCATCATCTTTATCCTTGTAAAAAGACCTTATTTATTGTACCAATAAGCCTCCTGCACAGGGGTAAGAACATCAATTTTTTTGCCCAGGCTGGCCAATTTGTAGGATGCGACATCTTTATCCACCGATGCAGGAACGGCATTGACAACATGGGGCAGTGTACGTCCTTCTTCCTTTAGATATAGTAACGAAGCAGTCTGAACCGCAAAGGACATATCCATAATTTCCACAGGATGTCCCAGCCCACAAGCTAAATTCACCAAGCGTCCCTCGCCTAAAAGGTAAATACATCTGCCGTCTTTGAGTTTGTATTCCTCAATATTTTCACGAACGGTTTTAATAGATTCCGCCATTTCCTTCAATTCAACCTTATTAATTTCAATATCAAAATGGCCGGCATTGGACAAAACAGCGCCATCCTTCATGACAGAGAAATCTTTTTTGGAAAGAACGTCGCGGTTCCCGGTAACGGTAATAAAGAAGTCCCCCAAAGCCGCCGCTTCTTCCATGGGCATCACATCATAGCCATCCATCAATGCTTCCAATCCTTTGACAACATCGATTTCCGTAACAATGACACGGGCGCCCAATGCCTTGGCACGCATGGCCAAACCACGGCCGCACCAACCATAACCGGCAACGACTACGGTTTGCCCCGCCACGACCAAATTGGTGGTGGACATAATCGCGGCCCAGGCTGATTGACCGGTACCGTAACGGTTGTCGAAAAGATGCTTGCAGTCGGCGTCATTGACAGCAATCATGGGAAATTCCAGTTCTTTTTTATCCGCCATGGCGCGCAAACGATTCAGGCCCGTGGTAGTTTCCTCACAGCCGCCGATGATATCGGGAATCAGTTCTCTTCTGGTGTGGTGGAGAATATGCACAAGGTCGCCGCCATCATCAATAATCAACTGAGGTTTGTTTTCCAAAGAACGGGTAATACATTCGTCGTAAAGGGCTTCGTCAGCGCCATGAATCCCGAAAACGTTAATTCCCCGCTCCACCAAAGCGGCGGCCACGTCATCCTGAGTAGACAAAGGGTTACAAGCGGCCAAGGCCACATTGGCACCCATATTTTTTAAAGCCAGTGCCAAGCAGCCAGTTTTAGCCTCGATATGAAGGCAGATATTAATATTCATACCTTTAAAAGGCTGGTCGTCTTTGTGACGTTCCGAAAACAGATTCAAAACGGGCATATGACTCTCTGCCCAATCAAGTTTTAAATGGCCCTCGGGAGCCAAAGCAATATCTTTAATCACAGATTTCATCTTTATTTCACCTCACGCAAATGCGATTTTTTTCAAAGTACTGATGAGAAATGCAGTAATCTGGGTATAGTCTTCCGTATGGAGGAACCGCGCGGCAGCGCCATTAAAAAGCACGTTACCACTAGCCGGGAACTCATCGTCAGCTTCGTAAACAATCAGGGTAATGGGTACTTTAGGAAGCACCTGGATGGTACAGCTGTAATCGCCGTATTTTTCTTCCTTATGGATGGTACTTTCCACCGCTTTGCGCAAAAGATCAAGATTGGGGGCAAAAATCCCGGTAAGAGCCTTGATGCATCGGTTGGAAAATGGGTCGATATAAATTTCGCCGCTAGGGAGTTCTTTATAAGTAATGCGATCCTTGACCAAGATACCGCCTTCAGAATATACGGCATGGTGAAGGATTAAGACTTTTTCCACAGCGGAAACAGGCTCTCCAGTTTCTCTGAAGGTTACTTCACCGGTAGGATACTTTACCATTACATCATGATCAATAAAATGCACGCTAAAGCCACCGTCTTCCGGAGTGAAGCCACAACAGGAAATCATTTCTTCCAAATTGGCGGCGGCAAAAGCCTCAACCGCGTACTGTACGGTAACATCAATGTTCAAATAACTTGTTGCACTTTTCACATCATAAATTTTGTTTGTCATAGTTTCCTCTCTTTTTTAGAAAAAATATTTGACTTCAATGAAGTTTTGCTCTATAATAATTAAGTAAATTTGCGCCTATAGCTCAGGGGATAGAGTGACGGATTCCGAATCCGGAGGCCGTAGGTTCAAATCCTACTAGGCGCGCCAATATTTTTTATCGAATAACTCTTCTTCTTCAACAGAAGAGTTATTTTTATATTTAAAATCTAAGGTAATGAGGTTCTTACAAAATCTTTCTGATTCATTATCCCTATGAATTTTCCAAATATAATAAAAACCATTATAATGCTAACACAAAAGATGCTCTTTATTGTGACAACATCATCGAAACACCACCACAATATCAAGAATGAAATGCTTTCTATCTATCCGTTATATTATCATACTTTAGGGCTTTTCGCAAGAGCACCCTGTGCCTCACTTTTGGTTTACAAGCTCCAAACTCTCATAATATCATTTTATGTATTTACGGTTTTATAAGCGCTAAGCCGCAATCATTCTTAAAGTGCTTTCCCAAATGCTTGACAAGTCATTGAGGAATCTGAATAAAAGGGAAAGCCAGCGTCATTAAGATGCTGGCCTTAGTCAATGTCCACAATAATTATGATATTTGATTTTACACCCATTGCCACTCGAAAGAAAATGCTGAGCAGCTATCAATACAATCATGTAATGGTATCTGTTTTGGCCTCTTTTCCTTCCGCAAAATTAATATAACTAACCGCAATAATAATAATGAGAATTCCCACCAATTGCATTCCATGAATTGGTTGAGCAAAAACTAGAATCCCCAACAGTAAGGAGGTTACAGGATCCAAAGAATAGCAAATTCCCATAATGGAAGGTTCAACGCGCTTCAAGCATTCCTGCATCATAGCGTAACAGAAAATCATGGATATCCCACAGAAGCCAAGGAGCATCCAGATAACAGACGTATGCTGGGAAATCGCCGTTTCAATATCTGAAAACATTGCCCCTGGATGTACTTGAAACAAAACCATAAAAAGAAGAGCGGCAAGCTGGGCAATAAACAAAATCGCGTCGGAATCACACTCTTTCACGATAAAATAAGAATTCAATGTCACATTTGTACCGTAAAACAGTGGAATAAGGAATGTCCAAAGCAAGCCGGAAGCGGTAAAAGTTCCATGGTCTCCAGAAAATATTTCAAGCACAAAAGAGATTCCAAGGAGAGCCATCGCCATCGAAATGACTTTGGCTAAGGTGAATTTATATTTCATTAAAAAATATGATTCCACCATAATCACAAGGACATTCATAAAAGCAACGACTGACACGATCCCCACTGCCATTCCGTTGGCATAGGCCTGAGAATAACAGTAATTCATGCCATTGACAATGATGAGCCCTTGAGCCGCCATACCGACATAATACTTCAGTGATATTTGTTTCAGTACTCCGGGCTTTGAACAAACCCGGAGTCCGAAATACACAACCAATGCGAGAGGCGCCAATGCAACCAGAGTCAAATCATGAATACCGTTTTTCAAAAGCAGTGAATAAAATGTTCCGTAAGTACCCCAAGAGATGGCCGACACAATGGCAAAAGTCATTCCTGCTTTTCTTTGATTCATACGACATCCGACCTTTTCTATTGTTTTTTATTGAGCGACACCCAGTTCTTCTTCAGCCTGTTTGATAATATAAGCCAACTCTTCCTGTACACGCTCAGAGAGAGGAGCTGGATTCTCATTGGCCAATAATTCCTTGACACGTTCGCAAGCGGTTTCTTCTACGGATTTGCTGCCTTCCATGACCCAAACCGATTCCACATCACGATTGAAAATTTTGGGCCAATTCTGGTTGGCTTTCATATTCTGAGCCGTGTGGGGAAGCGTCAAGAATTCACCTTTGGGCCCAACTTCCTTAATCAAATCCACAGCCATAGTTTCATCAGAAATATTAAAACCTTTCAACAAGAACTGAATCATCTGGAAGAGATCATTTTCCACCACAAAAGATCGCAGATCTACAAACATGCCGCCAGCCAGACCGCCTGCGCCAAATACCAGATTGGCACCGGCAAGCGCGGGAATCAAAGCGCTAAAAGCTTTTTCCATACCGGCCTGCATATCGGGACATTTACTGTCAGTCCAGGAGCCAGGGGCAACACAAGGCACATTATAGAAATGAGCCAAGCGGGCAATTCCCGCCCCAAACATAGCATGTTCCACACAGCCTGTGGCACACTGGGCCTTTCTCAAATCCATGATGCTGGTGCAGGATCCGTAGAGGAACGGCGTCCCTTTGCGAACAATCTGAGACAGCACAAGATTCCCAAGAACTTCCGCATTGTGTTGTACTAAGGTGCCTGCCAGGGTTACAGGACCAGTGGCGCCGGCAAGAACCATGGGCATACCGAGACAAGGCAAACCAGCCAGAGCGTATTCAATGACCGAGGAGGTAACGGCTTTGCTGGAGGTCAGAGGACTCTTAGGACAAGAACCGGCAATGATTAAGGGACGTTCTTTCAGTTTCTCTTTACCGCCAACAACGGTAGCGGCCATTTCAATGCAGGCTTTGGCAGTAACCCTGTCAAAATTAGTAGTCATGATATTTTTTCTACTGTTTTTAACATGACATTCAAAGGCATGAAGCCCTGCTGTGGCTTCGGGGACATCGGTGGGCTGAATGCAGTCCCAAACCATGGGGATATAATCGAGTTGGTCTACCAGGCGAGCATAATCCTCTAAGTCTTTTTTCACCGAAGGTCTATTTTCTCCAGTTTCCAAATCGCGAATGGCGGGGGCTACCCCAACAGGTGCATGGCCGACACGACCATATTCCATTTTATAGTCGAATTCCGGATCTCTACCGCAGAAGGTGTAGCGGCCGGGAGCCGACTGAATCGCTTCTTCAATGAGCCATTTGGGAATTTTAACGATTTTAGTATCATCATTTACATCCGCTCCGGCTTGTTTGTAAAAATCACGGGCGTCTTGTTCTTCGTAATAAATGCCGACCTTTTCCAAAATTTCTACAGAAGCGTTATGGATTGCGAGCAATTCATCGTCGGAAATCATGTTTTCACCGAGTAATGCCCAGTTTGTGGAAGAATTGTAGTTCATAGTTATTTATCTCCTTTGTTTTATTTTTTATTGATTATGGCTTTATGCGGCCTCAACTTCGCTTTTCTTGACTTCGCGACTGTCCATGATAGTGATAAAAATTACGGCAGCTAGGACGATAGCAATGCCAAGAATCTGCAAGCCAGTAACGGCCTGTCCCATAATGATAATGCCCAAAATCAGAGCAGTAACAGGATCCAAAGACATCAAAATTTGATAAATTGTGGGGTCAATACGTTTTAATGATTCCTGCATCGTCGCATAAGTGAGCGCGTGGGGAATCAAACAGAATCCCAGGAAGGCAACCCATGTCAGAACATCGCCGCCCATATTTCCAAAAAGCTCTTGGCAAAGTGCAATCGGATGAATTATAAACAGAAGTACCACCAGGAAGGAGCTGCCCTGAGCAATCAAAAGTACGGCATCGGAATCAGCACCTTTTAATAGAGCATAAGTATTAAGCACCACATTAAGTCCGTAAAAAATTGGAATTAATAGTGTCCACATCAAGCCCAAAGCCGTATAGGTGCCGGCGTTACCGCCACCGGCAATGAGGCCGATTACCAATGAAACCCCAAATACCGCCAGGGCAATCGCAATGATTTTAGATAATGTAAATTTATAGTTTAAAATAAAGAAGGATAAAATCATTACAACGATGACGTTGCAAAACGCGACAATCGAAACAACGCCTACGGGCATACCGTGGGAATAGGCCATAGTATAAGCAAAATTCATGGCCGTAGCAACGACGCCGCCCTGAAGAATCAATAATAAGTAAATCTTCCAGGGAATTTCCTTAAGAACATGAGGCTTAAACAAAACCTTGATACCGAAAAACAACGTCAAAGCCAATGCCGGCAGTGCCACTACAGCGTTTTTCGTTACTCCTGCCGCCAACAACAGGGAGGAAAAAATACCATAAGTGCCATAGGAAATTCCGGAAATCATACCACAGGAAAAACCAACTTTTTTTGCGCTTTTTGTATTCATAGTTCACCTCTTAAGAGAAGGGGCCATTCCGTTAGGAGTCTCTTCACATTCGTGCAATATTTAGAAAATCCTATTTTCTAACGCCAAATTCTTTTTCCGCATCATAAATAAGGTCTGTCAGTTTATCGGCGCATTCCAAAGCAGGAACTTTATGGTTTTCCAAAATTTCAATGGCGCGTTTATCGGCACGGCTGCCAAAGGTTTCGGAACCCATAAGATTCCAGGTGGCTCGGTCATCTCTATCGATCATATCAGGGAAAATATTGTGTTTGAGGTTTTGGAAAGTATGACTATGAGACAAGAACTCACCGCCAACACCAACTTCTTTGATGATATCTACCGCTAAATGTTCGTCGTCGGTGGGAACGCCACGGAGAATACGGGAAAGCATACGAATTATTTCATTATCAGCCACATACTGACTGTAGCTGAAAGTCATGCCCAGTTCCAACATCCCAGCGCCATAGATGATATTGGCCCCTGCCAACATCGTCAAAAGGAAGCTCTGGGTCTTTTCGTAACCAGCTTGGAGATCGGAAACCTTGGAGTCTGTCTACCCACCAGCCACAAAACTGGGCAATCCGTAAAATTGAGCCAGCTGAGCAACGGATGCGTTAATCAACGCCAATTCAGGGCTGCCTACGGTGGCAGTACCCTTTCTCAAATCGAGATTTGTGGTGGAACTGCCATAAATCACAGGAGAGCCAGGCTGGGTCAACTGAGACAGAACAACGGAAGCCAAAACTTCGGCATTATGGGTCACCAATGTACCAGCCAAAGTGGTAGGGGCGGTACCGCCGGAGAGCGCCATGGACAATTCCAAAAAGGGAACCTTGGCTTTAGCGTATACCATCACTGCTTCCGCGTATTCTTTACAAAGCGTCAGGGGGCTAATGGGGCAGCCGCCACCCATAAGAACAGGTTTTTCTGCCAGCTTCTCCGCACCGCCGGCGATGACGCGTCCCATTTCTATCAAATATTCGGCGCTACGCTTCCCTTCTGGAGAAGACCAAAGACATTTGGTCGTGTTGTTTGCCTGTGCATCAAGAGTATGAAGCGGTAAGCTTTCCGCAGGGACGTCACGGGCAATGACCGTATCAAAACTGTAAGAAAAAGAGTCCAGAGCATCGGTTAGAATGGCTAATTGAGCAGCATCTTTTTTCGTCGATTCTCGAATTTCGCCAGTATAAGGATCCTGAACAGTTACGCCTTCTCCAAATGGAATAAAGCTAATACGGTCAGTTCCCACCACTACATCATTTTTAGGATCTCTGCCCCCTACGGTGAATTGGGACGGAGCCGTGCGAACAGCCCCCTCCACAATATAAGGGGGAATATGGACGATTTTTGCATCATCGTCTACTCTTGCCCCGGCTTTACGAAAAACATCAAGAGCTTCTTCGCAGTCAATACGAATACCAACATCTTCAAGAACTTCTAAGGTTGCCTTATGAATTTGCTCCAAATTGGTCATGCCAAGAAGTCTCAAACCGCAACCCACATTGGCCATATGATTGCTGATAGGATTTCTTCTCATTGAAATACCTCCTTCATGATTTTGTATTTATGTAGTGCAATATCCGTGCCAAATATAAAATCACCTGTTAAACCAGTTTTCATAATGTATAATAATTTGTTTTGTAAATTTTATTTTACAAAATTATCCGTCACACACCAAAACTCCATTGTTTACATGTAAAAAATAATTATCATTGTAAATTATTTTTTACATTCTGTCGATAAAAAAAGAATGATGCATCTTTCGATACACCATTTCGTATGTCGTTTATTCAAAAAATTTTTTATTGCCGATTTCGATTCCAACTTTTTTCAATCGTTGATAAATGCTCTGACGCGTTTGACCAAATTCTTTGGCCACCTCTACAATTTTATATTCATTGCGTATCAGAGATTCTTTCAATAACTTCCTTTCATAGTCCAACAAACGCGTTTTCATGTCGTATTTTTCATCTTCATCTGAAGAGTCGCGTCCATTATCATCGTTCATTTCCGCAAATTTCTCTTGAAAATAGTCGGAAAAATGATTAGAACGCAATAGCCGATCTTCAGTTGTTACGATATTCATAGAGCTTTCCACAAAATTTTCCAACTCTCTGATATTACCCGGCCAGTCGTAATCCATTAAAAGATTGGAAACCGCAGGAGATACTCCTTCAATAAATAAACTAAAGCGTACATTATATTTATGAATAAAGTAATGAACCAGATACTCGATATCCTCCTTACGATCCCGCAACGGAGGAATTTTCAATTCAATAGTGGCCAAACGAAAAAATAAGTCATCGCGAATTAAACCGCTTGCCAATACCTCTTTGGGGTTTTTATTGACTGCGCTGATAATCCGGCAGTTTACGGGAATCTCCTTACTGCCGCCAATACGGCGAACAGACTTTTCTTGAATTGCCCGAAGAATTTTTGGCTGTAAGCTTAGAGGCATTGAATTAATTTCATCCAGAAACAAAGTACCGCCTTCAGCCTGCTCAAACAACCCCGGCCCCTCTACTGCCCCGGTAAAGGAGCCTTTGGCCACCCCAAATAAAATACTTTCCAGCAGAGTTTCCGGAATAGCGGCGCAGTTAACGGAAACAAAAGGACCGTCCAAAAATAAGCTGCCATTATGGATACTTTGGGCCATCAATTCCTTCCCTGTACCCGTTTCACCATAGATTAATACAGGAGAATCCCGTTTCGCTACCATTTTGGCTCTGGCAATGGTACGCTTCATAACAGCGCTTTCTCCAATAATATCATAAAAAAAATATCGTGCTCCTGTATCATTGGAATTTTCATGTGACTTTTGATAATTCCTCATACTCAGCGTATCCACAAGAAAATCTTTGATTTGATTAATGTTTCGGCCGAGAGTGCAGACCGCCTTGACTTTGCCATCAACAATAAATGGATATAAACTCATCAAAATCGCTGTTTTTTTACCGTATCCCAAACTGTATTCATAATACACGTCTTTGTACGATTTTTTATTTTTTCTCACTGGATCAGAGTATTTCGATATAAAGCTATAATTAGGAATTCCGCCATATACCTCTTTTTCCGATTTACCCAGTATTTTTTCGGGAGAATATCCTTCTGTTTCTTGTACTGACCGATTATATTCAATGATGGTACCGTTTTCATCCGTAATATATACGCCCTCATGAATAAGATCAAAAACATAACGGAATAACTCATTTTCCCAAAGTAATTCTTCATAGGATTTTTCTCTGGTCTTGTCTTGAAAAGCCATTGATTCACCTTCAATAATAATTTTATTTAATGTTTCGTCAGAATCTAGAAAATTCCTTCATGACAACTTTTATTCCATATTCTTCCATTGAAATACATTGTTTAACCCCAAAAGATAGCGCCAATGAATAGCCATTTAAACAATTTTCATAATTCAATCCTATATTATTTTCAATAGAATTATTTTAATTCCTCATCCCCTTTTCTGCCGCCTCAAAAATTGCAATTAAAAAAGCCAATCGTTTTGGGGACGATTGGCTTTCTTCCAACAACATCAATCATGGATACTTTGTAATCACGTATTTTTTAAATTTTTTTAGTTTTTTAGATGATGTTGATGAAATCTTGCTAGTTAAAAATTGAGTTTGTTTCTTAAAAGAAATCATTTTATTTGACATGTTTCCTTAGAGACTTGATTTGCGATGATTTTTGGCACAATCACTTCCTTAGGGAAACGTATTACATCTTTAACCATCAAACTTTGTTTCTTTAAGTTTCTCGCTTATTTGGGGAATGGCGGTTCGGCGGGCGAGTCCCCGAAGGGGACGAGTTCCGCGGGAAGCCATGGCAGAGGGCGCAGGCAGGGGGAAGTTCTTCCCCAGTGCCCGCACCCTTGCCATGGATGCGAACCGACATTAGAACATAGAATTGATTTTTTCTAACTTTGCGGTAAAA
>CAZWWH010000003.1:0-91712 GCA_964637365.1 uncultured Peptococcaceae bacterium
AATGGTCCCGATGTTTACATGAGGCTTTGTTCTTTCGTACTTCTGTTTTGCCATTGTAATTTTCCTCCTTAAGGATTTCAGTAAATAATATTGAAAGTTTAAAAATTAACCTTTAAATTTTTCAATGATGGTTTCCGAAATGTTTTTAGGCACTTCTTCATAATGAGCGAATTGCATCACATAAGTGCCGCGGCCCTGGGTTTTGGAACGAAGATCCGTTGCGTAACCGAACATTTCCGATAAGGGAACGAAACCACGAATAATTTGCATACCGTTCAAGGCTTCCATACCTTCGAGGCGACCACGGCGGCTGTTGATGTCACCGATGACGTCACCCATATATTCTTCCGGAACAGTAACTTCCAACTTAAAGATGGGTTCCAGGAGAACGGCTTGAGCCTTCGCCGCGGCTTCCTTAAATGCCATGGAACCAGCGATTTTGAAGGCCATTTCCGAAGAGTCCACTTCATGATAAGAGCCATCCACCAAGGTGGCTTTGATGTCTACCACAGGGAAACCCGCCAGGGTACCGTTTTCCATAGCTTCTTTGATCCCGGCTTCGATGGGCGGAATAAATTCCTTGGGAACAACACCGCCGACAATTTTGCTTTCAAATTCAAAGCCCTTGCCAGGTTCTTGGGGCTCAAATTCAACAACGCAGTGACCATATTGACCGTGACCGCCGCTCTGGCGAGCGAATTTGGTGTTGGCTTTTGCAGGTCTGCGGAAAGTTTCACGATAAGCCACCTGGGGTTTCCCGACGTTGGCGTCTACTCTGAATTCTCTCAAGAGACGGTCAACAATAATTTCCAGGTGAAGCTCACCCATGCCGGAAATGATGGTCTGGCCGGTGTCCGCATCAGTGTGCACACGGAAGGTGGGATCTTCTTCCGCCAGTTTTTGCAGAGCCAGGCTCATTTTTTCCTGGTCAGCAGTGGTTTTGGGCTCGATAGCAATGTCAATAACGGGTTCCGGGAAATCCATACTTTCCAAGACAACGGGCTGTTCATAGTCGCAGAGGGTCTCACCAGTGGTAGTAAATTTCAAACCAACCGCAGCCAAGATATCCCCAGCATGACATTCTTCAAGATCCTCCCGTTTATCCGCATGCATTTGCAGCAAGCGACCGATTCTTTCCTTTTTGCCTTTGGTGGAGTTGTACACATAGGAACCGCTTTTCAGGGTACCGGAGTACACACGGAAGAAAGTGAGTTTCCCTACATAGGGATCGCTAACGATCTTAAAAGCCAAGGCGCTAAAGGGGCCGTTATCATCGGCTTCCCGAGTGCATTCCTCTTCGTTATCAGGATCATAACCGCCAATGGCGGGAACATCCAGAGGAGAAGGAAGGTAGCGAACAATGGCATCCAGCAAGAGGCGAACGCCTTTGTTTTTAAAGGAAGAACCGCAGAGCACGGGAGTCATCTTTACGCCGATCGTAGCGGTTCTGATAACATCCATGATTTTTTCCTGAGAAATCTCTTCCCCTTCCAAAACCATTTCCATCAGTTCGTCATCAAAATCAGCAAGAGCTTCCAGCATGACTTCCCTGTATTCATTGGCTTTGTCCACCATGTCTTCGGGGATGGGCTGATGCTCCAACTGATTATCGCCGTCATAAAGAGTAGCATCCATGGAAATCAAATCAATGATGCCGATGAAGTTTTCTTCCGAACCAATGGGGATTTGGATCGGCACGGGATGCGCACCGAGACGCTCACGAATCATTTTAACGCCACGGAAAAAATCAGCACCCATACGGTCCATTTTGTTAATATAGGCAATGCGGGGAACGCCATAGCGGTCGGCCTGACGCCATACCGTTTCGGACTGAGGTTCCACGCCACCAACGGAGCAGAATACAGCTACAGCTCCGTCGAGGACGCGCAGAGAGCGTTCCACCTCTACGGTAAAGTCCACATGCCCGGGTGTGTCAATAATGTTAATCCGATGATCTTTCCAAAAACAGGTAGTAGCAGCAGAAGTAATGGTAATGCCGCGTTCCTGTTCCTGAACCATATAGTCCATGGTAGCAGCGCCATCATGGGTTTCACCGATTTTATGCACCACGCCGGTGTAATAGAGCATACGTTCCGTTGTGGTAGTTTTACCGGCATCAATATGGGCCATGATACCGATATTTCTTGTGTTTTTGAGGCTATACTGTCTCATTCTAATCCTCCACCTTATGCAATTGCTTTCTTACCATCTGAAATGAGCAAAAGCTTTATTGGCTTCGGCCATCTTGTGAGTATCTTCGCGTTTTTTAACCGATGCGCCCATGTTGTTGGCGGCATCCATCAATTCGCCTGCAACTTTTTCTTCCATGGATTTGCCGCCACGTTTTCTGGCAAACATGACAATCCAGCGGATGCCCAAAGTTTGGCGTCTGTCAGCGCGAACTTCGATGGGAACCTGATAGTTGGCACCACCGACACGTCTGGCTTTTACTTCTAAAACAGGCATTACGTTATTCATGGCTTCTTCAAAGACTTCAATAGGTTCTTTGCCGGTTTTTTCTTTGATGATATCAAAGGCACCATAAACAATTTTTTCGGCCTGGCCTTTTTTACCGTCCAGCATAATTTGGTTGATGAATTTACTCAAAACAACGCTGTTATATACAGGATCGGGTAATACGTCGATTCTTTTAATATTACCCCGTCTGGTCATTATGTTTCCTCCTTTGGAATCAATTTCACGAATTACTTCTTATCTAATATAAGCTTATTTTGCGGAAGCTTTGGCTTTGGGCCGTTTTGCGCCGTATTTGGAACGGGCTTGGCCGCGATTGGCGACGCCTGCGGTATCCAAGGTACCACGGATGATATGGTAACGAACACCGGGAAGGTCTTTCACCCTGCCGCCACGGATAAGAGTAACGGAGTGTTCCTGAAGATTATGACCGATGCCGGGAATATAAGCAGTTACTTCCATAGAGTTGCTCAAACGAACACGGGCAACTTTTCTCAGAGCAGAATTAGGTTTTTTAGGTGTGGTTGTATAAACTCTAGTGCAGACCCCACGTTTCTGAGGGCAACCCTTCATGGCAGGCGCTGCGGATTTTTTTTCGATAACCTCTCTGCTGTTCCGTACTAATTGGCTGATAGTAGGCAAAATTCCACCTCCTCACACTTGTTTAAAAATTGTATATAAATATTAAATTTAGACATAAATTTATAAGATTCCCGCCGAAGCTGCGCCGACTTTAATGCCGCACAGCTCGCCCAACTGGGCCATAGATACAACGGTCAGCACCTCGACTCCGCGCTCACGGCAAAGCGCAAGCAGCGGAGCGAGGATATCCGACCGAACATCTTCTGCTACGAGAACCTTCTTACACAGGCCTTTTTCTACCATTCGCATGGTTTGTTTGGTGCCGACCACTTTTTCGGCCGCCTGTATTTCGGAATGTTCCACTTGACTCCTCCTAAAATGGCATACTTATCCTACCATTGAAAAGCCGCATTGATTATTTTATCACTCGAAGATTTCATTGTCAAGAGTATTTTCCGGAAGATTTAAATCTTCCTCTTCCGAAACCATTACCACCTCAGCGGGAGCTGCGGCGGCCTCCTCTTCCAAGCCCGTAAGGCTGACGTTGCGATAGCAATTCATGCCGGTACCGGCAGGAATCAGCTTCCCGATAATGACGTTTTCCTTCAAGCCGATGAGGGGATCAACCTTCCCTTTAATGGCGGCGTCCGTCAAAACTCTGGTAGTTTCCTGGAAGGACGCGGCGGAGAGGAAGGAATCCGTGGCCAACGCCGCTTTGGTAATCCCCAGCAAAACAGGGGAAGCAGTGGCGGGTTCTTTCCCCGCGGCGATGAGCGCTTCATTTTTGGTTTCAAACTCATTGGCGTCAACCATGGAGCCGGGCAGCATATCACCATCGCCGGGTTCTTCAATTTTCACCTTTTTCAGCATCTGGCGAATCATGATTTCAATGTGTTTATCGTTGATGTCAACCCCTTGAAGGCGATAAACGCTCTGAACTTCCTTCAACAAGTAGTCATGAACACCTTTCACGCCTTTAACTTTCAGAACATCATGGGGATTAATGGAACCTTCGGTGAGAGCGTCGCCGGCTTCCACCACATCGCCGTTTTGAACGCGGATGCGGGAATTGAAGGGAGTGAGGTATGCGGCCTTTTCTTCCCCTTCGTCCATAATGACAATTTTGCGTTGTCCTTTGGCTTCTTCCATATGAACAACGCCATCCACCTCGGTAAGAATCCCTTGATATTTGGGTTTTCTGGCTTCAAAAAGTTCTTCGACACGGGGAAGACCCTGAGTAATGTCATCCCCGGCAACACCGCCGGTATGGAAAGTACGCATGGTGAGCTGGGTACCAGGCTCCCCGATGGACTGGGCGGCGATGGTGCCGACAGCTTCGCCGATATCTACCATGGAACCGGTGGCTAAGTTGCGGCCGTAACATTTTTTGCAAACGCCGTAGCGGCTCTTACAGGTCAGCACCGAACGGATGCAGACCTTCCGTTTTTCCTTGGGCAGGGTTTCCATATATGCTTCGATGATGGGAAGGTGGGCCTCTGTGATTTCCTCCCCGGCGGGGACGATGACTTCACCGGTGTGCTCATTGACCAGGTCAATGGCGGCGACACGACCTTCTACACGTTCGGAAAGAGGTTCGATGTTGGGGATTTCCTCCACCCAGATGCCGGTGGGAGTGCCACAGTCATCTTCTCGGACGATCACTTCCTGGGCAACATCGACGAGACGGCGGGTAAGGTAACCGGAGTCAGCAGTACGGAGAGCCGTATCTGCCAAACCTTTTCTGGCGCCGTGGGTAGAAATGAAGAATTCCAAAACATTAAGACCTTCACGGAAGTTGGCCTTAATGGGCAAGTCGATGATTTTCCCCGAGGGGTCAGCCATCAGACCACGAGTTCCGGCCAGCTGACGAATCTGCTGGACATTACCACGAGCCCCGGAATTGGCCATCATGTAGATGGGGTTAAATTTATCGAGATTCCCCATAAGGTGGCTGGTCACATCGTCGGTGGCCTTGTTCCAAATTTCAATGACCTTATTGTAGCGTTCATTTTCGGTTACAAGACCGCGGCGGAACAATTCTTCCACGGAAGCGACGTCTTTATCGGCCTGGGACATGATTTCCTTTTTCTGAGGAGGAATTTTAATATCCTGGAAACCGATGGTGATCCCTGCTTGGGTAGAGGTGGAATAGCCCATGGCCTTGATACCGTCGAGCAGTTCGGCTGCTTTGGAAATCCCCATAATGCGATAGCAGCGATCAACGATATTTCCCAAGGTCTTTTTATCAACCTCACAATTATAGAATCCCATTTCTTTGGGAATGGGGATATTGTAATTGAATTTCAAGCGCCCCACAGTGGTGCGAACACGGCAATAGCGACCATCCTCATGTTTTTCAAATTCCTGGCGCTGTTTCTTCACCATCATATAATCCCATTCCTGGGGCTTGATGATTTCGATTTCAGCGTGAAGATCCACATCGCCGTTTTCATAGGCTGTATAAGCTTCTTCATAGCTACAGAAGCATTTGCCTTCGCCTTTGGCTCCTTCGCTCATGGCGGTGAGATAGTAGGAACCGAGAACCATATCCTGGGTGGGAACTGCTACGGGATGGCCGTCTTTGGGGTTTAAGATATTGTAAGTAGACAACATCAAAAGACGGGCTTCGGCCTGAGCTTCGGCGGACAAAGGCAGGTGAACGGCCATTTGGTCGCCATCGAAGTCAGCGTTATAAGCTGTACATACCAGGGGATGAAGCTGAATGGCGCGGCCCTCTACCAAGATGGGCTCAAAGGCCTGGATCCCCAAACGATGCAACGTAGGAGCGCGGTTCAGGAGAACAGGGTGATCCTTAATGACATCCTCCAAAACATCCCAAACTTCGGGGCGAACACGTTCTACCATGCGTTTCGCGCTTTTGATATTGTGAGCCAGGCCATCTTTCACCAGGCGTTTCATAACAAAGGGCTTAAAGAGCTCCAAAGCCATTTCCTTAGGCAAGCCACACTGATGCATTTTCAGCTCAGGGCCAACCACGATAACGGAACGGCCGGAATAGTCGACACGTTTCCCCAGCAGATTCTGACGGAAACGGCCCTGTTTCCCTTTGAGCATATCGCTCAAGGATTTCAGGGGACGGTTGCCGGGGCCTGTCACAGGGCGGCCGCGGCGGCCATTGTCAATCAGGGCGTCTACCGCTTCTTGAAGCATACGCTTTTCATTGCGGACAATAATATCAGGAGCGCCCAAATCCAAAAGGCGTTTTAAACGGTTGTTACGGTTAATCACGCGGCGATAAAGGTCATTCAGGTCCGAAGTGGCGAAACGACCGCCGTCCAACTGAACCATGGGACGAACTTCCGGAGGAATGACAGGTACCACGTCGAGAATCATCCATTCGGGCTTGTTGCCGGAATGAAGGAAAGCTTCCACCACTTCCAGACGGCGGATAGCACGGATGCGGCGCTGGCCCGTGACTTCACGAAGTTCATCACGAAGTTCCTTGGCCAGGGCTTCCAAATCCAGAGAAGCCAGCATTTCCTTGACGGCTTCGGCGCCCATGCCGGCGCGGAAGCCGTCGCCATACTCTTCTCTGGCTTCCCGATATTCCGATTCCGTTAAAAGGGATTTGGTCATCAGCGGAGTATCCCCACCGTCCAAAACCACATAGGAGACAAAATAGAGAATTTTTTCCAAGGCTCTGGGGCTCATATCAAGAATCAATCCCATGCGGCTGGGAATTCCTTTGAAATACCAAATATGAGACACAGGGGCAGCCAATTCAATATGTCCCATGCGTTCACGGCGCACTTTGGCGCGAGTGACTTCAACGCCGCAGCGATCGCACACAATACCTTTATAGCGTACTCTTTTATATTTCCCGCAGTGACATTCCCAGTCTTTGGTAGGTCCGAAGATCCGTTCGCAAAACAGGCCGTCACGTTCGGGCTTTAAGGTTCTGTAGTTGATGGTCTCGGGCTTTTTTACTTCGCCATGGGACCATTCTAAAATCTTTTCTTTGGAAGCAAGACCGATTTTCATGCGGTCAAAATTACTTACATCAATCAAGGATCATCTCTCCCTTCTTTGGCCAAATGGTTTCGGCATCAAAGGTCATCGTCCATGGAGTCAACCATGTCGAGATCCAAATCGTCGAGATCAAGACTATCGTCATCAAGGCCCATGCCCTCTAAGAGGTCTAGGCTGTCGTCGCTGACATCCATTTCATCCAGAGGAATGGAATCGTCAATCATGTCCTCGTCCACAGTCTCTTCGTAATCGCCAACGCCTTCGCCGCTTTCGTCCACGACAATTGCGGAATCGGGATGGAGCTTGGGAGCGCCGCCGGCGCCTAATTCGTCACCAAAGTCATCGTGCTCGTGATCATGGGGCGGCAAATCGAGATCGTCGTCGAGTTCGCGGATTTCAATTTCTTCGTCATTGGAAGAGAGTACCTTCACATCTAAGCACAAGCTCTGGAGTTCTTTGATAAGAACCTTGAAGGATTCGGGCACGCCTGGTTCGGGGACGTTATCCCCTTTGACGATACTTTCATAAGTTTTGACGCGCCCCACCACATCGTCGGACTTGACGGTGAGAATTTCCTGAAGGGTATAGGCTGCGCCGTAAGCCTCCAGGGCCCAAACTTCCATTTCCCCAAAGCGCTGGCCGCCGAACTGGGCTTTCCCACCCAAAGGCTGCTGCGTAACGAGAGAATAGGGGCCGGTAGAACGGGCGTGAATTTTATCATCCACTAAATGGTGAAGTTTCAGCATATACATAACCCCAACGGTTACGGGGTTATCAAAGGGTAAGCCGGTGCGGCCGTCACGAAGGATGCTCTTGCCGGTATAATCCATGCCGGCTTCCTCCAGAGCATTGACGATATCTTCTTCCGTGGCGCCGTCGAAAACGGGCGTAGCCACATGAATGCCAAGGTTTTTGGCAGCCCAGCCCAAATGGCATTCGAGAACCTGACCGATGTTCATACGGGAAGGAACCCCCAGAGGATTCAATACCACGTCTACAGGAGTGCCGTCAGGCAGGAAGGGCATATTTTCTTCCGGCAAAATCCGGGAAACGACCCCCTTGTTCCCATGGCGGCCGGCCATTTTGTCACCAACAGAAATTTTACGTTTTTGCGCCACATAAACACGAACCAGTTTATTGACGCCGGGGGGCAATTCGTCGCCGTTGGCGCGGGAGAATACCCGAATATCCACGACCTTACCGTTTTCACCATGAGGCACACGGAGGGAGGTATCCCGGACTTCTCTGGCTTTTTCCCCAAAAATAGCGCGGAGCAAACGTTCTTCGGCAGTGAGTTCCGTTTCCCCTTTGGGAGTTACTTTCCCCACGAGAATATCGCCGGAGCGCACTTCAGTACCGATGCGAATGATACCGCTGGCGTCGAGGTCCTTCAAAATATCATCGCTGACATTGGGGATATCTCGGGTGATTTCTTCGGGCCCCAATTTGGTGTCCCGGGCATCGCATTCGTATTCTTCAATATGAACAGAGGTGAAATAATCATCTCTGACGAGTTTTTCATTCAAAAGAATGGCGTCTTCATAGTTATAGCCTTCCCAAGTCATAAAGGCTACCACCACATTACGGCCCAGGGCCAATTCCCCTTGATCTGTGGCGGGGCCGTCGGCCAACACCTGGCCTTGGGAAACTCTGTCCCCTTTATGAACAATGGGACGCTGATTGACGCAAGTTCCTTGGTTAGAGCGTTTGTATTTGGCCAGATGGTGCTTTTCCATTTCTCCGTCGTCATGGCGGACAATGATAGTATTACCATCTACACGCTCAATGAGGCCATCACCTTTGGCCACTTCCACGACACGGGAATCCACGGCGGTTTTCCGTTCCATCCCGGTTCCCACAAAGGGCGCGTCAGTATTAAGAAGCGGCACTGCCTGACGCTGCATATTAGCGCCCATCAAGGCACGGTTAGCGTCATCGTGCTCCAGGAAGGGAATGAGAGCTGCGGCCACAGAAACGACTTGTTTCGGGCTGACGTCCATATAATCCACTCTGGCCGGAGGCATCGTGGTAATATCGCGACCAAAGCGGACATTGACCCTTTGATTGATGAAATGACCTTCTTCATCCAAGGGTTCATTGGCCTGGGCCACGACGTATTTATCTTCTTCATCGGCGGTGAGATAGTCCATAATCTCAGTGACCACGCCGGTTTCTTTGTCCACACGGCGATAGGGCGTTTCAATAAAGCCGTATTCATTGATGCGGGCAAAGGTACTCAAGGAACCAATCAAACCAATGTTGGGGCCTTCAGGCGTTTCAATGGGGCACATTCTGCCGTAGTGGGAATGATGTACGTCACGGACTTCAAACCCTGCCCGTTCACGAGAGAGCCCGCCGGGACCCAAGGCCGAAAGGCGGCGCTTGTGGGTCAATTCCGCCAAGGGATTGTTTTGGTCCATAAACTGAGACAGCTGGGAAGAACCAAAGAATTCCTTCAACGCTGCCACCACAGGACGAATGTTAATCAGCACCTGGGGTGTAACATTTTCCGTATCCTGAATCGTCATGCGTTCCTTGACCACACGTTCCATACGGGAAAGACCAATGCGGAACTGGTTCTGGAGCAATTCACCAACGCAGCGGATACGACGGTTTCCCAGATGGTCAATATCGTCGGCCTCAATGCCGCCGTCCATCAAAATCAGGAATAATTTCAAAGTTTCAAAAATATCGGGTTTAGTAAGATGCTTAATATAATCATTGCGCACGGTTTTAATATCACCGTCATAGGTCACATAATCCTGGGCATCGTCGCTCCAAACCTTCCCCTCGTCGTTAATTCGTTTAAAAATGCCGTGTTTCAGCTTTTTATCCAGTTTGTAGCGCCCCACATTTCCCAAATCATATCGTTTGGGATCGAAAAACAGCGCATGCAAAAGATTCCGGGCGGAATCCACTGTGGGAGGCTCACCGGGACGAAGTTTTTTATAAATTTCCAGCAAGCTTTCTTCTTCGTTGGAGGTATTGTCCTTTTCCAACGTGGCAAGAATATGTTTGTTCTCGCCGGTCAAAGCGATAATCTCTTCATCGGTGGGATATCCCAACGCACGGAGAAGTACCGTTGCGGGGAGTTTTCTGGTGCGGTCGATACGGACGTAAACCGTACCGGCAGCGTCGGTTTCAAATTCCAACCACGCGCCGCGGTTGGGGATAATGGTGGAACCATAAATATCAGCGCCATTGTTGGAGTCTTTGGTATGGCTGAAATAAACACCGGGAGAGCGAACCAGCTGGCTGACAATGACACGCTCCGCACCGTTGACAATGAAAGTCCCCTGCTCCGTCATGAGATGGAAATCACCGAGGAACACTTCCTGTTCCTTCACCTCACCGGTTTCCTTGTTGATGAGGCGCACTTTGACTTTCAGCGGCGCAGCGTAAGTGGTGTCACGCTCTTTGCATTCTTCTACATCGTACTTTGGTTCTCCCAGGGTGTAGTCGATGAATTCCAAAGACATATTTCCGGTAAAATCCTGAATGGGAGAAATGTCATCGAAAATCGCTTTAAGACCTTCATCTAAGAACCACTGATAGGATCTTTTTTGAATCTCAATCAAGTCAGGCATCGCCTGAACTTCACGGATTCTGGAATAATCTCTGCGTTCCCTTACTCCAAGCCCATCGTTAGTCATCGAATAAACCACTCCTTAAGCTTGACATATTTTCGAAAGGGAGACTCACCGAGGCCTTACCGCAAGCCCCTCGGCCTATCCACTCTTCGTCTTACCGCAAGCCCGAAGAGTTGTCCTTTTTGGCGCATAACATCCGCCGAAAAGGATGGGACAGCCGCCCAATGAAATCATAATTATGACAGCGCATCAACATCTGTTTCGATGCGATAATCATCCTATTTTATAGAATAGGCATTATATAATAATACCACTGTAAATTTTAATTGTCAATAAAAAAATTTCATAAATAAAGACGATACAGAAGAAATTCTCTCGATTTTATCCGAAAAATCAAAATAACGCTATGAAACTGAACCGCTTTCTATCGTAATTACTTCTTTTATGATGGTAATCATATTTCCTTAATTCCATCACAATGCCAACTTAAATGACAAAAAAGATGATCTCAGGGCTATTATGGCCCAAAGAGCATCTTTTTAATATTTCACCTTACCGGAAGGAATCCATACAGTTCATATACTCGACTTCTCTTCTCGTTTGTTCCGCACGATAATTTCCAATTTTCGATTGCTGTTGCAGTTTACGGATTTGCAGCTGTAAATCCGCAGTTTGAAAATTTTGAGTCTTCATGAGATATGCGGTTTGTCGAATATTCTCTTCAATGTCGGAAAGAAGCCGATTTGATTCTGAAATCTTTTCATAGAGAGCATATTGGTTATCTATAATTCGATCCAGACGCCTTATAACAACATCAAGTTTTGAAATGATTCTATCCAAACGAATTTCTGTTTCCAAAATATTATATGCGCCATTTGCCCCCTCCAACGCTACGCAGCGGCCGGTATCAAAATATTCATAGAGGGAAGCGACCATGGCAAAAACGATACGCAAATACTCTTTGCACTTTTCTTTGTCCATCATCATTTCCTCCCATGATTCAAATGTGAACTATATAAGCATAAATTAACCTATATAGTTTATTATACTATAAACAATATATCTATATAATTCAAGTATAAATAAATCATATAGGCGAAACTATGGATTATTACAAAATTGGACAACGAATTCGCAAATACAGACAAGCACAAAAGCTCTCCCAGGAGCGGCTTGCATCTCCGTGACCCACATGAGCCATATTGAAACAGGCAATACAAAACTCAGTTTGGCAGTATTTGTCAACATTGCCAAGGCGCTGCAGGTCCAGACCGACGAACTGCTTTATGACAACAGCCCTACAAGAGCCATTGCTATGGATGGAATTGTAAATGTGCTCAACGAAAGCACGCCAAGCCAAATAGGGATTTTGGAAGAAGTCGTCGGAGCAACCAAAATCGCCCTGGACAAACATACAAAAGCATAGTCTAGGTAATTCATCAAACAAAATTGTTTTTGCTTGCGCCCTTTTCTGTATAGGCAATTGGAAAATACAAAGCGCTAATAAACAGCGACACAAAGATATGTAGCCCCAAAGCCCCCAAAACACGAAAAAGCCCTGTGCAGTATTAATGCACAGGACTTTGACTTTGCTGTGATTCGCAAAACAGGATTCGCGCAAGGACGAGAACCAACTTATTTTACGGAAACAGTAGCACCGGCTTCTTCCAATTTGGCTTTCAAAGCATCGGCTTCGTCTTTGGCAACTTTTTCTTTTACGGGTTTGGGAGCGCCGTCAACCAAAGCTTTGGCTTCTTTCAAGCCAAGACCGGTGATTTCGCGGACGATTTTGATGACGTTGATTTTGCCGTCGCCAGCAGCTTCGAGAACAACATCAAATTCAGTCTGTGCATCGGCGGCGGCAGCGCCACCATCAGCAGGAGCGGCAACAGCGGCAACAGCTACGGGAGCGGCAGCGCTTACGCCAAATTCTTCTTCAAAAGCTTTGACCAATTCAGAAAGTTCCAAAACAGTTAATTCTTTGACTGCATCCAAAATTTCGTTTACTTTAGACATGGTAATTCCTCCATTAATATCTTATAAAAATTTCAATTAAGCAGCGAAAGCTTTCAAAATACCGTGCTTTCGCGGAATCCGAGAGACCTTTGCAGTCTTACGCAGATTCTTTTTGTTCACGAACCTGGTCGAGTACACTGACCAAATTACGCAGCAAGCCCTGCAAAGCACCGGCGAAACCGGTAAGGGGAGCCTGCATGCCACCGACAACCTGAGCCAAAAGAACTTCTCTGGAGGGAAGTTTGGCAAGACTGGCAACCTGTTCAGCGGGAAGGAGCTTGCCTTCCAAAACGCCGGCTTTGATTTTGATGGCTTTATGGTCTTTGGCGAAGTCGCTGACAGCTTTGGCCAAAGCCACGGGATCATCGCAGAAAGCGATGGAAGTGGTACCTTCCAAATATTCATCCAGCACAGTGATGCCTTCGTCATTGGCGGCACGTTTGATAAAGGTATTTTTGGTTACAAGATATTCAGCGCCGGCTTCTCTCAGGGAGCGTCTAAACGCGGTGTCTTCATTAACGGTGATACCTTTATAGTCCAGCAAAAGAACGGTGCTGTTGTTTTGCATTTGGGTTCTCAAAGCTGCAACAGCGTTTTCCTTGGCGATTCTTTGAGGTTTCTTATCCATGATGATGATTTCACCTCCTTAAGATTTGATAAAAAAGTAAATCCCCCGCAGCGAAGCAGGGGATGAACATACATCGGTATATCGTCTCCAAACCTCGGCAGGCGGTTTCCCATTATACACAGTGTCTGGCAACTGCGCACCTGCTGTCTGCGGCCGGGTTATGCACTTGTGGTAGATTTTAACACAGGGCAGGCCCTATGTCAAGGGTTTGGCGACGAAAAAACCCTTATTTGCCCAAAGGTTTCTGGGGATTGATGCGGATCCCGGGGCCCATGGTAGTGGCGACCACGACATTTTTCATGTATTGGCCTTTGGCTGCGGCGGGTTTCGCTTTGATAAGGGTTTCGATCAAAGTGGTGTAGTTGGCCAGCAATTTTTCTTCATCGAAGGATGCTTTGCCAATGGGAACATGAACATTGGCGGCTTTATCCAGACGGTATTCCACTTTACCGGCTTTGACTTCTTCCACGGCTTTGGTAACGTCCATAGTAACGGTACCGGTTTTGGGATTCGGCATCAAGCCTTTGGGGCCTAAGATACGACCGAGTTTCCCCACAACGCCCATCATATCGGGAGTTGCGACCACAACGTCGAATTCAAACCAGTTTTCTTTTTGAATTTTTTCCACCATATCCTCGGCGCCTACAAAATCTGCGCCGGCGGCTTCAGCTTCTTTGGCTTTTTCCCCTTTGGCAAAGACCAACACGGAACGGGTGCGGCCGGTGCCGTTGGGAAGAACCACAGCGCCTCTGACCTGTTGGTCAGCCTGGCGGGGGTCAAGATTGAGACGTACGGCCAATTCTACGGTTTCGTCAAATTTGGCGGTAGCGGTCTTTTTAATCAATGCGAACGCTTCCTGAGGTTCATAGAGAGTTTCTCTGCTGACCTCTTTGGCGGCATCTTCGTATTTTTTGCCATGCTTGGGCATTTCATTACCTCCTATGTGGTATATTGGACTTGCGTCCTCCCACTGTTTTCAAAAAAGACGAGATCAGTCGGCGACGTTGATACCCATGCTGCGAGCGGTACCTTCGATGATACGCATGGCGGCATCGATATCGGCGGCATTCAAATCAGGCATTTTTTCCTGGGCGATCTCTCTGATCTGGTCGCGACCCAAGGTAGCAACTTTTTTGCGATTGGGTTCGCCGGAAGCCGTTTCAATCCCAGCAGCTTTTTTCAAGAGAACTGCCGCGGGGGGCGTTTTCAAGATAAAAGTGAAGGAACGGTCTTCGTAAACAGTAATTTCCGCAGGGATGATTAACCCATTTTTGTCCTGGGTTTTTTCGTTAAACTCCTTGCAGAAGCCCATGATATTGACCCCATGCTGACCCAAAGCGGGACCAACAGGGGGAGCCGGATTGGCCTTACCGGCGGGAATTTGAAGTTTAATCACCGCCATAACCTTTTTGGCCATCCTAATACACCTCCTCTAACTATATGTGGTATAACGAGACAATGTCTCTCCCACCAACAAAAGCAACCGAAAGGCTGCTTTGTGGAGCGAAACAAAATCCTCTGAAACGAGGATCATAGCAGTTGGCCCTATGCGCCAACAAAATTAACAGCCGAACAATGGCTTACATTTTTTCCACTTGATAAAATTCCAGTTCCACAGGGGTTTCCCTGCCGAACATTGATACAGAAACCCGCATCTTGCCCTTTTCGGGGAAAATTTCCTCAACGATACCGGGTAGATTTTCAAAAGGACCTTCCTTCACGCGGACGCTTTCGCCCTCGGAGAATTCCACCTTGATGCGGCCTTCAATGACGCCCATTTGTTCCAAGATGGTCTGGGCTTCATGTTCTTTCAGCGGCACGGGCTTATTGCCTGTCCCCACAAAGCCGGTAACGCCGGGAGTATTCCGCACGACATACCAGGAATTATCCGTAAGGATCATTTCCACCAAAACATAGCCTGGGAAAACTTTACGTTTTACGACCTTTTTCTTACCGTCTTTTACCTGGATTTCGTCTTCCATAGGCACGACAATGCGGAAGATGTGGTCCTCCATGTTCATGGATTCCGCTCTCCGCTCCAGGTTTGCCTTAACCTTGTTTTCATATCCGGCATAAGTATGAATGACGTACCATTGTTTTTCCATGTGATTAAACCTTCCCGTTTATGGGCTTATTTGAATAAGCTCATAAGACCTTCCAACCCTAAAGTCAGGATGGAATCCACGATCCATAACGCCAGTCCCACCACAAAAATGGTACCCAACACGATACCTGTATAGGTTATCATTTGTTTCTTGGAGGGCCAACGCACTTTCTTCAATTCTGCCCAAACGCTGCGGAAAAAGGTTTTGACTCTCACCGTGAATTTGGGTTTGTTTTTCTTTGCCACAGCAGTGGTTTGTTTCGGTGCTGCCATAGAAGTCACTTCCTAACTCAATCCAAGGGTGGATTATTTGGTTTCTTTATGAAGGGTATGGGTCTTGCAATGAGGACAATATTTCTTCATTTCAAGACGATCGGGATTGTTCTTTTTATTTTTGTCGGTGGTGTAATTTCGATTTTTACATTCCGTACAAGCCAAGATAATACCAATACGCATAACGCACCTCCTATAAAACATAATGAGGACAGAGTACCTACAATAGAATAACACAGCGCCAAGGGGCTGTCAAGTATTTCCTTTGATTTTATTTTTCATCCGCAATACTTTGCGGACAAAGAAAACGAAAACAATCTTTTTATCAAAAGAGCGGACCATAATTACCAAATTGGCAATATGTCTCCCAAGATTCCGCAGAGAAAATCACGGCAATGACCGCATCGTCAGCGGCGCTAAAAGAGAAGACAGCTAGGGCCCCCAAAGCCGCAGCCAAAGTCCGAGCAGATAAGAATCATCCATGCGATCAATTTTTTCACAAGCCCCCATCCTTTTCTCCTTACAGGGCGTAGAGGTGAAATCCCGTGACTTTGTTATCCTCCAGCGTTACGGTATATTGAGCGAACCATTCAGAATTTTCATAGCCGCAGCCAAAGGAGATATAATGAAAAAATTCATCCTTGACCTCGGTAGCCTCGTAAAGCTCCGTGATATCGTAGGTATCATCCTGCTGGACAGGAACGGTCACACGATACAAGGTTTCGCCATCGCGTCCCTCCTGGGGAAATTTGGCTTTGACGGCTTCCAAGGAATCCCCCACAGAAATCCCCCGCGGACCCACAGCATCCATGGCAGTAGACTCTACCATAAAAAGATACCATTGCTCCCGTTCCAAGGTGTTGTCAAAGGTACCGAAATAATAGCAGCTGTCGCCGGCCTCCACAATGTATTGCTGGCTGGGCATAGCGCCGCCGGCGGCCTCGTCCATCTCCTCATAGGTCGCGGTGACGGCGTCCCCCAAAAGAGCTTCCGCTTCCTGGGCTGTAGTGGTTCCTAAACGCATTCCCTGAAAGAAAAAGTCCTCCTGCTCCAAACCCCAGGCCACAGCAGTGGATTCAGTTTTCACTTCTTCATGTTTCTCTTGATTAGCGCCGCAGCCCGACATAGCAACCAGCAGCAGCGCCAAGACCCAAACGAAACCTTTTTTTATCATCTTCATCATTCTTCCCCGTTCCATTGCTCTGCTCTTCATATAAATTTTTCCGCCATAGTAGCGAAAGATCCGGCCCCGGTCATCCACAGTGACCGCATCCCGTTCCCTGGCGCCGCCGTCGGTGACATAAGCCATATTGGTCTGAAATCCCAAATCGAAGGCTCCGGGCTTGCGGTTAACAGACAAAAAGCAGTCCCTGCCAAACTCCGCCGAGGCCATATGGCTGGACCAGCAAACCTCCTTATCGTTGTAGGTATCGGCGTCAATGGGCTGCCATTGGGAAGTATCGCCCACCCTTAAAGCTTCCTTCCGTTCCTCAGGGCTCTAACTCTCTCCCCGCAAGAATTCGCCCCTTTCATCATAGGCCAGGAAATAGAAATCATCATCCTGAATTAAGGTTTCCAAAAATTCCCCAGGATCAGTTAAAGTAACAGCGGAGTATTCCTTGGCGACAACAGGATACAACAAATCATAAATGGCCTCATAGGCGCCCTCTTCAATGCGGTAAGTCTCATTCCCCGCCAGCTGTTCCACGGTCTGAACGGAAAAATCCCAGATCACCCATGAAAAATCGCTGTCCCGCACCAATGCCAAAGACAGAGGACTCTCCCCATGGGGGGCAAAGGCCACCTCATAAAGCTCATAAGGCTCATAATCTGGCCAGGTATCTGTCTGCCGCCGCTAGGTTGGCGCACCTTTTGAGCGGTAGCTTCATCAGCGGCGTGGTAATAGGTCCCGAGAAAATATCGCCGCCAAAGACCATCTCTCCTCCCTCAATGGCAGCCAACTGGGTTTGAGGAGAAACCACATAGCCAAGCTCCCCACAGGCAGTTGCTAACAGCGGTGTTATCATGCACAGCATGATTATTTTCAAAAATCACTTCATTGTTTCTCACAAAACAGAAAAACCACGGCAATGCAGGCACTGCCGTGGCGGAGACGCCCAAGCGCCTCATTCTTTTGTTCCTTAATCTCTTCGCAAAGCCCCTCAACGGACGATACGAAAATATTTCATTTCTTATTTATATTATATCCGTCCCCATCAAAACTGTCAACGATTTTGCAAAGAAAATCATAGTTTGATAGAAGAAGTTCATTGGCGCAAAAATACTCGCTGTGGATGCGGCAGCGGTCTAGAAATTCCCACCATTCCCGAAAGGTGCTTTCCCGCACGCCTTCGCTCCGTACCACCTGGTCAAAGACTATCATGGCGGCGGTGAGATCATGGATGACAGGGATGTGAAGCTTCTTTTTTCTGGAGCCTTTCCCCACTACCTTCATGGCTGCCAGTCGCTCTGATAACACTCGGTTGGGCAAAAATCCCTGGCGGGGCATCATGTTATTGAGCATGGCGTTGTTGTGGGCCGCGGCGTTTCGCAAATATTTTACCGGTTGGAGCAGCGGGGCCACAGGGGACTCCGGTGGGTTCTGCCTATAATAATAAATAAAAAACGTCACAAATTCCCCAAAAGACAGAATCTCCGTAAGATTCCAAAGAGCCGGTTCTTCCAAAAATCGGCGGTATAAAAAGGAGGAATAGGGACTGTTTTTCTCCGCCATTTTTGACAGCTTGCGAAAAATATAATTGTGTTTTTTTAAAAAAGATTCCACAATGGCGTAGCCGTCGTCCGTCTCATTGGCGGAGAAATCCCGATTGATCTGGACCTTCATAGAATGCTCGATATTAAGGCACATATCCAGGGCCAGCTTGCGGAAGAGACCGTCCAGGATGGCCAATTCCTTTAAATAAGCAAATTCCAAATTCACGTACTGGCCGGTTTTTGGGCCGGTTCGATATTTGGTATAGTTTTTGGCAAAGGTTTTGATTTTAAAATATACAGTGTTTTCCGTAATGTATGTTTCCGCCTCGGCCTCATCCATGATGGTGAAACCGATGCCTTCGGCCTTCATCAGGTCAATTTGGTCGGAAATGGTCAGTTTTTCCTGCATGACGCCGCACCTCTTATTTGATATCTTTATTGTAGCAGAGGGCAGGAGATTTTTCAATGAAAGAGAAAAAGATTCGGGAAACAGCAGGGAATTTTCGAAAATTCAGCGAATATTGCTATATAATATGGTAGAAAAAGAATGCTTTTCAATCATGGAATGCCAAGATTAGGCGGACGCTTCGGGGAAGGATTGAACTGTACAAAGCAGTACGTGAAAGTCTTACCTGGAGCCGCCAACAACGGTATCAGCCCTTCTTGGCAGCAAGGAAAGGAAGATCTATGAATCAATACATATACCCCGACCATGACGACGCCCTTACAGTAGAGATGATCGCTCACGAATCCAATGACCATTACTGGAACGCTTCTGAGGTGCAGGTGCTGTCCTACGCTAAGGCCAGGCTGAAAACCGTAAAGGCTGAAAATATGCTGGATTTGGGCTGTGGCATGGGGCGTTTATTGCCTATTTTTGCTCCCTACACCAAAAATCTTCTGGGAGTGGAGCCGGACGAAGAACGCTGCCAAGCGGCTATGACCCAGGCAATAAGAATTCCTAATGTTAGAGTCTGCCAGGGTACGGTAGACGACGTCTGCGGCCCCTTTGACGCCGTAGTCATGAGTCATGTGATCCAGCACATTCCCACGGACTTAACCTCACACATGTTTCAGCGTCTTGAGGAAGTAATGGCGAAGGGAGGATTACTGATTCTCACCACCACCTTCACTGGCCAGGAAAAGGATTATTTTACCAGAGAATTCTCCGTCGATGGAAAACGCCAGACCGTTTCTATCACTCAAGAAGAATTTGACCGCTGCCAAGAAAACGGTGTGCTGCCGGTACGGTACTTTGCCCCGAAAACCATCGAAACCCTCTGCAATGACTACGGCTTTCATATCGAAAAAAAAGCCTGCTACCATTTTACCGACGCAGGGATCCATTCCCCGGAAAATGATGCCGACCGCAACGAACAGGGCGATGTCCAGGGCGCTAGAGATATTCTCTATCTTATCATAAAGGACTGACTACCATGGATACAACCAATAATACTTTTTCCGACCGCATCAGCGGCAATGTGGCATACAACTACTTTTTCACTGCGGGGATCCCCAAAAACATAAAAAGGGAGGATGCTGTCAACCGCTTAAAAACCACTGTGTCGCGTAATTTCAAAAGCTATTGCTTTGAGGACGCCCCCGAAGCTCGAGAAGAAACGGCCTTTGCCGACATTGCTCTGGCCCAGGGGTTTCTCCATGGCGACGGACTGCCCTTCCCCTGCTACCGCATTTTGCTGAAGGATGTGTCCCTTACCAGGAACGACATTCATATTACAGATTCGGCGATTCTTTTGACCTATTATCACGACGCCAATATTGCTCAAATTTCCTTTAATCTGCGGTTTGAGAACGCTGATACTGAAACGCTGATTTTTATGCGCCATATGTTCGGCAACGGGATGAAGTTCCACGACGGCCACGGCGGGGACATTTCCCTGCAAGAGCTTTACGCCGCCCTTTTGGAGCGGCTGTCCCTCAGCGGTGAGGATTTGGAGCAGTCTTATTTGATGGAGATCAACCAATGGGGCGACTGGGACAACCCCCAAGAAATCATTGAGCATCACAGCCGACGGCTTTACGGTATCATGAGCGGTGATGAGGGCTGGGGGTATGTCCCCAAAAAATTGGCCAAAGAACGCATCCAAAGCCAGTGGTCCAGCCGGGATTTCGTGCGGTTCATCGTATTCGGCAACAGCTTTTTGCTGCTGAACCTGAACCGAGGGCCTTATTTCCAAGAATATCTGGCCCATCAGAAGGATTTCGGCACCACCTTTTACGGCGGTTTGAATCCCTATTTCGCCATGGATTCCGCCATAGCCGGCGTCAATCACGGCATTCTTTTTGCCCTGGAAATGGCCATGGTAACAAAGACCATCACTGACCGCACCATGAACCACCACGAGGCTTACCAACGAAGCCGCACCAACGATTTCAGCAAGGATATCCGCAAAACGAAGGACTACCGCAGGGAGCTGATTTCCACCTTGAACCGGGTGGAGCACATCGCCATGACGGAGTTGGGAGAGCTGGAACGCATCGTATTGGACAGCCAGCGCATTACTCCCGTGATCGAAAAGGTGAAATACCTGCTGGAAATGCTGGAATCGGAGCTGGATTTGATGTATCAGAACCGCACCAATACCTTAGTGACGATTCTAACGGTGGCGGGGCTGATACTCTCGGTTATCGGCGTACTGTACGCCCATTGGGATGTCTTCGGATTATGAACTGACTATTTTTCCATACAGAAAAGCCACGGAATATTCCGTGGCTTTATTGTTCTATCGGGATTCTATCGGAGTTCAGCAGGTAGGATATGCTTTTTGGTCATCCTGCCAATGCTCCGGCAATGTGGCATATACCTCTTCGCACAGAGCGGTCACCGCCGTTTCTTTTTCCTCTGCCAGCGAAAGAAGGTCGCTCTGAGCATAGCAGCCTTGCTGTTCCAAATGGGTTAAAACCTCCTCAAAGGTGTTGACCAGTAACGCGTTGAGCCTGCGGTACACCGCAAAAGTCGCCTCGCCCTCTTGATACGAGGTGGACCAAAGCGGCGTCATATGGCGGAAAAGACCGTTGGTCAGCTCTCGCATAAAGGCGGCCAGCTGCCCCACTTGCTCGTTCTCATAAGGCAAGGTCACATGATAGGGCTTTGGCGTGGGCAAATCCTTCAATTCCCGATAACACTGGGAGCCCTGGAGCAAAATTTGGTTATGGTAAAGCAGGTTGGCGGAGATTTTCACATCCTCCAACAGCTCGTTCCGCTTCAAAAACTCAAAATTGACGCGGATATCCTCGGGCGTGGAATCAGGCTGAAACATGATAAAACCGATATTGGGCGTTAATCCCGCCTGGCGCAGGATCTTTAATGCTCGCTCGTTCTGCTCCACGGTGGTATTTTTCTTCAGACGATCCAGACAGCGCTGGCTGCCGCTTTCCAGGCCAATGAGAAGTTCCTCAAGCCCAGCCTCCCGCAAAGCAGAGATAGTATTTTCGTGAATATCATTGACGCGAGCCTCAATACCGAATTTGATATGGAGAGGCTTCAGCTTCGCCGCCATTTCCAAAGCGCGGCACTGACCTTTCACGCCTGGGCCGAAAAAATTGGGATCCACAAAATAAAAACGCCGGTTCCCCGTTTTTTCAATGATTTCCTCTATTTCACGGCAAATGTAATCGACGCTGTGGCCGCGCCAACGGCAGCCTTCGCCGTAGTAATCATTGATATAGCAGAAAGTACAATGGTTGTAGCAGCCGCGGCTGCCCTCGATATTCACTTCGCCAATACCCAGCAACGATTCGCTGTAATGAGGGAAGGGCAGAGTATCCAAATCCTTCACCACTTTGGCGGGATTTTTTACCACTTGGCCGTCGGCGCAGCGATAGGCCAGAGACGGAACCTCCGTGGGAGGAAGCCCCTGGGCCAGGCCAAGGAATGCCGATTCAGGCTCCCCAACCACCACGCCGTCAAGGCCTTGAATAGACGCGAGAAGGTCGTCATAGGCAAAGGAGGGATAAAACCCACAGGCCACAATGAGGGCGTCGCATTCCTGGGAAAGCTCCTCAAGAAATCGGCGCAGCGCTTGATGGTCGTCCCATTGGTAAACCATGTGGACGCCAATCAGCTGAGGACGAAACGCCAGTATTTTCTCCTTGATTTTCTCATAAGTTTCTTTCCCCAGGAAGCCGTCGGCAAAGGCTACCTCATGCTCCCGTTCCAAAAGCCCCCGCAGAGAAGGAATCATCAAACAGGAGGACAACGGCGTATTAGCGATATCGTTACAGTAAGCGTCACCCAGGCTGCGGGGATGCTCCATGAAAAAAATTCTCATTGTTTTCCCTCCTTCAAGCCATACCACATAAAGGTATTGTTTTTCTGATTCTGAATCTCCAGTTCATAACGCAGATCCTGATAGGGGGCGGGATTATAATAGAGAGGATAGAGAAGGCTCCGCCGCTCGTCAATAAAGCCCTGTTCCACAGCGGCTTGGGTGCTTTCGGTTCCCGGCAGCAGGCGGATATGATTCAAAACTACATAGCCCAAGCTGCGGCTTTTCTCATGAATGCGGTAAATTTCGTCAATGACGCGGCGGCTTTCCGCAATGGTTTCCTCATCATCCCCCGGCACATTAACCATGAAGTGATACAAGGAGCATACCCCGGAATCCGCCAGCAAATGGGCGGTACGGAACAGCTCATCCTCGGTCAAATTCTTGCGGAGTACCTGGCGGGCCTTTTCCGACAGCCCATCAGGAGACAAGGAAAAACAGTTGCAGCCGCTTTCTACATAGAGCTTTACACATTCCTCATCGAGGAGATTTTCCCGAAAGAATCCCGTCCACTGAATTTTCAAATTACGGCGGAGCACCTCTTGACAAATTTCGTCAAGATGCTCCCGAGGCATATTTACCACAGGGTCATTCAAGTGGAACATTCGAATGCCGTATTCGTTGTAGAGGGTTTCGATTTCATCTACAATGTCTTTGACGGGGCGGCAGCGAATCTTTCTCCCCTGCAAAATGGGGTAAGAGCAATAAGCGCACGTTAAAGGGCAACCACGGCGGGTCTCCACTCCCACGGAGGGCACATATTGGTTGATTTTGGCGTAGCGGTCCGGTGGCAGAAGGCGGTAATCGGGAGAGATGTAATCCTTTAAGTCGAAAACAGGATCCGGCTCGTTGACACGGAGCACGCCGTTTTCGTCAAACCAACAAAATCCCGGGAGATTCGGGAGCACGTTGGGGAAAGCATCGAGAAATTTCGGAAAGGAGATTTCCCCCTCGCCCACCAAGCCGAAGTCTGGCTTGGCTAGCTCCATCAGCTCCTTGGCGAAAAGAGAAAAGCCCGTGCCGCCCACAATGACTTTCGCTTGGGGCGACAAGGCCCGCACCATGGACATCACCGTGAGAAACGGCGGCACCAGAGAGACATTTTTATTGCCCAGAGGGTCGATGTTTCTAAGAGAAATCCCCACCAAATCGAAGGAATTCTCAGTCAAGGAATCCTTCAGCGTCCCAAAGCCATCGTCCTCCAGATTCAAATCCACGATAGAGATATCGTGCCCCATGTTCTTGGCAATGGTGGCGAGGATCACAATACCAATGGGATAGACCCTCTCCTTAGTATGATCCTCCACCGAGGGCGATTGTATCAGCAGCAATTTCATGGTGTTTCCCTCCCTTTTTCTTCCCAGGGAATCAGCGTTTCCCGTTTTTTTGCCGCCGCGATCAGCGCGGTGTCCGAAGGTAAGGGCAAAAGCCCTGTATGATACAGACCGTGAGCCCGCACGATGTCGTGAATGTCCTCTAAGGCAAAAACACGGCCGTTATAGGTATTCAGCAGCATATTCAAATCCAGCATGGCGGCCTTGGCATTCCAATGCCCCCGAAAGAAATCGTGAATCAACACAAGGCCGTCATCGGAAAGATGCTCCGCTACCCGTCCCATCAACGCCAGGTTATCATCTTTATCGAAAGCGTGAACAATGTTTGACATAATAATCAAATCAAAGGTCTCTCCCGCCAATGTCTTCCATGGCTCCAACACATTAAAGGCGCAGCGGCGAACACGGCGGAGAATCGTTTCAGGCAGAACCTCTTGACAAAGGTCCATGACTTCTCCCATATCGGCGAAGGTGGCGGTGGCATCGGGCCATCGTTCTAAAAAGCTACGGCTTACCGCCCCAAGACCGCTGCCCACGTCGAGAATGCGGGCGTTTGTTATTTCCACGGGACAAAAATCGGCGATTTCCGTCCCCTTACAGCGGGCAATGTCGTCCATGGCAAAGGAATAATGCCGGAATCGCTCTTTGATGGCAGACTCATCATCGTCCACGGGAAAATCCGTGCGGCCACCGGCGGTTAACGTATTCTCAAGATTTTGCCAGCCACGACAAAGCTTTCTCCGCCAGAGGATGGAATGCCCTTGATAATGACGGCTTTGAGGCACCAGGTATTCCCGGGCCAAGGGCGCGTTCACGAAGGAACGGCCATGAGACTTTAACAGTCCCATGGCTTCCAGCGATAAGAGATAACGGTGGGCCGCCTCTGGCTCAAATCCCAGGTAACGGCTATATTCCTCTACGGTGTGTTCCTCGTCGCCAAAGGCGAATAATTCTTTTTCCACCGCCAGAAAGAGAGCCTCCCCATACCAGGCGGCAGTGGCAATATCCTCTAAATATTGAAATCCTTCGGCTTTTGTCGTCATATCCATCACCTCAAGCCTCGGCTGATTCTTTTTGCTCCGAGGAATTGACGCCGGCTTCCTCAAAGGTGAGCATATCTCGAAGCATGGTAGAAGCAGCATCCACCAAGGGCATGGCCAGAGCTGCCCCCGTGCCTTCCCCCAAGCGCAAATCCAGCTGGAGCAGCGGTCGAAGGCCCAAGTATTCCAGCATTTTTTTATGAGCCTGTTCATGGGAGACATGGGCGGCAATGATGTAATCTTTACAGTCTGGGGCCATAGATACTGCCAGCAGCGCGCCGGCTGTGGAAATATAGCCGTCCAGGAGCACCGGCATTCGGCAGTAGGCAGCGCCCAAAATCAACCCGGCAATACCGCCGATTTCATAGCCGCCTAATTTTGCCAAAATGGCAATGGGATCGTTTTTTCCCGAACGGTGGAGCATCAAGGCTTTGTCGATCACAGCGATTTTATGCTCTACGGCCTCTGCCTCCAAGCCCGTGCCGCGGCCCGTCAATTCCTTAGCCTTTAAGCCGCTTAGAGCGGCAAATACCGCAGTACTAGGCGTCGTATTACCGATACCCATATCGCCGGTGGCGATCAGATCCACGCCGCGGCTTTTGGCGTCAATGACAAGATTAATACCGGCTTCCAGGGCTTTTACGGCATCGTCACGGGACATGGCTGCGGTTTTGGTGATATTTTTAGTACCGAAGCCAACCTTACGGTTGATAATTTTCCCCTTGCCATACAGCAGCTCCAGTTTGGCGTCAACGCCCAAATCCACCACATTGACCTTGGCCCCGGCGTTTTTAGCAAAGGCGTTGATGCCAGCGCCGCCTTTTAAGAAATTTCCCACCATTTCCACGGTAACGGCCTTGGGAAAAAGGCTGACGCCCTCTTCCACCACGCCGTGGTCCCCTGCCATAACAAAGACTTCTTTATTGGGGAATTCCGGCGTCATGGTTTCGGTAATGGCCACCAGCTGCTCCGCCAAGGAGGTCACAGCGCCGAGACTGCCGGCGGGAATGGCCAAAGCTTCAAGACGCTCCTTACCTTTGTTGCGCCATTCTTCACTGGGAGGGTCGATTTGGTATAAAATCTCATCCAGTTTCATCATGGCAGCCACCTCACAGTCCGAAATATTTGGCAGCGACGTCAGCAGCGCAGTCAATGCCGCAGCCGGGGCAATCCTCATGGGACTCCGAGCCGTCCAAATCATAGCCGTCAAAGACGTCGGGATAAAGGGCGGCTTCCTTCTGGGCTTCAATATCCCGCGCCACACGGGCTCTGGCCATTTTCATTTCCCTATCCCAAGCAGGCTTGCAGCCGCGGGCCACGTCGGCAATTTGAGCGGCAATCTTGGTGGTACGAACGCCGATACGAACATCCTCTTCCAAGGGCAAGCCCAAATGCTCTGCAGGAGTCAAATAGCAAAGGAAGTCAGCGCCGCAGGCTCCAGCGAAAGCGCCGCCGATGGCGCCAGTAATATGGTCGTAACCTGGCGCGACGTCTGTAGCCAAGGTGCCCAAAATATAGTAGGGAGCATTGTTACAGAGGGATTTCTGCAAGCGCATGGTGGCGTCCACATGATGGAGCGGAACATGGCCAGGGCCCTCTACCATAACCTGAACCCCTGCTTCCTGGGCCTTTCTTGTCAGTTCCCCTTGGATGACCATGCCCTGTACCTGGGCGGGGTCCAAGGAGTCGTAGCCGCAGCCGGGCCGAATGGCGTCGCCGAGACTCAAGGTCACGTCATGAGCCTTTAAAATTTCCAGTACACGGTCAAAGTGCTCAAATAAGGGATTTTCCTTATCATTGTGGAGCATCCAACCGGTGAGGAAGGAGCCGCCGCGGCTCACGACCTGGGTGACACGGCCGGTGCTTTGCATGATACGGAGCACCTCGCGGTTTAAGGCGCAGTGAACCGCCATAAAGTCAAGACCTGCCGCCGCCTGTTTCTCAATGGTGTCGAAGATATCGTCTACCTTCATTTCCACCACGCTGCCATACTTTTCAATGGCGTCAACGCCGGCTTGGTAAATCACAGTGCTGCCCATGGCCACTTTGGCCAGCTTTAAGCTTTGAGCGCGCATACCGTCGATGTCCTTCCCTGTACTCAGGTCCATGAAGCTGTCGCAGCCCTCTTCCTGGGCGATTTGGAGCTTCCTGGCCTCCATTTCCATATCCTCACGGTCAGTAGATGTGCCGAAGAGCGCATTGACCTTTACGGTCATCCCTTCACCGATGCCACCGTAGCGGAAATCGCGCTTTATGTTATTGCGGGGAATGACGATGCGGCCATTGGCCACCCGCTCTCTCACGAACTCCGGTGTTTTATGTTCCATCTGGGCAACAACTTCCATTTCTTCAGTGATGATGCCCCGTCTTGCTTTTAAAACTTGTGTTGTCATGGATTTCCCTCCTTAGCATTCATAAACACGGTCCAGGGATAAGAACTTGGACAGAATTTTCATGGCGCAGTATTTACCACACATGGCGCAGCCTTTGGAGCCGCTGGGATTTCTCGTTTCACGAATTTCCTTGGCACGCTGGGGGTCGATGGCCAATTCCATTTGTTTCTCCCAATCCAAATCTTTTCTGGCGATGGACATATCTAAATCCCACTGGGCAGCTTTGGCCACGCCCTTGGCAATATCGCCGGAATGGGCGCCGATACGGGCGGCAATGACGCCTTCAAAAACCTGGTCTTTATTGGGCAGTCCCAAATGCTCCGCCGCCGTGACGTAGCAGAGAAAATCCGCGCCGTAATAGGAGCTCAAGGCCCCGCCGATGGCGGCGTTGATGTGGTCGTAGCCCACGGCAATGTCGGTGAGGAGGGGGCCGAAGACGAAATAGGGAGCGCCCTTGCAGAGGGATTTTTCCAAGGTCATGGTGGCTTCTACATGATTGATAGGCATATGACCGGGGCCCTTGACCATGATTTGCACGCCGGCGTCTTTGGCGCGTTTTACCAAATCTCCCAAGAGTACCAGCTCTTCTACCATGGGGCCGTCAAGGGAGTCGGCAATGCAGCCGGGGCGGTTGGCGTCAGCCAGGGCCAACGTCACATCGTATTTCTTACAGAGCTCCAACAGACGATCATACTGTTCTAACAGGGGATTTTCCTTTTGATTGTGAATCATCCAGCCCATAAGGTGGCTGCCGCCAAAGCTAACCATGGGATCTACACGGCCGCTTTCTTTGATGTGCTCGATCATTTTCAGAGTTATAGCAGGATGGAAGGCCATAAAATCCACGCCATCCTGAGCCTGGCGCTCAATAACTTCAAAGAGGTCGTCGGCTTCCATTTTCAAGGCGGAACCTCTTTTTTCCTCGGCATAGGATAACGCTTCATAAAGGGGCAGGGTCCCCACGGGTACCGGGGAAGCTTCAATCACCTGCTTACGGAAGCCATCCATATCCCCACGAACCGAAAGGTCCATCAGGGAGTCGGTGCCGGCGGCCATGGCGGCCTCCAGCTTTTCCATTTCCCCTTGGGGAGTGTCTTTGGCGCAATACATGCCGATGCTGGCGCTGACCTTGGTGGAAAGCCCTTTGCCGATGGCCACGGGCTTCAAGCTTTTGTGCCGGGGATTCCAAGGAATCACAATGGAACCGGCGATAAGGCCTTCAAGGAGTTCTGCTTCGGTAATTTTCTCCCGTTCTAACATGGGAGCAAGAAATTCTGAGTCTTTGATTCGATCCGTAATGTTCATAATGTCCTCCTTTGATTGAAATAAAAAAAGTCATAACCGAAATTGGTTATGACTTGCAGATATATCAGAGTATATCAAACCAGACCTTGAACGGCGCGTGCAAAGTCAATAACCAAAACAAGGTTACGGCTTTACCTTCACCGGTCCCTCACCGCAAAATATACGCGAAATTACGGCAAAATGAATACAGGCAGATATCCTGGCTTGGTTCGTCACCGCGATCCCCTTCCCCGTAAAACGAGTGGGTGAACAATGCTCCTGACCGCGGCTCCCCTACACAGTGGCGGGTCCGCCCGGGATTCACACCCGGTTTCCTTTTGATTCGTTTATAGCGAAACCTGTACTCTCAGTTATGAAATTCTTGGCTTTATTATAACGGGGGCATATTGCTTTGTCAATCCCCTTTTTGGAAAAAATTTCCCCCCATCCTCGGAACATACTCCCTCAAAAAATTTTTGAGGTAAAAATACCAGTCCAAGGCAGTGTTTATTCATTATGAAAAAAATTTTTTTAAAATTTCCTGTTGACAAGAAAAATTTTCCGTGTTATGATGCTCCCAAGTTCATAACCCATCCGGTTGGTGCCACGGTAGCATTTCGATAAAATTCGGGAGCACCGCGGTGAAAAGGAAACGATGTGACAATCATCGGCGGACCCACCACTGTAATTTCGATGTGATGCGTGCAAAATGCCACTGAGCAATTGGGAAGGCGTACAGCATCGGTTAAATCGACGAGCCAGGAAGCCTGCCACCGAATGCGATTTTGTTGGATGACGGTAAAATCCCCGCATATTACAGATGTTGGGATTTTTTTTGTTTTATTAAGCAAAAAAATGTTTTGGGAGGGTACAACAATGACAACAAAACTCAACGAAGGGACATTTCGGGAACGTTTTTTCCGCACCAACACAAAATCGCTGATTGGGGCCGTGATTATGGGCATCGTATTTCTCATTATGATGCAGGTCACAGGCCGTATTGACGGGGTTTTGGATCCAAATTTTCTGCTTTTTAACGGCAGCTGTTTTGCCTTTTTCACCGGATTGATTTTTCTCATGTATCGCCAGCCGGCGGGAATCATCGCGGGATTAGTAGAAGCCCTAGTGGCCATGGCCACAGCCTATTCCGCTTTGGCGGTGGTATTTCTCGTCGCCAATGTCGTGGGTTCTCTGGTATATTCCTTCATCGCCATTCAATTCTCCATGGAAAAATGGTGGCAGCATATTTTGGCTCAGTTCGGCTGCGCCTTTTCGGCCAACGCCTGCATTATGCTGGGTTTAGTTTATCTCATGGGCCTGCCTTGGGGCGTTGCAGCCTTTTGTCAGCTCATCAACTCTTTGGTGGGCACTGTGGCGGCAGGTATCTTGACTAAAATCGCGTACGACGGATTAAAGCGCACCAATCTCCTGGGGTGAATGGTTCACCACCATACATTGTGCAATCCTTATGAATTACTTTTACGTCCGTGCCAGCATATTTTAGCATGGCCGGGCGGAAACTAGGGAGCGTTTCCCTGCATCACCCGGAAGGCTCCCTAGTATTTCCTTCTCCATTTCTTTAGTCTAAGAGCTAAAGTGATACCTTTTTTCTCTTTTTAGGCGAGCCTAGAGGTTCGCCAGTTTTCTTTTCATTCCCCGTCATTCTATATATAAGCATATAAGCCACCATTCTTTTTAGCAAGAGGACAAAAATTTTGTCCATGGTCAGCCATTTTTTTCCGAAAAAAGTGTTGACAAAGACGGTATACTTCTATATAATATTTCATAAGTTAGTGAAAGCTAACTATATTTTTCGACCAAGAGTTAGCAGTTGCTAATAATTAGCGATTTGCTTTTTTAAAGTCTTAGAGTTAGCGTAAGCTAATTAATTTTTTTGTTCAATAGTTAGCATAGGTTAACAACTAAAGGAGAAGTTGATATGCCATTAATGTTCGCACAACAAGGTGAAACAAAATTCATAAAACATATTGCCGCAAAGGATGAATGCAAGCGCTTTTTGGCCGGCCTTGGTTTTGTGGAAGGCGCTGCAGTGACTGTGGTTTCCCACAGCGGGGGCGACATGATTCTCAATGTCAAAGGCGCGAGAGTGGCCTTGGGAAGAAATTACACCAAAAAAATCATCATCTGAAAATGAAAAAGCAGAAAGGAAGATTTCACAATGAACACATTAAATAAGGTTCACACCGGCGACACGGTCTCCGTCGTTAAAATTCACGGCCAGGGCAGTACCCGTCGCCGCATTATGGATATGGGACTCACCAAAGGCGCTGAAATTTTTGTACGGAAAGTTGCTCCCCTGGGCGATCCCATTGAAATTAAAGTTCGCGGTTATGAACTCAGCATCCGCAAAGCCGACGCGGAAATGGTGGAAATCGTAGGATGAGAATCACATATGCCACCAATGAAACTTTGACCGCTGAGGAACTGGAGAATTTATTTCTTTCAGTCGATTGGCTGTCGGGGCAATATCCTCAAAAGCTGGCCCAGGCCATGGCCAATACCTCCATGGTCTTTACGGCCCGTCATGAAGGAAAGCTCATTGCTTTGGCCAGCGTTCTGGACGACGGCGTTATGACAGCTTATGTCCACTATCTTCTAGTGAGCCCCGCCTATCAGGGGTTGGGCATCGGGAAAACCCTGGTACATCAAATCAAAGAACATTACAGAGATTATCTCTACCTTCTGGTGATTCCTGAGGAAAAGCGTAATGTTTCATATTACGAAAATCTGGGCTTCGAAATTATCGAAAATGCAACTCCCATGCAGAACAAAGATATCTCAGATTATTGATAACAGTCTCTATTTATCCTCACTCAGCGGCACCCCAAAACAGCCGCTCCGAAGCAGGCCCTTCTAGAGCGAAAAATAATCCGATATCTTTTCTGACCATAAAAATTTTTTAAAATTCAACTCCCGGAGGAAACAATGAAAAAAACAACCATTAAAATTGCCTTAGCGGGAAACCCCAACTGCGGGAAGACAACAATGTTCAACGCCCTAACGGGCAGCTCGCAATATGTCGGCAACTGGCCCGGCGTTACCGTGGAGAAGAAAGAAGGCAAACTGAAGAATCACAAAGACGTCATCGTTACCGACTTGCCGGGGATCTATTCCCTCTCCCCCTACACACCGGAGGAAGTGGTGGCTCGTGATTATCTGTTAAACGAGCGCCCCGACGTCATCATCAATCTCATCGACAGCACCAATATTGAGCGCAATCTTTACCTCACCTCTCAACTGCTGGAAACGGGAATTCCCGTAGTGGCGGCGTTGAACATGACGGATATTCTGGAAAAGCGCGGCGAGGCCATTGATATCAAGGCCTTAAAAAAAGCCCTGCAATGTGAAATCATTCCTATTTCCGCCGTAAAAAACAATGGCGTTAAAGAAGCCGCTGAAACAGCCCTGAGGATCGCAAAATCCCCAGAGGGAAAAGAGGCAATCCCTTTCACTTTTGATAAAACCACCGAAAGCGCTTTGGAAGCCATCGGTGAAATTATCAACGAGAGCGTCAAGGATGACTGCTGCCGGTGGCACTCGGTCAAGGTTTTTGAACGGGATGAAAAAGAGCTGGAAGCCCTAAGTCTCTCCCAAAGTCAGATGGACCGCGTGGAAAAAATTGTCACCAACTGCGAAGCCATTTGCGATGATGACAGTGAATCCATTATCACCGACCAACGTTATCAGGTCATCGCAGAAATCACCAAGCGTCTTGGAAGCAAACAGCCCAAACACCATGCCGATACCTTATCCGATAAAATTGACCGCGTTGTCACCAATCGCTTTTTGGCCCTGCCCATTTTTGCCGGCGTCATCTTTCTGGTTTACTTCTTGGCGGTCACTACCGTTGGGGCCTGGGGCACCGACTGGGTCAATGATGTACTCTTTGGTGAAATCATTCCCCCGGCAGTGGAAAGCGGCCTTACCTCCATCGGCTGTGCTGATTGGCTTTCCTCTCTGATTCTTGACGGCATCATCGGCGGCGTCGGCGCTGTTCTCGGCTTTCTCCCCCAGATGCTGGTATTATTCTTCCTATTGTCTCTACTGGAGGATTGCGGTTACATGGCGCGTATCGCTTTTATCATGGACCGTATTTTCCGCAAATTCGGTCTTTCCGGGAAATCCTTTATTCCCATTCTCATTGGTACCGGCTGCGGCGTCCCCGGTGTGATGGCCTCCCGTACCATTGAAAACGAATGCGACCGCAGATTAACCATTCTCACCACGACCTTTATCCCCTGCGGCGCAAAACTGCCCATCATCGCGTTGATTGCCGGAGCCCTCTTTGACGGCGCGGCATGGGTCGCTCCCTCGGCCTATTTCATTGGCATTGCAGCCATTATCTGCTCCGGCATTATCCTGAAAAAGACGAAACACTTTGCCGGAGAACCTGCTCCTTTTGTAATGGAGCTGCCGCCCTACCATGCCCCTAGTTTCAAAGGCGTTGTCATTCATATGTGGGACCGCGCCAAATCCTTCGTAAAAAAAGCCGGGACCATCATCTTCCTGGCCTGCGGGATTATATGGTTCCTTTCCAGCTTTAATTGGACCATGGATATGGTGGACACCACCGAATCCATGCTGGCCTCCATCGGCCGCGTCATTGCCCCGATTTTTGCCCCCTTGGGCTGGGGTGATTGGCAGAGCGCCGTAGCAGCCATCACCGGTTTAGTGGCCAAAGAAAACGTGGTTGGTACCTTTGGTGTGCTCTTTGGTTTTGCCGAAGTGGCCGAAGACGGTGTGGAAATTTGGGCCAGTCTCCAGGGAATCTTCACTCCCCTGGCTGCCTTCTCCTTCCTGATCTTCAACCTCCTCTGCGCACCTTGTTTTGCCGCCATTGGCGCCATTCGCCGTGAAATGGGCAGCGCAAAATTGACTTGGTTCGCCATTGGCTATCAAACGGTTCTGGCTTATGCTGTATCCTTCACCGTTTACCACTTCGGCCTGTTATTCACCGGCGGCGGCTTCAGCTTCGCCACAGTATTGGCTCTCCTCGTTGCCCTTGTGTTCTTCTACTTCCTGCTGCGTCCCGCAGCCAGAACAAAGCACACTGTTTTGAAAAGTGAAAAGGAGATGGCTTCGTAAATGGAATATCTTTCTACAATTATCATCGGCGTCTTGGTTGGTCTTTGCTTCATCGGCGCCATTGTCAAAGTGCGGAGGGACAGGAAAAAAGGCAGCTGCGGCTGTTCCAATGAATGTCCCCATTGCTCCCACTGCTCCAGTGAATCAAAAAAACATTAAAATACGAACTCGTGATTTTTAATTGTGATTCCTTTTCGTGCGGCGGCCCTCTTAATCGACAAAAAGTTAGGACTGTGCCGCGGCATGATTCTCTCTATACCCAAATCTCTATATCTCTATCGAAAGAGCCGGACTTCCCCAAAGTACCGGCTCTTTTGGTGTCATTTGCCCGGTATTTCATTTGGGATTCTCCCCTTTCTTCGTATTGACGGTGAAAAATTCCATGATGTCCAGAGACACTACGGTTACCGCCCGCGACATTGACCAGTACTCATTATAATTAGAAACCTCGAAGCGGAATTACCACTTCGGGGTCATGACCATATGCCTATGTAAAACGGAGAACGTCGGGGATTCTGACTCGACCGTCTTCCGTTTGATAATTTTCCAGAATCGCCGCCGAAGTGCGGCGTGGCACTTCCCCACGCCAGTTCCTTCTATGCCTCACATAAATATTTTAGTCAATATATTCCTTGTTCCCCATATATGGACGAAGAATGTCGGGGATTCTGACTCGACCGTCTTCCGTTTGATAATTTTCCAGAATCGCCGCCGAAGTGCGGCGTGGCACTTCCCCACGCCAGTTCCTTCTATGCCTCACATAAATATTTTAGTCAATATATTCCTTGTTCCCCATATATGGACGAAGAATGTCGGGAATTCTGACTCGACCGTCTTCCGTTTGATAATTTTCCAGGATCGCCGCCACCGTACGGCCAATGGCCACGCCGCTGCCATTCAAGGTGTGGACGAATTCCGGTTTGGCCTTGGGCTCTCTGCGGAAGCGGATATTGGCACGGCGGGCCTGGTAATCCTCAAAATTGCTGCAAGAGGAAATTTCACGATAACAGTTAAAGCTGGGGAGCCAAACCTCTAGGTCATAGGTTTTGGCCGAGGAAAAGCCCAAATCACCGCTGGACAAAGTCACCACACGATATGGCAGTTCCAAGAGCTGAAGGACCCGTTCCGCATTGGCGGTAAGTTTTTCCAACTCATCATAGCTATCCTCGGGACGGACGAATTTCACCAATTCCACCTTATTAAACTGGTGCTGACGGATGATACCCCGGGTATCACGGCCGGCGGCCCCAGCTTCTGCACGGAAGCAGGCGCTGTATGCTGTCATGTATTTGGGCAACATATCATTGTCCAAAATTTCACCGCGGTAGAAGTTGGTCACGGGTACCTCCGCCGTGGGAATCATATAATAATCAGTCCCTTCGATATGAAACATATCCTCGGAAAATTTCGGCAGCTGACCGGTGCCGGTCATGCTGGCGCTGTTGGCCATAAAAGGAGGAAATACTTCCTCATAGCCATGGTCCATGGTATGCGTGTTCAAGAAAAAGTTGATGATGGCACGTTCCAACTGAGCGCCGGCGCCGCGGTAAAAGGTAAAGCGAGCACCGGTAACTTTAGCGCCCCGTTCAAAATCCAAAATATTGAGAGCCTCACCGATATCCCAGTGGGCCTTCGGCTCAAAGTCAAATTTGCGGGGTTCACCCCAACGGCGGACCTCCAGATTATCGTTGTCATCGTTACCTACAGGTACGCTTTCGTGGGGAATATTGGGAATGTAGAGCAATTCCTTTTGCAGCGCCGCTTCTAAATTGCGGACTTCCTCTTCGGCCTCTTTAATACTGACCTTTAAAGTCTTCATTTCCGCCATGATTTCCGTGGCATCCTCGCCAGCCTTTTTCATGCGGCCCACTTCCTGGGAGACCTTGTTGCTTTTAGCCTTCATCTCTTCCATCTTGGCCAAAGCCGCACGACGGTTTTCCTCCAATTCCAGGAAATGGTCCAATTTAATGGTAACGTGGCGCTTTTCCAGGGCTTCTTTGACAATATCAGGGTTCTGGCGAACAAATTTTAAATCCAGCATGAGAATTCCTCCTGTATCTGATAAAATTAAAATAGTTTACAAAACATATGAGCATCCTTATGATTCCGTCATATCAAAGCTCAAGCTCAGTAAATCCAAAATTTCCTTGTTCGGTACCGTACCATCCAGCAAAATACTGAGCCAATTCCGCTTATTCATATGATAGGCAGGCAAAAAGCCCTCCCTGTTTAAAAAGGCGTCAATGAGCATTGGCGGACATTTTACGTTTAAAATGTCCTTTTTCTCCGAGTCCGTTAGACCGAGCCTTTGCCCGGGAACATCCATAATGACGGCATACCATTTGGAATTGTTTGAGTGTCTCAAAACAGCATAATTGGGAGACTTCCGCCAGAGAAACTCCGGTATGGTACCAAAGGATTCTTTGGCGTATTGAAAAATATCATTTCTGGTAAATCCCTGTGATTTCATATTTTTAACCTATAAAATAAAAAAAATCTCCCATCCCAAAGGGACGAAGATTCCGCGTTGCCACCCTAATTGACTCATGACTGAGTCCACTCAAATCCGATAACGGGGATGAACCGGCTTTCGCACATTTGCGTCGAGCGGAAAAACAGCCGCTTTCATCGGGCTTCCACCGTATCCCGACTCTCTTTCCAAAACGTCACTGCCATATTCTCGACTTGCTTTTCATATTTTCGCAAATATTATAGCACAGTCCCTCGCAATTGTCAATTTTACCACGAGGGATTTTGGAAAAATATAGCCTCACTGCCACGCTTTTTTGCCCCATTCTACCGCTTTAGGAAATTACTATATTGCTATATATTTTATGGCTCTGTGGTATCCAGAGCATGATACTAACTTTAAAAAAGGTAATATCCTTCCAAATCCTTGCAACGGAGATCATTCTTCGGAAGATGATGTTGAGAGGAATTTCAAATTGGCGGCAATGAAAAATTGCGGAAATGACCATGGATTTAAGAATAACTCAAATAAGAGGAAAATATTTTGCAAGATGACTTGACAATCTCCCGTTCATCTGCTATCATGTATAGGTACCTTTGGAGAAAGGGAACTCGGAGGGGTGTCCGAGTGGTTTAAGGAGGCGGTCTTGAAAACCGTTGAACCTTTGCGGGTTCCGTGGGTTCGAATCCCACCCTCTCCGCCATTGAACCCAGCCGATCCAAAACAAGATTTGGAGAGTTGGCCGAGTCGGTCGAAGGCGCTCGCCTGCTAAGCGAGTATACGGGCTAAAACCTGTATCGAGGGTTCGAATCCCTTGCTCTCCGCCATATGCGTGCCCGTAGCTCAGCTGGATAGAGTGTTTGACTACGAATCAAAAGGCCACAGGTTCGAATCCTGTCGGGCACGCCAATTTTTTATCCGAAATGCGCCCGTAGCTCAGTGGATAGAGCATCGGTTTCCTAAACCGCAGGTCGGACGTTCGAGTCGTCTCGGGCGCGCCACCATATTCCCAGCTACAACGCAATATGAAAAAATAAAGCAGACCTCAAAGGTCTGCTTTTTTGATGCTATGGGGATGATTGGTACAAAAAAGCAGACAAATGCCCCATATTACCCAATTTGTCCACAGGCACATCGCTTTGCTCTTCAATTTTTCTCTCTTTGAAAAAGAAAAGAATAAGAAAACCAGCCAGTAAAGTGATACCAGAATACGCAAGAATGGCCCCGCGAATTCCCCGCTGAGATAGTTGAAAAGTGTAAGAATAGCCATTCCCTAAATCATAAGAAGCAAGCCACGTCCACCTTAATCAATACTCGTTTTGGTTTCACCGGAAAAGCACTGGAAAAATCAACAACTCAATTTATGCGATCTGCTGAAGCTACTGGTATGGACGCTACTGAGTCTGTTGGACTTGCGTCGAGGGCTATGGAGGATGCAGGCATTGAGGCTGATGAATACAGCCGTGTCCTTGATATGGCTGCCAAAACCTCTCAAGTTTCTGGCATTGCACAAGATACACCATTCCTGAGTTCCAGAGCCATACTGGGCATCAGATCGGCGCCAATAATTCCCAACGATTTCATATCAGCGCTCTCCTTATTTAGATTACTTTATAACGGTGCTTCTTGTAACTATTAGAATATTCCCTTGTTCCGGTTATGACCGAAGCTTCCGATTCTTTTTCCGCTCTTCCATTTTACGGACGACACTGGGGTAAGAGGAAAGATCCGTATGGGGAAAGAACCCGGCAGCGCTCATTTTTGAGATGAAATCCGGGAACTGTGCAAATTCCAGATAATAAATGCTTTCGCAAATATGATCGATTTGCTCCAGCCTCGACCGGTCCGTTAACAGAGCCAAGGCTCCCTTAAGGGAACCGTTGCCGATGGTCTGAAATTTTTCTCTGGGAACATCGGGATACATCCCGATGGTGATGGCGGACTCCAAATTGATGTGCTCCCCGAACCCACCGACCGTATAAATGACATCAATATCGTCGGGACGCACCTCTGTGGCCTCCAGCAAACAGGCCACCATGGTGTTGGCCGCAGCTTTGGTATCACGGAAGGCCAAAATGTCGCCTTCCGTAAAATACAGATCCTCCCCTGCGGCGGTTTCCTCCGCGTAAGCGTAAATAATGGCGGGCGCCCCGTCTTTTTCCACAATGCGCGGGGAGGCCTCGGGAATCAATTTCCCCTGCTTGTCCATATAGCCGTTTAAAAGCATTTCCGCCAGTAAATCCACGATTCCGGAGCCACAGATGCCAATGGCGGGCTTATCCTCAATGGTAGAATAGGTAAAGCAGTCGCCGTCAATGGCTACGCGGGAAACGGCACCGGGCTTGGCACGGCTGCCAAACTTGCTGATTCCCCCTTCCAAAGCGGGTCCTGCGGCGCCGGCGCCGGCGAAAAGAAAGTCCTTGTTGCCGATGACCATTTCACCGTTGGTACCGATATCCATATAAAGGCCCAATCGGTCACTGTCCACCATATCCACCGTAAGGAGGCCGCTGATAATATCGCCGCCGAGGTAGTTAGCGATGGAAGGAATACAGTACACCATTCCGCGGAAGTCAAGGCCCAATTCACTGCCATGGAGGAAGCCAATATCGTTGAAGGTCGGGGCAAAAGGGGTCATAAAAACGCAAAAGGCGTCAACGCCCATGAGAAGGTGAATCATGGTGGTATTGCCGCCCACCACCATCAGGGAGGCATTGCAAGGGTCCATACCGGACAGGGCTTCCATTTGGACAAGCAGACATTGAAACGCTTCCACCACGCAGCGCTGTAGCTCTTTCAGATGGGCCTCATCATCTTTACCGTAAAAAATACGGCTCAAGATTTCCTCCCCATAGGCAATTTGAGGATTGGCAGCGCCATCGGCAGCCAAAACCTCTCCGCTGTTCAGGTCCACCAGCTCCATGGCAATCATAGTGCTGCCCAAGTCCACGGCAAGGCCGTAATGGGAGGCGGAGGTATCGCCGGACTCCAGAGCCGTGATTTCCCAACGTTTTCCTGTCCAAACCAAGGTGACGGTGAGCTTCCAATTTTGTTCCCGAAAGGCTCGATAATCTCTGCGCAACACTGTATAGGAAAGCTCCGTCTCCCCAACCAAAGGAATCAAAGCGCGGAGCAGGCGCTCTTTATCGGCAGTCACGTCGCCGACTTGCGGCTCCGGCAATTCGATATAGATCTTTTTACTCAAAGGATTCATCATTCATTCTCCATTCTTCGGGATTTCCTTTATTAAAACTTCGATACATTCCATCAAATCCCTTTAGAAAATTTTACTGACGACAAAATCTCCCGTCGTAAGACGGGAGATCGCAGATTGTCGTAAAACCCAGTTTTTCGGCAAGATGATAGCCTGTTAAGAAAGGCTTAGAATCAGTAAAACTTCCTGAGCCGCGGACACGCCGTTACCCAAATGTACATAAGTGGTCGCATGCTCAGGAATTTTGCTGATGATCAGGCTTTATCGGCGGGAGATCGTTCCATAAGATAAGATACTATTGAGAAGAATGGCGAATGAAATACTCGCCAAGAAGCAGCACCAAAGATGTGCCCAAAAACAAACCAAGGCAGGCAGTGATATCCAACGGTTTTCCCGGCGTGAAAAGGATCACAGCAATAGTCAGAATCAAAACAAGCTGCTCCACACGGGCGAAAACAGTCCCTACCATAGAGGGGCCAAACATATGATAAGCCCCTTTGACACGGCCCTTTTCCCTCTTCAATTTCAAATATGCCTGAAAGTTAATGATATAAGGTATGAGGAAAATAATATTGGTAAAGGAAAACAGCGTCCAAAATAGTTCCATTGCGCTGCGGGCCACTAGGCCGTAAGCAATGGCAATGATTGTCCCCACGGTTCCCGTAATAAGCAAAGCGCCCATGGGAACCTGGTTGGCGGTGTGCATTTTGCCAAAGACCTTGGGCAGCTCACCGTCTTTGGCCGCTACAGCGGCCATACGTCCGGCGCCGGAGATCCAGGTCACTGCCTGGGCGAAAAGGACCAAAAGAAAAATCAAGCCTATGATGAAAACCACTGTTTTGGTCAAGGTTGGCGACAATGGCGCTAAAAGAAAGCAGTCCATTATGGCGTCTACGATGGTCATACGGTCCAGAGGGACGACGATCAAAATAGCGAAAATCGTGACAACATACAAACCCGAGATAAAAAAAGTATTGGCAATGGTGGCTTTCGGCACATCTTTCCTGGGGTTCTTCATGCGATTGCCCATGGAGGACATGACCTCAAATCCCAGGTAATTGTAGACAAGAGCGGAGAGAAACAGAAAGCTTTCATCAAGCCGCGGAAGAAACGACGCAAGGGAAAGGTCATTGGCCGGGGCATTGCCCTTTCGCAGATAATATAGAGCCATGAAACACATCGCAGCTACAATCAAAATTTTACAGGCAGCGGAAAGATTGGAAAGCCGAGTCGCTGAGCGCAAGGGCCGCAAACCGAAAAGGACGACGCACCAAATGCAGGCAACCGCCATAATAAGCTGAAATAAAAAGCCTACATCACCTAGGAAAATCTGGCAAAAAACATTTACCATAAAAATACAGGTAGAAGGAATCCAAATGGCGTTGTTGACCCAATAGAGCCAGGACATCCTAGCGCCCCAGCGGGGACCGTAGGCCATTTTCACCCAAGCGTACATTCCACCCTCTGCGGGATAGGAGGAGCCCATTTCCGCCATAATCAGACCCGAAGGAAAGAAAAAGGCCAGAGAAATGATGAGAGACCAAGTAATGGCGGAGGCGCCCATGGAAGCAACAGGTCCCACGGTGTCCAGAAAAAACATTGTACAGATCATACCCAGGAATATGTCTTTTCGTCTAAGAATACAAGGATCATTCATGGGGACGCCTCCTCTCTGATGAGACTATGACACGTTACTTTTGCAATTTCTTTTTACGGTTCAGATTAAAGATTTCTCCAAGCCCAAGACCGATTAGGAAGCCGATACCCAGGGCGATACCGGTGACCCAATCAATGGGTTGACCCGGCACCCAGAAGAAGAGCACCATGGTGAAGATAATTATAATTTGACAGAAACGGCCTGCCAGAATACCAAACCCATCGGAACCGGGGAAGCGGTAGCCTCGTTGCGTTGCTTTGTCATTTTTTCTCAGCTTGATAAAAGCGGAGCAACAGAAAATAAAAGGAATCAAGAAAATCAAGCTAGTAAAGGAGAACAGGGTCCAAAAAAGGTCGCTGGCTGTGCCTCCGACGAAAGAGGCCAGCAAACCGTAAACGATAATCAGCGTGGTGCTGACAATACCAATGATCACAGAGCTGCCGAGAGGCGCTCCTTTTTTAGTGGTTTTGCCAAACACCTTAGGCAGTTCATTGCTTTCGGCGGACTCAATTGCCATATATCCCGCCGCCTGGAGCCAAGCAGGGCCTTGGGATACCAGGGTATAAAGGAAAATAAGGCCTACGATCACATAGAGAGCCGTGCCGAGGCCGCCGTCAAAGGTCAGAATAAAGCAATTCAGGATACCATTGATGATGTCGATTTCCTCCGCCGGGGTGATGACGCACATGGCAAAAGTAAAAAGAATGTAGATGCCGATAATCAAAACGAGGCTCAGAACAATCATGCGGGGCAAATCCTTGGCAGGATTTTTGATATTGCTGCCGCCGATGGCGCTGATGGCGTCGAAGCCCATGACATTGTAGATCAAGGCAGGGAAAAAGGCAAAGGCCGCGCCGATGGTGGGCTGAAAGGCTGCGGCGGAAAATTTCGTAGCGGTTTGGCCGCCATTTTTCACGAAATAAATGATGGCGCAAATTACCAGACAACCGACGATGGTAAGTTTGGCGACACCGCCTAAATTACGCATTTTGGTAGATTCGTTTTGGGGTTGAGACGCCAGAAGTACATAGAGCCAAACGAGCACACAGGACAGAGCCAAATAGATGAAAAAAGAGATTTCCAAACCAAACAGAAGGTTCAGCATCTGGCTGACAACGTCCATCACGAAAATCGTGGCGGAGGCAACCCAAACAGCGTTGTTCAGCCAATAATACCAGGCGGTTCTGGCTGCATAGTCGGCTCCCAGGGAGATCTTGACCCAATGGTAAAGCCCCCCATCCGAGGGATAGGTGGAGCTCAGCTCCGCAGTCATTAACGCCATGGGCAAAAAGAAAATAACGCCTAAGATTAAATACCATGTAATGGAGCTAATTCCCATTGCCGAAGAGGCGATGCCGGAATCCAGAAAGAGCATGAGAACGATAATCCCCAAAAACAAGTCAATGGCGCTTAGTTTTTTAGGCTGGGAGGTAGTTGTTGTCATTGCAAACACTCCTTTTTATGAGATTAGAAGTCTCTCCGGGCGGTGTTGCCGCCCGGAGGTATGTTCTTGTTAAGAAATAATACCAAGATCACGTTCTTCTTTTTCAATGATTTCCCGAATGGTGCCAGCGGCGTATTCAGAAAGAGGCGCGGGATTATGGGTTTCCAAAATGCGGCGGGCTTCCTCATCGCAGCGGGTCTTAATGTCCACAGAGCCCTCCAGCACCCAATTTTCCATCATGTTGCGGTCGATAAATTTGGGGGCGGACTGATAGCCTCTTGTTTTGGACACTGTGTTTGGTTCGGTAAGGTGGTTGCCGCCAGGACCAACACGGAGAACAGAGTCAACATCGAGCGTCTCGTCATTCACAGGGATGCCCTGAAGCGTGTAACGAATCATGCCGGCAAATTCGTCGTCCATGACCATCTGGCCATAGCCTAAGGTAATGCCAGATTCCAACATTCCCAGCCCGTAAATGAGATTGGCGCCTGCCAATGCTGGTAAGAGAGCTGTCAATGTTTTTTCGTGGCCCGCTTGGATATCAGGTAATTTGCTATCTGCCTATGAACCCGCTACAAAGCTGGGAATTTGGTAGAATTGGGCCATTTTGGCCACGGCGGCGCTGATCATTCCCAGTTCGGGACAACCAACAGTAGCAATCGCACGGCGGAGATCCATAGCAGTGGTGGAACTGCCGTAGGTGCAAGGGTTACCGGGATTTACGAGCTGAATCATTACGATGTAGGAAAGAATTTCCGCATTGTGTACAGTGAGAGTACCCGCTAAAGTAACAGGGGTGGACCCGCCGGCCATAGCCATAGACAGAGGGTTGCAGGGAAGACCAACCGATGCGTATTCGATCAACTGTTCAGTATTTCCTTCGGGAAGAGTAAGAGGACTTACCGGGCAGCCACCGCCGGAAATAATAGGACGGTCTTTCAATTTGTCTTTGCCTCCAACGATGGCGGCTGCCATTTCAATGGCCAATTTTGCCTGATGGGCACTATCAGCCCCCTGGCTCTGATGCTTGGTGGTATTAGAAAGAGTTGCTTCCGTATTATGAAGCATAGCAACTCTTTCGTCTTTGTCACTGGCATATAAAGTATCTTCGATCACATCAATGTTGGGAAGAACATCGACGAGACGGGCAACATCAGCAATATCTTGTTTTACTGAAGGACGTCGTTCTCCGGTATAAGGGTCAATAACCATGATCCCCTGACCAAAAGTGAGAAAATTGACGCGACCGCTTTCCAAAACAACATCATTTTTGGGGTCGCGGCCAGCCATAAGAACTCTGGGCGGAGCTTTCCGTACGGAATCTTCAACAAGCCATGCGGGAATTCTTACGATTTTCTTTTCATGGTCCACACGGCAGCCACCGGCTTCAAAAATCTCAATGGCCCGTTCACTCTCGCAGAAGACGCCAGTGGTTTCCAGTAACTCTAACGTCGCCAGATGGATGCGTTTACACTCTTCTTCCGAGAAAACATTGAGACTGAAGCCGGAAAAAAGGCCTCGTCCACAAGGAATATTTCTTCTCATAGGTTGAACCTTCCTTTCTTTTTGCCTCTTATTTTTAGTTGAGGTTTAAAATCATTGATCCTTCAGCGTTGCTTCAGCTTTGGCTGCGATTTTATCCAATTCCGAAACAAGGGCGCTGTCAAAGTCCGGTGCGGTGTGGGTGGCCAAAATATGATCCATTTTTTCCTTGGCTGCTTGGCGATGGTTTTCAAAGCCCTGAGCAAAGAGGAAGGAATTTTCCGCCTTATCCGTAAAGATATTTTCTTTGAAATTCATGAAGGTATGTTCATGATCTAAGAAGTGACCTCTGGGCCCTTGTTCCTTAATGACATCCAAAGCCAGGGTATCATCGTTGATTTCAAAATTGCGGAAATAGGCTTTGGCGTAGCGAAGAACTTCCAAGTCCAAAACCACATCAATGATAGAACTGCTGAGGCAGCTTTCTCTAGTTCCAATCCAGCAAGCCACATCCACACGAGTCATCAGTTTCATGGCGCAGCGGAACACATTGCGTTCAAACCCTGCTTTGGTGGAAAAATCCTTGTATTCCACACTGCATCCCATAGCGGAAGGCATATTGTAAAAACGGGCCATATCGCAGTCAGCGGCGCTCAAAAGCACATATTCGCAGTTTTCGTAGTCAATGCCGCCGTCAAAGAGATTCGGAGCGCCTGCGTCGGAAGCATAGAAAACTCTGGCGTCTTCAGCAGCGCATTTTGCCACCATGTAGCAGGCCAGGTTTTCACTGTTGACCAACAATGTGGAGGCGGCGAAGGTAGCCGGGGATGTGGTGGTCATTTGAGGAAGGGACATGGGGATAATGGGAACCCCGGCCCGGGCCGATTCCACAATCGCATCGGCGATGCCATGTTCAATGGCCAAAGGAGTGGTAGGAGCAGAAAGCAGGGATAAGACAGGATTTTGTCGGAAAGCCTCGCTGCCGCCGGCAATGGCTTGGGCCATTTCGATTTGATACTTCGCCAATTTCCCCGAAGCTGAGGAGCATTGAACGTGCTTGCCAATGTTGCGAAGGGCGATTTCCGTGGCCTTGAATTCCTGCAATTCACCGGCATATTCCCCTGGCATCATCAAAGGCCAGAAGCAGTCCATTTCTGGAGAGGCGTCGGCCAGAATAGAGAGCTGACGTAAATCCTCTTCTGTTGCATAGCGGTTTTTACCTGTCTCTTCGTCGTAAATGTAAGGGACATACCCAGCGGTGGTGCTGAAGGGATGGGTTACTGAGGGAACTTGTTTACGGTAAGCTTCGGTATAAGCGCCGATGGGAAATTCATGGACGATGAGTTTCAGGAACTCCTCCGTCATTTCCTTGGGGAAGCGAACGTTTTCACCAATGACCTTGGCGCCTCTGGCGGCCAGCATATCACGGACTTTTTCGCTGCCGATAATGACGCCAACCTCCTCTAAAAGTTGAAGGGAGCATTGATGAATGCTTTCCTGTTCGTTTCTGTCCATCATTGATAAAATTGAGCGCATAAGAAATACCTCCTGAATGATTCATTTTGTTTGTTGCCCATTCATAATGCAAAGAAGGTGCCAAAAATCTAAAAAAAATCCGTTTTTCACTGAAAATCAATGAAAAACGAATCCTATGCTGGTTTTTATGTTAAAAAATTTTTTATTCAGGTCATTGTTTTTTTGCCCAAACATACCAAAATCAAAAAAAGACGCAAGCCAATTTGATACACTTATGATACATTATAGATTCTTAATAAATACACAATATGACAGAATGAGACAGAATGTCACAGTTACTCCTCCCCTAAGGAAAGCTTTCGATAAAAGGTCGCCCGAGAAACTCCCAAAGCCCTGGCGGCGGCGCTGACATTGCCGTTGGCCGCATTCAAAGCCGCCAATAAACGTTGGCGTTCCCTGGCCTGGGCGCTGTCCTTTTTCCGCTCCCGCACCTCTCGAATGGAAGTGGCTGTGATTTTTTCAGCAATGGCTCCTTGAGCGCCTTGAAGCTCTTTTGGAGACGCTGTGACCGCCTCCAAGATATATGGGGGCAGATATTGCGCCATAATATCCTTGCCGCCGGAGAAAAAGAGAATTCGTTCGGCCACATTCTGCAACTCCCTAACATTCCCCGGCCAATCATATTGCAGCAGCGCCGCCATGGCGTCGGGCTGCAGCCGTTCCAGAAAGTTTTCCGCCGGGCTGGCTTTGGCCCAAAAGGAGCAAAACAGCGGTAAAATATCGTCCTTGCGTTCCCGCAGCGGCGGAATATGGAGATTGATCACATTCAAACGGTAATAGAGATCCTCTCGAAAGTTCTTCTCCACCACTTCATTCAGGAGATTTTTATTGGTAGCGCAGATGATGCGGACGTCCACGGGAATTTCCCGCTCACCGCCTACGCGGGTGACGCGCCGCTCCTGAATGACACGCAGCAGGGCGATTTGCTGCTCCATAGGCATATCGCCGATTTCGTCCAAAAACAGGGTGCCTCCCTCGGCCAATTCAAATTTCCCCGGCTTGCCGCCTTTTTTGGCTCCGGTAAAGGAGCCCTCCATATAGCCGAACAATTCACTGGCTACCAATTCCCTAGGGATGGCTCCGCAGTTCACCGCTACAAAGGGGCCTTTTTTGCGATGGCTGCGATTATGAATGGATTGGGCAAACATCTCCTTTCCCGTGCCGCTTTCTCCCTCAATCAAAATATTGCAATCACTGGAGGCCGCCTGTTTCCCTAAAAAAATCGCCTCCTGGAGCGAAGGGCTGACGGTAATGATATCTTTAAACTGAAAGCGTGCCTGGGCGCCGCTGAGACGGTTTACCATCTTATGAACCTGGGTCACGGGCTTCAACACCAAAATACACTTGGAAACCATATCCTCCTCAATTTCCAGGGGCATTCCCGAAACAATGAAGGATAGCGACTTACCATGCATTTCCAAATCGGCAAAGGGCCTTTTCTTTAAAAAGAGCCAGTTCAGGGCATTGCTCTTGCGGCCATTCAATAACCCCTGAAAATATTGGCCGATCTCCTTTTCAGCCTCACGCCAAAGCCCATCGGGACCGTAATTCAAGAATTCGCAATTCCCAGTTTTATCAATGACGATAATACCTTCGGAAATACCCGACAAAATACTTTGTAAATAGCGGTTCAAGCGTATTAACTCCGTATTGGCGCTTTTCAGCTCCTTGGTGCGCTGCTCCACTTCGTGGGTCAGAAGGTGCTCCATATCCTTAAAATGGGTGATGTCCCTGCCGATGTCCTGATATTCGATAATGACTCCGTTTTCGTCATAAAAACCGCGGCCCACACTTTCCATCCAGGCAGTTTCGCCATTTTTATTTTTGACGCGGTATTGATAGCGATAATGGGGATGCTCCGCGTCAACGGATTTCATCATTTGGTAAATTGTGGCACGATCCTCCCTTGCCACCAGCTCCATGGTATCGGTGCCGATTAATTCCTCCTGCGTATAGCCGTAATAATCGGCCAAAGCCTTGTTGACGTAAGTCAGATTATAATTGGGGTCCGACCGCTCCACCAGCTCTGTCATATTATCCATGATGGAGTCGTACTGGTCTTTTCGCAATTCCAACTCACGGATGGTTTGATTCTTTTGACGGATTTCCTCTTGAATTAGGCTTAAGGCAGCCGAGGGATCCGATAATTTGGTCATGGCGCTTCATCCTTCCGCTTTCAAATACTGTATCATTATTGTATCATAAATGAAGCGATTTTGACAATCCATTTCTTTGATGAATACATTTCCTTCATTTGCCACGGCCACCAGCGCAATCATTAAAATCACCAGCAGTGAGTTGGTGACAGTTATATGAAAAACCTTAGAATTCCATAGCTCACGGTCATATGGTGGGCCCCCTAACACGATGGCAAAAATCGAAATCATATCGTTGAGAAACTTCCAAGGCCCCTTTAATTTGCTCATCCAAAGGCCGTATAGGGACGACGGCGTGGTGATGGGAAGCTGGTATCGGTAAGCCCCTCCACCCATCCCCGAAGCCCCTTTTGTACGATCATGATAAGCCCCTGCCCTTGAGCTGCGATGTACAGAAGAAGCTTCGTGAAATTGTCAACACTGCCGAAAAACATTACGATGTAAAATTAAGTGTAGAATAAAATTTCAGAACATCTCTTCCCCATTCTGCGTATTGTCACTGATACTGGCAGCATAATAACAACCGTCCCACAACAAAAGCAGCGTTCTTTCCAACGCTGCTTTTTATGGTTTTACGGTTTTGAATTAATCTAAAATCCTACCGTCGGTAGAAATTGTTTCTACTTGACAATGTAGGGCTTCGCCCTTGCCGCTGGCCTTAAGTGCATTTTTCACGGCATTTTCCAGCCCGCCGCAGCAAGGCACCTCCATACGGACAACAGTAACGCTTTTGATATCGTTATTGCGGAGGATCTCCGTAAGTTTATTGGTATAGTCAACGGAATCCAGCTTAGGGCAGCCAACCAAGGTAACGCGGTTTTTTATAAAGTGATTATGGAAATCGCCATAAGCATAGGCAGTACAGTTCGCCGCCACCAAAAGATGAGCGCCGTCAAAATAAGGGGCGTTGACTGGCACCAGCTTGATTTGTACAGGCCATTGAGAAAGCTGGGAGGGGACTGCCTCGGTTCGGGTGCAAGGTTCCCCGAGATGTTCGATTCTTTTGGAAGCCGCGCCAGGACAACCAGAGTGTGCCAAGTGCTCAGAAAGCGTGCCGGCTTCGATTTTATGCCGTTTCACGGCTTCCTCATCATAGGCCGCAGCCTCCCGCTCCACAAAGGTAATGGCCCCGGTGGGGCAGGCGGGCAAACAGTCGCCAAGGCCGTCGCAGTAATCGTCCCGCAGCAGCTTGGCCTTACCGTTCACCATGCCAATGGCGTCTTCGTGACAAGCCTCGGCGCAAGCGCCGCAGCCGTCGCATTTTTCTTCATTAATTTCAATTACTTTTCTTATCATCATAATCTCCTTTTCAAAATGAGGAATGGTTCGCTTGACTTCGTGTCATAATCATACTATATTGAAAACAAAAATTTCGTTGGAAATACAACAAAATGGAGGATCATGAAAAATTACCAAAGCATTTTGACAAAGTCCACGCTGTTTCATGGCGTGGCGGAGCGAGAAATCGGGGACTTAGTGCAGTGTTTATCGCCGAGACAAAGCGATTTCCAAAAGGGAGAATACCTCTATCGCCACGGGGAAAAGCTCTCCTCCATGGGGTTGGTACTCCAAGGCAGCGTCTATATTTTAAAGGAGGATTACTGGGGAAACCGCACCATTCTCACTACGGTGCAGGAGGGTCAGCTCTTTGGCGAGGCATATGCCTGCTCGGAGACGATGGAATCCGCCGTCAGCGCCGTGGCAGCTCAGGACGGCGCAGCGCTGTTTTTCGATACCAAACGTATTCTCACCCTTTGCCCCTCGGCCTGCTCCTTCCATGCCCAGTTGGTAAGGAACCTCATCACCGTGTTAGCGGATAAAAATATCCATTTGACGGAAAAAATCGAGCATTTGTCCCAAAGGCGACTGCGGGACAAGGTGCTGTCATATCTGATGGATATGTCGAAAAAACAGGGGAGCACCGAATTTACCATTCCCTTCAGCCGTCAGGAGCTGGCGGATTATCTGTCTGTAGACCGCAGCGCCCTCTCCAGCGAGTTGGGGAAACTCCGGGACGAAGGAATTCTGGAATTTGAACGCAAGCGCTTTCGCTTATTATAGAGGGACAGTACACTGCCATACAAAAGCAAAAAACGAGGTGCGACTGAAGTCACGCCTCGTTTTTTTACAGAAGAAATCTAGATTTTCTATTTCAAATAATTATACATCATCTGGGCCGCCTCAGCTCTGGTAATGGCGCTTTGGGGCAGTAAGCGTTTCTGATGGTCGCCAAAGAAAATCTCGCCAGCTGCGGCAGCCATGGCTTTTTGCGCGTATTTGCTGGTTTGCTGGAAATCGGTAAAGGTATATCCCTTATCTTTCAGCTGTTCCAAACGGGAATCTATATCTACCAAGTCAATGGCGTCCTGGCCAATGGCAATGCGCATGATCACCAAGGCCGCGTCCTGGCGGCGAATGGGGGTATTGGGCAGGAAGCCGCCCGTGTCGTCGCCTACAAAAATTTTTGCTTTCCCACAGGCCATTACGGCTTCATAATACCAATCATCCTCATTGACGTCGGGGAAGGTGATGGCGCTGCCGTCCTTCATAACCATTTCGTCATTTTTGTAATAGTTATACAGCATTTGGGCGAATTCCGCTCTGGTGATATTGTTTTGGGGATTGAAGTTTTTGTTGTTATCTCCTTGAAAGAGGCCGTTTTCCATGCACCAGGCTACTGCGGAATAGAACCATATATTTTGATTGGTAATATCCTTCATGTCATCAATGGTGAGCTTCTGGTCGTCAGGCAATTCGTTCAACGCTTTCTGAATATCGGCCAGCTTTTGTTTGGCTTCATCGGAAACAAGGGCTTTCTGGTCATCGGTCAAAGCGTCGTAAGCTGCTTGAGCCGCAGCAACAGCGGCTTTATCCTCTTTGGTCACGTCCTTAACTGCGGGAAGAGCGTTGATCGCATCCATTACCTTTTGAGCAGCGGCTTCATCGTCTTTGATTTTATTCAACGCTGCCTCAACGTCGGCCAGCTTTTGTTTGGCTTCATCGGAAACAAGGGCTTTCTGGTCATCAGTCAAAGCGTCGTAAGCTGCTTGAGCCGCATCGACAGCGGCTTTATCCTCTTTGGTCACGTCCTTAACTGCGGGAAGAGCGTTGATCGCATCCATTACCTTTTGAGCAGCGGCTTCATCCCTTTCTTCTTGGGAAACGCCAATATTTTTCGGCTCCTGGGTTCCATTGGTATACTGGGCAGAGCCGTCATTTTTGATGGTTTCATTCACAAAGGTGCAGTTATCAAAAACAGCGGAGCCTTCATTCACAATGGTTTCTTTGAAGCTGCAGTTTTCAAACCGCACCGTAACGCCGGCGGGAATAACCAGGGTCTCGCTAAGCATTTCAAAAGCGATGCTTTTGATGGTGATAACGTCGGTTCTCGCTGCGAAGGTCAAAGTGTCACTGCTGTCGGTACCCTTTACTGTTCTTACGGTTTCATTATCGTCGCCCCAAAAGTTCTTGTTCCACCCCACTAAAGTGTGAATCTGGGCGGGAAGAACCGTTTGGCCGGTAAAAAGATTGCTACAGTTGATTTTTACGGCAGTGGCGTCACCAAGATGATTGGCCAAACACAGGGCAAGGTCATAGGAATTGTCCTCAATCAAATACTCTTTCTCCGTGGCGGGAATCTCGGCGGCTGAGACCTTAGCCGACGCCCCCGAAACAGGCATAAAACACATTGCTACCAAACAGGCGCAAAGGAGCCCTGAAATAAATTGTTTCCATTTGTTCATCATGTTACCTCCTTATATTTTTTCTTAGTTAGCAATAGCTAACACGTGATGATAAAAAATTGCTACCAAAACTATCCTTACTGTCTTTTTCCAGGAAACGGTAGCATATCTTTAGTTAGCACTAGCTAACTAAAGATATGCTACGCCATAATTTGGATTTTGTCAAGCCCTATCATGTCTTAAAGTACAAAAAAATTGTCCCGCAGGTTTCCCAGGGGACAATTTTTAAATCTTCGAGTCATTTACTGTTATCTCTTTGCTTCGTTCCGCTTGCTGCCCAATTCCGCCACAGCAGTGAACAATACGTCGGTGGAGGAATTCAATGCGGTTTCGCAGGAATCCTGAATGACCCCGACGATAAAGCCTACGCCAACGACCTGCATCGCCACGTCGTTGGGGATACCAAAGAGGCTGCAAGCCAAAGGAATCAGCAGCAGAGAGCCGCCGGCTACCCCCGAGGCGCCGCAGGCGCTGACAGCCGAAAGCACACAAAGAATCACAGCGGTGACAAAGTCCACATGAATATCTAAGGTGTTGGTCGCCGCCAAGGTTAAGGTGGCGATGGTCACGGCGGCGCCGGCCATATTAATGGTAGCCCCCAAGGGAATGGAGATGGAGTAAGTATCTTTGTTCAAACCGAGTTTTTCGCAAAGGCTCATGTTTACGGGAATATTCGCCGCGGAGCTGCGGGTGAAAAAGGCGGTGAGACCGCTTTCCTTCAAGCAAGTAAAAACGAGAGGATAGGGATTTTTGCGAATTTTGATAAATGTAATCAAAGGATTGACCACCAAAGCTACGAAGAACATGATGCCCACCAAAAGCAGAATCAGGCGGCCGTAATCCAGCAAGACCTTGAGGCCGCTGGTGGAAATGGCGGAAAATACCAGCCCCATAACGCCAAGAGGAGCGAATTTGATGACCCAGCGCACCAGCTGGGAAATACCGTTGGCAATGTCCGTCACCATAGTTTTGGTGCTGTCGGAAGCGGCTTTTAAAGCCAAGCCCAACAAAATAGCCCAGGTGAGAATGCCGATATAGTTGGCGTCAGCCAAGGCGCTGATGGGATTGGACACCACGTTAAAGATCAGAGTTCTGAGAACCTCGGTAATGCCTTCCGGCGGTGTAACATCGCCGGCGCCGGAGGTAAGCACCAGCTCCACTTTAAAAATATAGCTGGCAATCACAGCGGAAAGCGCCGCGCACAAGGTACCAATGATGTAAAGTAAGATGATGGACTTCATATTGGTCTTTTGCCCTTTTTGATGCTGAGCAATGGCGGAAGTCACCAGGAATAAAACGAGAATGGGCGCCACAGCCTTTAACGCGCCGACAAAAAGTTCGCCGAGAATGGAAATTCCCGACAACTGCTTCGGAAACGCCACCGCCAAAATGACGCCAACCACCAAACCGAGGATGATTTGCTTCACCAGGCTGATGCGGTTCCAGGCTTCCAAAATTTTTTTCATTGTTCATTTCCCCTTTAATGATAGTTTTCCTCATCATCACCATCGGCTCCCCTTCTTAACCGATGGTATAAGTATCGAAACACACGTACCAAAACATTATACGATAACTTCGCCAAAATGTATACCCTTTTTTCAGAAAAGTCGTTTTTTCTATGAGCTTTGGGAAAAGTCCCACTGTTTGCCCGGATAAATGCCTTTCTTCAAGAAAAGGAGAAGAGAAAACATATTGATTCAAAATAAGGGAAATTTTTGCATATTTTCTTAAAACAGCGTTGGTTCCTGTTCCTTCACGGCGGGAATTTTAATTTCCCGCAGATCCACAGTGGGAGGAAGATCCGCCAGAAAAGCGGAAGGCGCACCGCCTACGGTGATGGTGAGAGCTTCTTTGGCTCGAGTAATACCCACAAAAAAGAGGCGGCGTTCTTCGGGAATATCGGGAGTTTCTCCCTTTCGTTCCAAGGGCAAGGTACCACGGTCCAATCCCGCTAGGAACACTACGGGGAATTCCAACCCCTTGGCGCCATGGAGGGTCATGAGGGTCACGGCGTCGGCTGTGTAAGCTGCGTTGGCCGTGCCGCTGACGCGACGCAGGTCTCCCTCCTCCCCAAGACTCAGAGCGTTTAAAAACTCCGCCATGGTAGTGTGGAACAGCGCCGTATGAATCAGACGGTTCAAAGCTTCAGTCATGGCTTGGTCCTCGGCCCAGGTTGTCAAAAGGGTTTCCGGCGTTGCCGTTTCGTACAGGGGCAGGAATTTTTCCACGGCTTTTACCCAAATCATGGCTTTGCCGAAGTGGCCCAGACCTTCGGCCAAATCAGCGGGGTTCCAATTATCCTGCTTTGAGGCCAGTACTATCACGGCGTTGATTTCATCTTCGGCGCAGCCAAAGGACAAGCTTAGCGCTGTTCTGAGGGAAACGGTATCCCGAGGATTCATCAGAGAGCGGAAAAAACCCAAACAGCCCCGCACCTCGTCTTGGTCCAGATAATCCTCGCGGGTGCGGATGATAGCGGGAATCCCTTCGTGAACCAGGCATTCCTCAATGAGCTTCAATTGCTTTTGGGTGCGGCAGAGTATGGCGATATCCCGCAAAGAACGGGCCGCTTCCACGTTTTTCTGATGCCGGTCCGCCGATACCATATCCACGCCGCCGCAAAGAGCGTTGATTTCCTTGGCCAGCCACACGGCTTCCCCAAAGGGAGAATGGCATTTTACCACGGAAACCTTGGCGCCACTGTCGGCGTTAGCCCGAAGGGTCCGTTCCGTTCCGCCGTTTTTGGCAATGACCTTGACGGCGCTTTCCAGAATTTCCGGGTTGGAACGGTAATTTTCCTCTAAGTGAACGACCTGAGCTTCGGGATGACTTTGGAGCAGTTCCTCAAAGCACTGGGCCTTCGCGCCGCGGAAACCGTAAATGGATTGGTCGCCGTCACCGATGACAAAAAGCTCTCCCTGACTCGCCCAATGATTCACCAAACGGTGCTGAACATCGTTGATGTCTTGAAATTCATCAACCAAAAGATAGCGGAATTGGCTCAAGCCCTGGGGGGACATTTTGAGTCCCTCCAACAAAATATCATCCAAATCCCGACAGCCAAGGTCCGACAGACGCCGCTGGTAAGCGTCGTAAAATGTTTGGTCCCAAAGGTCCTCCCGAGGCGCCATGCCGTTTTTACAGCGGGAAATTTCTTCCCCCATGACACGCGGAGAGGTGGTAATTCCCCGCTCCTGGCAGAGCTGCCGCAGCAAATCCCGGCGTTCTCCCTGGTTCAAAAGGGGTTTTCGCGGCAGTAAATCGAGACAGACGCGGTGGAAGGTGCCTATGGCCAACCCTTGAACAGCCTTGCGTCCACCCAGCCGCTGGATGAGCCGTTCCCGCATTTCTTGGGCTGCCTGATTGGTAAAGGTCACGGCAGTGATCTCCCGAGGGTTTACGCCTCGCGTCTCAATAAGGTAAGCGATACGCTCTACCAGGGTTCTGGTTTTCCCCGTACCGGGGCCGGCGATGACCGCCACCACAGGATTGGCGGCGGTGATGGCCGCCTGCTGACCTTGGTTGAAGGCAATCATTTCCTCCTTGGCTTTTTTCCCTTTGGAAGAGGATTGTTTCCGAGGTTTTGTCCCGGCCGAAGGCGCCATGGCTTCCGCGACAGCGTCCGCCGGCTCCCAGGCAAAGAGGCTTTGTTCCCCTCGCAGTTCCTCCAGCTCCCTGGGGGTAAAGAGGGACACGGTGCCGTATTCCCCGTCATACCCCGGGGTCAGCTTCACTTGGCCTTGGCGCAGCTTTTCCACACCTCGGGCCACGCAAAGTCCCGCGGATTTTTCGATTTCCCCAAGGGGAACGCTGCGGAGAATTTCCAGTTCTGGACCTAAATCCTCCAGCATTTGAAAGTATTCCTTCTGGGTTTTCTTACTGGCAGCGGAAACCCCCAAAGTATCGGCGATGATTTCCGTCAGGGGAATCAGCTGTTCAAAAGGCTTGTCCAAGGGAATGGGGATGTCGCGATCCGCCAGTTCCTCTACCCGATGATCTACGCCGATGGTGATTTTTTTGCCGCAGCTGGGGCAGATACCGTCAAGGGCAATGGTTTCCTTGGGGGATAGCCGCCGCCCGCAGTTGCGGTGGCCGTCCCAATGGTATTTCCCTTCCTCGGGGAAAAATTCCAGGGTACCACCAAAGTGCTCTCCCGTTTCTATGGCCCGTCCCATGGCGGTATAAGAAAAGTCCCCGTCAAAAAGGTTGGCTTCCCGGGCTAACTTCATAGGGGAATGAGCGTCGGAATTGGAAATCAGGGTGAAGCGGTCCAAAGCCGAAACCCGGCGGTTCATGGGCGGATCCGAGGACAAACCCGTTTCCAAAGCGTGGATGTAAGGGGTCAAGTCCTCAAAGCATTCCTCAATGGTATCAAAGCCGGAAAAAGCGCCGAACAGGGAGAAATGAGGCGTCCAGATGTGAGCGGGAACAAAGATGGCCCGAGGGCAGGTCTCCAAGGTGATTTCCAGCAAATCGCGGCAGTCCAGCCCTAAAATGGGCCTGCCGTCGGAATGAAGATTGCCGATGGCCTCCAGACGTTTGGCTAACTGATCCCCATCCTCCAGACTGGGCAGGATAATGACGTTATGAACCTTCCTGGTTTTGCCGTTCTTCTTATAAATGGAGCTGATTTCCCCCGTAACTACAAAGCGGGGTATGATGGCGTCGCCGCCAATGGACGCGGCCAGACGCTGCTCCTCTTTTAAGACGTAGAATCCCTCCTCTGCGGGGACAAGGGCCTCCCGCAGCTCCTGCCGCCACTGGGCGTGGGTGAAATCTCCGGTACCAATCAGATGAAGTCCCTTATACCTTGCCCAAAGGTCAAGATGTAAGGGGTCGCAGTCTCGGGAGGTGGCCCTGGAATATTTGGAATGAATATGAAGGTCGGCAATATATTTCATAAAAATAATCCTTTCTTTTCCACAGATTGCCGTATTATTCGGCGTGATTCAAAAAAGCATCAATGATATTTTCCTAACAATTATAACATAGATTAAAAACGGAAAAAACCACCATCTGTCAGATGGTGGCTTTTATCTCAGAAGGGATGAAACAATGAAAAAGGTTGTTAGGTTGGGTTTGCTTTGTTCTTTCGGGTACATTCATAATATAACGAAACTTCGTGTTTTCTCATTATCAATGGCGGGAAGATACGGAGAAGTCTTTGTGTATATTTGATGAATCATTGGCCTTGGTCCCCGGATTTTCACCGACAGGATGCTTATGACCAAGCACATCCCGAAAAAATGAAACACCCGATGGTATTCAATTCCATCAGGTGCTATGATTCATTTCACACGCGAAAGCTTCATGATACCGAAAACGCAGAACAACCTTGCCACATAGCAGGCGTTCCCTTATTTTGGGATGATACCGCCTCTTACTGCATTTCAAATTCCGTCACACCGGGACTTGAACGGTGTGGTTCTCTTCCTCCAACACAAACAAAGCCTTGGAGAGGTCGTCCTCTTTCACGAAAATATAGTCGGTGTTAAAGGTGGAAACGGCAAAAAGGGGCATATCCTCGGCAGCTAAAATCGAAGTCAAATGGGAAAGCACGCCAATCATGGAAAAATCCAGCTCCCCCTGGATTTTAAAGCAGCGCCAGCCATCCTCCCGGGCTTCGGTAAAATCCGGCACGTCGGGGGTTGGGCAGACCAGGGAAATTTCTTCATCGGTTTTGCCCACAAAGTAATATTTACTGCTGTATTCCAGTTGGCTTTCATCCTCCAACTTGCAAACGGTGAAGGGCTCTGCCAGTAATTTTAAATTCATAGCAACTCCTTATCTATGGCTGTTGGTAATTTTGTGTCATTATTCCAAAACCAATAGGCCAAAGTATTTCACAAATTCCGTCTTATCCTTTAAGGTTCGGAGCTGGTAGCCCTGGTTTCGCACAGTGGCAAAAACGTCGATGCCGGAGCTTTCCATGGAGGGCCGTGTGGCGGTGCATTTTTTCGGTGGCGCCGGCGGCTTACACTCGGTGCAAATGGAGCAAGGGCCGCTCCACAGCACAAATGCCTTATAATATCCTGCCTTAAAGGCGGTCTTTTCCACCTTGAGCATCATCTTCTGGAATTCCCCGGTGGGAGGTTCCCCCTCGATAAGCAGGGCTTTTTTGTATTCGCTCAGTCGTTCCTTGGTTTGATCCCAGGAGGGGCTGTTGGGAGGACAGCATTTTTCCCCATAGGTAGAACAACCGAAACGACAGTGATCCGCCACCCAGCGGGCCAAGATCACCTCGTTGGGATCCATAGGTTTTAGAGAACGGATGTTACAGGTCTGCATCAGCTCGGCACTGAGACGGGCCAAGGGATCAATGGTGAGTTTATCCAAAATTTCCTGGGAACGGGCAGCATAAATCGCTGCTGCCGTGTCGGAAATCGGCATCATCATCGTGGAAACAAAACCTAACTCCGTCAAAGATTTCCGAACTTCGACAGAGGAAGGCAGCGGCGCCTCCCGATGGTTGAAGCAGCGGCGCAAACGGTTGATGGCGGCGCCTTCGCTGTCAAGATCGGCAAATTCACCCAATACCACCAAATAGCCCTCCTCCGCGACGTCTTGGCAAACCTGGGCAAAGTCCTTTCCCGCTACTACCAGGCTATATACATCACTTTCCTCCAGCTTCACCTCGTCATGACTGAGCCAGAGGGAGGCGGCAAACACGGCGCCGTCGTCATCAAAGGCCGTGACCTTTACCGGCAAGGAGAAATCAACGCCGGTAAAATAAGGAGCCATTTCCTTCGCCAGAAACTTTTGCGGCATGGTATTGGCGACCAACGTATCGCCGCTCCAAAGACCACTGGCATGATCCAGATATTGAGCCGATACCGGAGTATTAAAAACGTAACCACCGTTGACGCCCACCAGACCCAGCTTGGCCAAGGCGCCCAGAAAAGCCTCGGTCGTGACCTGGTCAAAACCTAAAAGCGCCGGCATTTCTTCGGCCTGTTTGCCATCGCCAATGAGGGAGAATACGTCCTTCTGCATGGCAATATCCATCAGCTCCACCCTGGCGTGGCCACGCACCAAATCGGCAAGATAATTATAATTGTCGTTCTGCAAATCAAATTTATTCATCATAGTATTCATTATAGGGGCAATTGTTATTTTTTGCAAGAGGGAGAGCCGCACCCCTTCACTGATTTCAAAAAAACATCAAATAATATCCTTCCGTCCTTTTATATTAATAAAATAGTATTTATCAGGGATTTTGCTCTTAAAATAACTTTTCCCCAAATAATTTATAGCAACAATTTTATAATTTTATATTGAATAGCAAGGACAATCGTGATATTAAATATAAACTCATAATAGTATTTTTATCCTTAAAAATGGAGTAGTTCCAACGTTTTTCTATAAAATGCCCGTATAACACAGCATTAACCGATATCGTCAAAATGTAACAAGGAGGAATAAAAAATTGAAATATAACAACCGCTTATGGCGGCTTTTGCTGCTGTTGGCGTTAACATTGACCCTCTGCTGCGCCTGTTCCGGAAATTCTGACTCCGATGAGCGGAAAAAAGACGAGGGACTTGCCTTCCCCTATGAATTGGATGACGGCCGTTTGGTAGTACAATCGGTAATGCAGTTCAGCGGCCCCAATGTGGATAATGAAAACAAGGAAGATGATAACATCGCTGGCCTTGTGCTGGAGAATTGCTCCGGTTCCTATTTGGAACAGGCGGAGATTACCGTGAAATTGAAGGATGGTACCAAGCTTTCCTTTGCGGTGCAGGATCTCCCTACGGGTCTGGCAACCATTGCCTTTGAAAAGAAGAATGGTCTTTATGAGGCTGACGCCCCTGTAAAATCCATAACGTGCAACCCCCAATACAAAGAGGGCGACGCCATGGATGCCCGTCTTACAGCCACGGCGGAAAATAATCTCATAACCGTCACCAATGGTTCTCCGGAAACGCTGAGCAATATCAAAGTGGTTTATCACACTCTTGCCGGCGATACCTATATGGGCGGCACCTCTTACAGCGTTACCATTGACGCTTTGGCCCCCAATGAAACCTTTGAACACACCGCCTCTGAATGTTGGCTGGGCATGGCCCAAATCGTCGGTGTTTTTGTGGCGGATACCGAGGAATAAATCAACAAAATGAAAAAACGCTATGATGAAAATTGAAAGGAAAAATAGAAAGGAAATTATGATGAAAAAGACGTACAAAAAACCAACTGTTTATGTGGAGTCCTTTGAACTGTGCAAGCATATTGCGTCATGCGGCATACAAGTTGAAAACGGCAACACGATCATTTCTCCCGGAGGTGCTCCCATAACAATTTTCGCAGCAGGGAGCTGTGATAACGCCCCAGAATCCTTCGGATATTGCTACACCAACGGCGCCGGTGACAAGGCTCTTTTCAACTCCTAATGTCCTACTGCTGCAATTTTATTTTGGCAGACTGCGTGATTGCCATAGAAACGGATTTTCCGGTACCTATATCATCGCGGTTTGAGCCGTTTCTCACCAACGCCTCAGCGGATTTCACAGTTTCTTTTCAGCAAACGGCCTCTTTACCATCCTTGGACGGAGAAACGCTAACGGCGGACGATACTCGCATGGCCCTGGCATACCGCCAGCGCGATCAGGTAGTTTACGCGCTGTGCCGCGATTCCTACCAAAAGGCCATCGCTCATGTTACGGTGGATTACCGGAACCGACGCGGGGTCGTTCGGTATCTTCCCGGCAATAAAAACCGCTTCCAAACCATGGACGCCTGTTTTGACAGCTTCGGTTTGGAGCATGCCATGATGGCTCTGGATACTTTTGTGGTACATGCTTCCTTCATTCGCTACCAAGGAAAAGGATATCTCTTTATGGGGCCTTCGGGCATTGGCAAATCCACTGCCGCCAAGGTATGGACCGACCATACAGAAGCAGAGCTTTTAAACGGCGACCGCGTCTTGGTGAGGAAGATCAACGGCGTCTGGCAAGGCTTTGGCTCTCCCTTTGCGGGCTCTTCCCAATGCCATAAAAACGAGTCTGCCTCCATCGCCGCAGTCATTGCCCTTTGCCGCGAAGACAGCTCCTTCCAAAGGATCACGCCGGGTCAAGGCTTTCGTTCCCTTTACATCAATACGGCTGTATGCCCCTGGGATGAAAGATACCACAGCCGCGCACTGAACCTGCTGGACGCAGCAGCCAAGGAACTGCTCTTTTACCGCATGAGCGCCCCGCCCGATGAACGCATGATATCCCTGATGAAAAACGGGCTGAATTTATTATGACAAATGAACGCTTAGAACCGCAGTTAACTTCATATTTATTTGCCAAGGCGGCCCAAAGCCACACCCCCATCTGCGGTACCTTTGAAGTGACCCCCCTTTGCAATTTCAACTGCCCCATGTGCTATGTACACATGACAAAGGAGCAGATGAAGGATACGGGACGCCGCCCTTTGACCGCTGATCAATGGCAGGATATCGCCGCCCAGGGAAGAGACAAGGGACTGCTGTATTTACTCCTCACCGGTGGCGAGCCGTTTCTCTATCCCGGCTTCCGTCAGTTGTATGAGGCCTTAGCTGACATGGGGTTCATTATCAGCATCAACTCCAATGGCAGTCTCATCGATGAGGAAACCGTATCTTGGCTCCGCCGTAAGCCGCCGTCCCGCATCAATATCACTCTTTATGGAGTTACCAACGAGACCTACCGTCGCCTTTGCGGCGATCCACAGGGCTTCGCGAAAGTCTCCGCCGCCATTGACCGCTTGCGGGACGCCGATATCCCTCTGAAACTCAACTGCAGTCTCATCCCCCATAACGCCAAAGAGCTTCCTCAAATCGTTTCCTTTGCCCAGGAGCGGGAACTGATTGTAGAAATCACACCCTATATGTTCCCGGCTCATCGATGTTCTGAAAAAAATGTGGGCCAAAACACCCGCTTCACCCCGGAGGAAACCGCCCGCTACGCTTTGGAAATTCAGCGGCTGCAAACGGGAGAAGACGGGCTGCGCCGTTACGCCGAGCAAATCCTGCAAGGTTCGGCGCCCTCTTTCCTTGAGGACTGTGCTGAGATTTCTGCCGATGGCTCTATCCGCTGCCGTGCGGGACGAGCCACCTTTTGGCTGACCTGGTACGGCATGATGACCCCCTGCGGCATGATGACAGGTCCCGCTGTGGGGCTTTTGGGCCGTTCTTTTGAAGAAGCCTGGCAGGAACTGACGGAGAAAACCGCCAAGATTCGTCTTTCCGGTCACTGCGCCCGCTGCGGCAGCAAGGAGATATGTCACGCCTGCGCCGCCATGGCCCAGGCCGAAACAGGTTCCTTTGCGGAAACCCCACAATACCTCTGCCGCATGACCGAAACCCTGCGCTCCTTGGCGCAAGAACTTTTGGAAAATAATCTGCAGTTACGGTAACTATGGTAATTCATGTAGTGTACTGCATTTCATATATATATAATTAAGGAAATCATACGTGAGAACCAAATTTTCACAAGGAGGAAACATTATGAAAAACAAGATGAAAGTAATGCTCTCGCTGGTCTTGACCGTGGCTCTCGTCTTTGCTTTCGTTGCCGTCCCCGTCATGGCCGACAATGACGGCGCCAACACCGCTTCCAACGGAAGCGCCTTGTCCGCCTCTACTTATCAATACAGCATTGTCCATGTAGACGCCGGCCGCAAATACTTCAGCCCGGACAATATCAAAAAAATTATCGACAACGCTGCCAGCGCTGGGTTCAATCAGGTGGAACTCTACCTCTCCGATAATCAGGGCTTCCGCTTCGCCCTCGATGACATGAATATTACCACCTCCACCGGAAATACCTACGATTTAACCCCCGCTCTTGGCGACGGCTATTCCGACGGTTCCAAATATCCCGATGGCAGCGGCAAATACCTGACCCAATCGGAAATGGACGATATCATTCAATACGCCGCCGAGAAAAATATTGAAATCGTTCCCTGCGTAAATACCCCCGGCCATATGGGCGCAATTCTGGAGGAATTTCCCCAATTCTGTTACAGCGACAATAAGGGCACTTCCAAAAGCTCCATTGACCTGGAAAATAAAGAAGCCGTGGCCTTTGCCCTTGCCATTACTGAAAAATACGCCGCGTATTTTGAGTCCAAAGGCGTAAAATACTACAGCCTCGGTGCTGACGAATACGCCAATGACCTTTACTTGAACTACAGTAAAGGTGGCAGAGGCTTTGGTATGCTGTATGATAATGATAAGTATCAAGAATTTGTTGACTATCTCAATAATGCCGCCGATATCGTAATAGAAAAAGGAATGACCCCTCGCGCTTTCAATGACGCTATCTATTTTAATAATGACACTAGCTACAATATCAACAAAAATATCCAAGTTTACTATTGGGAAAATTTGAATAATGATGAATTAGTTGGTCCCTCTGCAACGACTATTGCAAATCAAGGTCATGAGATGATCAATGCCAATGCAGAATATTATTGGGCCTTGGGCAGCAGCTATTTCCATTGTACAGCCGAAAAAGCTGCCGGGTTTGACTACACTAATTTCCATGGCGACTACACCCTCGATCATCCCGTCGGCGCAATGTTCTGCATCTGGTGCGATAATGGCGCCGCCAATGGCCAAGACAATGGAACTGCCGTGGTTAACGCTACCGCAGACGTCATCGCCGCTTTTGGCAAGACCTTACCGACAGCACCCGGCAACGATAGTATTTTACCGCTTCCGAACTTTAAAGCCAGTATGAAGGTTGGAGAATCTCAGGATTTGTCCCTTGGGGAATCCGCGACTTGGGCATCCTCCGATGAAAAAGTCGTTACTTTGGCATCCAAAACCCGTGCGGCCGGAGTTACCGGCACAGATGTGACAGCCACCGCCGTGGGCGAAGGGAAAGCCACTATTACTGCCACCACAGAAAACGGCAAAAAATACTCCTCTGACGTCATGGTAGCTGCCGCCGAAACAAATCTGCAAAAAACCATCTCCTTGATCGTTGGCGGCACCGAAACCGACGTCATCGAAGGCGCGGATTATACCGGTAATGTTGATAAAACCGAATTGAAGGAAGCCATCGCCACGGTTTCCGTCAACTATTCGGAAACCCCTGGTGGCACCGGTACACCCGAAAAAGCAAGCAGCTTGAAAAGCGGCGGCAAGTATATCATTGGTGATGGCAATGGTTATTATCTGAAACTTAGCGGCACAACCATCTCCAGCGTGACGGACCCTGCGGAAGCTACAGAATTCACCATTACCGGCAGTAACGGCAGCTGGAAGCTCCAAAGCGGCAACTACTATTTGAGACATCGCAATAATAGCCTTTCCGCCAGCACCACGGACAACAACAATACCTGGTCTTATAACAGCACAGGATTTTATTATAACGACAACCGCTACTTAAACACCAACAATAGCGGTACTTGGCGAGTTAGCAATAATGCCGAAAGCCGACAAGGCGCAGCTTACACCGTAACGCCCACGGAACCCACCAAAACAACTACCGTCACCTTTGAGGGGAAAGCTGCCGGTACCACCTACGTCACCGTGGGGAACACCCGCTACACCATCAATGTCTCCGAAGAAGATTTGAGCCAGGTAACTCCTCTCACCGTAGAATACTGGATTACCAATGTACAAGCAACTGGCAAAAGCTCTAAAGCCCAGAGTGTAAATATTAACGCTGAACAAGCTAATGATGCCGACGGTGTGGAATTGTCAACTTTGATTGATGCCGAGGCCACTTGGGAATGGAGCGATGATCTTGTATTATGGAAATCTACTCGTCTAACTAGTGATAACAAACAAACCACCGCAGTTAATGTGGATAGAACATCTTCTGGTGATGATTTTATTTATCTTCGTTATTGGAGTAGTAAATGGAGTTTCTCCAACGATCGCGAAAATTGGGTAGATATCAATAATACTGATCAAATTGTTGCTTATTATCTCCAACGTACAAATATTACTGAAGAGGTTACAACTTTGGTGAAGGACTGGGGATATGATCATGACACGATTCAAGAGTTTCATGATGACAACAAAAATCAGGAATATTATCAAGTAGGTTTATCTCTTGGCGTTGTTTATCCTTCGGGGCAGATTTCCCCTGCGGAAGCGGACTTCTATAAATTGTCTACAATCGTTTACAATCTTAACCAAAATCAGTTAACAACCGGTCGCGACATCGGACTGCTCGCTTTCCAGAATAATTCAGATTATAAGGTCTCTAAAATCACTTTAACTCGAGGGAGCAATACATCGGATCCGAAGCAAACCTGGCAACCCGATGATACTCTTGCATGGAACAAAAAAACAGATGATAATGGAAATGAATGGTTTGATGAAATTGTTGTTTGGGATGCAGAGACCAATGGCGGGGAACCTATGGTAAACGGTGCCAAAGATGGTTATAGATGGACAGAACAAAATGAAGCAATTCTCCTTTTAATCTATTTAGAACCCTTAGAGAAAGAAGAATCCCTTATTGTTAAATATTGGGACGACACTACAAATAGTGAAATCTATAATTACCCTATTAATGTTAAAAATGTTTCAGGTGATCCCAATAAAACTTTCTTGAACGGTTTAGTTCCTACTTTGGCCGAAAATAATGGGAAATTGGCAGACGACGCTTATATTGTAAATTCTGTAGGAGTGCATGAAACTTTTGAAAAAGACTTGACCAAAATCCCTTCCTTAAAAGGCCAATATTCAAACGGTTTCTACCAATATACAGGCGCTGATATATCCAATGATGGAAAAACATTAACATTACATTATTCACTGAAGCCTGATGCCTTTGCTAAGCAATATGTGGTTGATTTCGGTCTACCTCTTAATTTAACTGTTGCCGATTTTGGAATCACAAATCCTAATAATATTGAATCTGCTGAGATTATCAGCAAACAATTATATGGGAAATTTTCTGTAGACAATGCTAACGTTACTGTAGTCTACACCCCCAGCGGAGTAATGAAGGGTGTAGAGGTTGCGACTCTAAAACTAAATTATAGTGATGGAAGCGTTTCAAATAATATTAACTTTTCCATCTACCCCGCCACCAGCGTTTACTACGAAGAAGGCTTTGCCACTTATTCTGATACTTGGGCCGCCACGAGCGACAACAAAGGTACGGTAAACCAGGCCGCTTCCTTGGTAGGCTCCGGAGCCAACTATGGCTACGACGCCGCTTATAGTAACGCCACCGGCAACAGCAACGACACCGTTGCGACCTCCAATGTCGCCGGCTCCTATGCGGACTTTGAATTCACCGGCACCGGTGCGGATGTATACTTCCAGACCAACAACGTGGAAGATCCCGCAACCCCGGAAGTAGTAAATAACGCCGATACCCATCCGCATTTCACTGCCTGGGTTTATAAAGACGGTACATTGAAGGAAATCAACTACGTTGACTCCAACAACGCCTTTACCGGAACCAACGCCAACAACGGCTACAATACTCCCTGCTACTCCTATCGCGGCAGCGAAGCCGGTAACTACAAAATCACCATCTGCGTGGTAGATGGAACAACCAGCATCGACGGCTACCGTGTTTACAACACCTTGGGCAAGACCCATGATGTTTATAAGCAGGATAAGGAAGATAATCCCGAGCTGGTGGAAATCCGCGACCTCGTCATCGCCAAAATTGGTAATAACTACAATAAAGCAGAGGTGAAAGACTGGCACAAAGCCGGCGAAGGCCTCATCAAAGCAGTTTATGATGCTACCGGTGAAAGCACTCACGGCGCTGTCATTTTGGAAGATACTACTGTAGACGGCGATGCGACAGTCAACACCGAACTTATTGACATCGGGCCCAAAAACGAGCTTTATCTCAAAGCTGGTCAAACCGTGGCTATGACCATTAAAAATGTTCCCACTAACGGCACCGTCCAGGTCGGCATGAGAAGCCTCACCGGTACCGAAGTATCTTATCAAATCAACGGTGAAGAAGCCAAACAAATGAACTCCGCTGTGGATATGTTCTATCCTGTAACGCTTGGTGAAAACGGGAACTTAGTGATCACAAATAATGGCAGCGGCATCCTGGCTCTGACCTACCTCAAGGTTACCGCAGGCGCTGACTCCGGCAATGCCGGCACTTCCTCGGTAGAAATTATTTCCGATGCCAACACCATGGAATACGCCCTCAAGGCCATTGCCGGTGTTACCGATGACAACAACGACAACAAAAACGACGTGAAATTTAACGACGTTCCCCAAGGTTCCTGGTATGAAAACCATGTCTATGACCTGGTAGAACTTGGCGTCATCGGCGGTTATCCTGATGGAACCTTCCGTCCTGACGGCTATGTGACCCGCGCAGAATTCACCAAGATGCTGGCAAAGGCTTTCGCTCCTGAAAAAGATTTTCAGGCATATAAAGTGAAACAGGACTTTGACGACTGCAAAACCAGTTGGGCTGCTGGTGAAATTGCCTGGGCAAAGGAAATGGGAATTGTAAAAGGTGTGTCGGCAACGGAATTTGCCCCCAACGCACAAATTACCCGTGAACAAATGGCCACCATGCTGGGGCGTTTGGAAGAGTTCAACCTTGTGAAGCTCAAAGCAACAGAAGAAGAAAAGACCTTTACCGATAGCAACAAAATCCAGAAATATGCCAAGGAATACGTTACCTTGCTGCAAAAAGCCGGCATCATCGGCGGCCGCACCAATGGAGAATTTGATCCCCAAGGCAATACCAAACGCAGCGAAGCCGCAAAAATGCTGAACCTGATTCTGGATTTCAGAACCAAGATCTAACTCTTAAAAATTCATATCATATGATTGGATTTACCCGGCCTCATAAGAGGCCGGGTAAATTTATGATTGTTGTATTATAGTTTTGATGATTAACATGCCGATACTTTATGGAATATGGCGCAATTTGCCACAGAGAAGCCATTGCACCCCGCAATAAAAAATGATATAATGAACGTAACAAAAGCATGGTTTTTCTTGTTTGAAGCTATCTATCCCTAAAGGGACACCGAAAGGGGATGTACTGGTTTTCGACGGGGGAAGGATTGACTTTGTAAGCGAGCCGGCGTTCCATATGGCCGTAAAACTGTGGGCAAACAATAAATGACAAACAAGAATTAGCTTTAGCTGCTTAATTGCAGTCTAACCTCAGTCGCTTTGTTCCTGCGATGAGCGTCATGGGGTCATTAGGTCAGGATACCGCACTGCTTATTCTCGGCGGCATTGCGGGAAACTCCATCGAGATGGCATAATGGGCCTTTGTTTGTGTAGACCCATTATGCGAGACCAAACATAAACTGCGCTCGGAGAAAGCATTGTGGGTTCTCTTTCGGACAGGGGTTCGACTCCCCTCATCTCCACCAAAAAATATTCCTCTTTTTAAGGGGAATATTTTTATATCTATATAATCCTATTCATGTTTAAAAAGTATAGCCACAAATTTAAAACAAAGAATGAGGACTAAGGTTTTCGTGCCTTAGCCCTCGTTTTTTATTGAGATGATGTACCCAGTAACAAGACTGGTAACGGTTCCTGATATTGGCATCAATTTTTACCGGAATTCTCAATTCCCACAAAGTGATTCAGGGGGCCTCTCCCATGGGCTCCCACATCCAACTTTGCCCCAATGGCGTTGGTAATGTATATTTTTGCGATTTCCACCGCTTTCTTCATCGTTTTCCCTTGTGCTAAGCGGCAGGCAATAGCTGAGGAGAGTGTACAGCCGGTGCCATGGGTATTGGGGTTGTCGATGCGGCTGCCGAAAATCCAATGAGCCTTGCCATCGAAGTAAAGAAGATCGTTGGCGTCATTTTCGCTATGGCCACCCTTCAATAAAATATAGCCCTGATACCACTGTGCCATGGCTTCGGCGGCATAAACCATGTCATCGGCGGAGTCAATGGCAAGGCCGCTCAGGGCCTCGGCCTCGGCACGGTTGGGAGTAATAATATCCGCCAGGGGAATTAGCTCTTCCTTCAAGGCCTGAGAAGCCGTGGAGGCCATAAGGGCGCTGCCACTGGTGGCAACCATCACCGGGTCTACCACGATATTCTTGGCTTTGTACTGCTTTAACTTTTGAGCAATGACCTGAATCAGATGTTCGTTGGCCACCATGCCGATTTTCACCGCGTCGGGGAAAAGGTCAGTAAACACAGCATCCAGTTGCTCCGCCAAAAATTCTGGGGTGCTCTCTAAAATTGAGGTGACTCCCAACGTGTTTTGAGCTGTCAGCGCTGTAATGGCCGACATTCCGAATACGCCGTGGGCACACATGGTTTTAAGATCCGCCTGAATTCCGGCGCCGCCGGAGGAATCGGAACCGGCAATGGTAAGAACTTTTCTCATTTAAAATACCTCCTCGCAAAGAACCCGCAGGTTACGGGCATTTTCATAACAATTATCACCGGAAAAAATTGCCGATACCAGAGCTGCTCCCGCAGCCCCCAGACTTTTCAGCTCTTTGATATTTGTTTGATTGATACCGCCGATGACCACAAAGGGCAGGGAAACTGCCTGGGCAATGGCCCGCACTGTTTCCCGTGGCGTTACTGTGGCGTCGTCCTTAGTGGAGGAGGGAAACATGGCCCCCACGCCGAGATAGTCGGCGCCTTGGGCTTGAGCATTTGTGGCCTGCTCAACGGTGCGGGCAGTCACGCCAAGGATTTTACATGGTCCCAGGGCCTGTCTGGCTTCCCTGACGCTGCCGTCCTTTTGGCCAATGTGAACGCCGTCGGCGTCTATGGACAAAGCAATGTCCACCCGATCATTGATAATGAGGGGCACCTGATAGTGATCGGTCACTTCCTTTACCGCTTTGGCTTCGGCCAACAACGCTTCGTCAGAGAGGTGCTTTTCCCGCAGCTGCACACAGGTAACACCGCCTTTGATGGCTTCCTCCACGGCTTCTGACAGGTACAGGCCCTCTAAATGGCTGCGGTCCGTCACCGCATAAAGAAGTAATGTTTCCTTATGAATATTCAAAAATAATCACCTCTTTTTGATTTACCGAAAGGACAGGAAAAAACGAGCTGAAACGGGAAATATTCCCGATCCCAAGGGCGACGGCAGGGAGATCGCTCATTACGATTTCTTGATCGCTGTCTTTGCCCCGTGGCAGACGGCGGAAAGTATGGCCAAGATCACCATCACCGGCACTGTGCTGCCTACTACCGTATCGATGGAAAGGAATACCCGGTACAGCCCGAAGCCCATGGCCCAAAGCATGGCGTTGTCCCAGCGGAATACCGCCTCCATAGAGCGCTGTTGAAAGACAAAGTATTCCATCAGCAACAGTGTTACCATGGGCACGAAGAAGGAGCCGATGAGATACAGGAAATTTTCGTATTGGTCCATGGGGAAAAGCAGGGCCAAGACCGTGGCCACGGCACAAACAATCAGAGCAAAGGTTTTTTCCCCTTTGCCGTCGCTGAGATTGGTAAAACTGACCCCGGCGGAATAAGCGTCCAAAAAAGTGGTCGTTACCGTGGAGAACAATGCCACCAACAGCGCCACCACGCCAAAACCCGCCGCCGCCAGCACAATACCGATGTCGCTTTCCCCTGCGTAAAGGGCCAGGGCCATCCCAATGACGTACATCCAAACACTGCCGATAAAATAAGTGACAGCAGAAATAGCGGCAGTGCGTTTTGGTTGATTGCTGTCTCTGGTGTAGTCCCCAATCAAGGGCAGCCAGGACAAGGGCATGGCAATGCTCAGCTCCACTGCGGCGCCGAAGGTCAGAGAACCTTCAATGGCCTTCATTTCACCGCTGCCAAAGACCACAAAACTCATGATAATGGTGAGAACAAAGAGTCCTCCCACAGCGAAGACGTTGATTTTTCCTACGTTTTTCATGCCGGCAATGATCCAGACACCCACCAAAACGCCGATGAGAATGGTCCAAAGGGCGCTGTTTTCATAGCCCGCCAGCAAAGAGACAGTTTGGCGCAGCACTGCGCTGCCGCCAATAATCATAATGGCGGTCCAGCCCAAAAGCTGCACAATGTTAAAGATGGAAAAGGCGTAGGAGCCGTAACGGCCAAAGGCAATGCGGCTTGATTTCATGGTGGGTTCTTTGGTTTCCGCACCGATCAGGCCAATCAGATACAGCAGCACACAGCCAATGGCATGGCCCAGAAGCACAGCGGCCACCCCCTTCCCCCAGCCCAACGGGGCGAAAAGTGTTCCTGTCATCATTTCCGCCAGAGACACAGCAGCGCCGAACCATAAGAGTCCGTGGCTCAAAGTTTTTGGTAGTTTCATTGGTTTCCTCCTTGCAATAAAAAAAGATATACCCGATGGTATACCTGCCGAATTTTTGAGCCCTATGTCTCATCCCTACGGTGGCATTATCCACATCAGGTCGAAGGGTCGAAGCTCCGTTTCGCTTCCTCTCAGCCTGATGGTTCAAGCTCCCCTGTCTATTGTTATTGACAATTATATCATAATTTCTCTTACGATGCAATGAAAAAAACGGTGCGTTTACAGACAAAAAGGCCGCTTCGGACAAGGGTCGAAAGCGGCCAAATTCGTTTATCTATCAATAGGACTCAATAAAGAGTTTTTTTACCTGCTGCAAATGGGGAGTTACAGGATTGGTGGCGGTGCAGGTGTCGTGGAAAGCTCTGTCGGTAAGCTGTTCCAAGGCGCTTTCGTACTCGTCTTTGGGAATATTCAAATCCCTGGCGCCGGCGGGCAGCCCCGTTTGACGGCGCAGCTCCACGATGGCGTCAACCAAACGCGCTGTGAGTTCTCGTTCATTTTCACCACCAAAGCCCAGCATACGGCTGATGACGGCGTATTTTTTCCGCACGGGAATACCGCTGATGGCAATGGCACGGTCAATGCCGCCGTTGAAGGAAATTACCGCCGGCAGGAACACGGAATTGGCGCGCCCGTGAGAAACGTGGAAATGAGCCCCCAAGGCGTGGGCCATGCCATGGCAAAGCCCCAGCTTGGCGTGGTTAAAAGCGATCCCTGCCATACAAGAGGCATTGAGCATGGCGGTGCGGGCGTCCAGATCCATGCCGTCCTCCACGGCCCGAGGAAGATTGCGGAATACCAGAGACACTGCTTTTTCCGCCAGTGCGTCGGAAAAATCCGTAGCCAAGGGGGAAACATAGGCCTCCAAAGCGTGGGTTAAAACGTCGAAGCCAGTGTCCGCCGTGACAGAGGGCGGTACGCTTTGGGTAAAGCGGGCATCGAGAATGGCGTAATCAGGAAGCATCCCCTCCGCTTCCAGAGGATATTTTGTTTCGTTTTCCGTATCGGTAATTACGGAAAAGGAGGTCATCTCCGAGCCGGTACCGCTGGTGGTGGGAATGGCAATGGTGATGGGACGGCGACCGTCGTCACAGTTGCCGTAAATCAGACCAATGAGCTTGGCGGTATCCAACACTGAGCCACCGCCGACAGAAATAATGGCGTCACAACCACTTTCCTTGATATCGGCCACGCCTTTGGCCACAGTGGCGTAGTCGGGATCGGGAATCACATCGGAGAAGACATGATATTCGGCAGGAATGGCTTCCAACAGAGCGAAAATCTCATTGAGCATACCGGATTCCACCACAAAGCGGTCGCAGACAATGCAGGCCTTGGTGATGGGAAGGTCGCCGATATGGAACAGAGCTTTATCGCCGCAAAATACTTTTGTTTTTACAATAAAATGATTCATGCGATTGTCTCCGTTTACAGTTATTATGTGTTTTTTATTTGATTCTATGGTGTGCCATAGGGTTTTTCTTTAATAATTTATTATAAATAATATTTAAATTTTTGTCAATCGTTTCAGCACTATCGTCTAAACCAGTAGCGTTGTTTTGCTAAAGCAACACAAAAAAAGAAGCCCTTCTGTTACAGGAAGGGCTTCTTGGCTCACCGAAAAACACGATTTTCCACAAGATGTCAGGGGCTTCTATCCGTTAAAATACGATGTCAATGGCCCCTTCATCCTGAGATCAATACACGCCGGACCATACCAAAAGATCAATGACCCGGCTGAGAATGGTGGCCATTTGAGCTCTGGTGCAGGTACCCTGGGGAACCAGATTATCACCGATGCCGGTGATGATACCGTATTCAGCGCACCAGGTCATGGCTTTTTTGGCATAGCTCTGAACCTTGGATGCGTCATAGAAATAGTCATTGAGGTCGATTTCCGTGGTGTCATCATAGCCCAAATATTCGGTACAGTATCTGTAGATGAAGGTTGCGGCCTGTTCACGAGTTAAGGCAGCGTTGGGTGCAAAGGTGGTGGCGGTCATACCTTTGGTGATGTCCTCTGCCACAGCCCAAGTCACAGCATCTTTGGCCCAACTGAATTTCGAGGTCACATCAGTGAAGGGAATGGCGCCGCTGACTTCAGGTTCCCCTTCCAGACGGTAGAGCATGGTAACCATCATGGCACGGGTCAGTTGACCTTCGGGAACAAAGGTGGTGGGAGTCATGCCCTGCATGATTTCTCTGGCAGAAACAAAGTTCACATTGGCTTGGCTCCAATGGCCTTTCATATCAGTGAAAGCAATGCTGTTATCAACATAGGCATAATCAATATTGCCGGTTACGGCAAATACGAGCATTTTGTTTTCAGCATCGTATGCGGATTTTGTAATGACGTAGGCGTCGTCACCAATCACTTCAATAGGTACGATGGATTCATTGAGGCTTTCGTCAGATGTCGTCAGGTAAGCATCAACACCATTGACCCCCTGGAAGGTAAGGGAGGCATACTCCTTCGTCACGTCCATGGCCACAACGAAATGATCTCCAGTGCAGGCGGGCACTTCGTTATAAAGAAGATTTTCACCGAACATGGAGGTAGAGAAAATCATGCTGTCATTGGTTGCAGCTTTCAGCTTTTCCATCGAAGCCTTGGAAACGGCAATTGATTGCGCTTTAGAGCTGTCGTCGGCCATGGTGCCAGCCATGGTCATCAAGGTAATTGCATTCACCTTATTGGCTTTGGCAATTTCCAAAATTTTAGCAACCTCTTCATCAGTGTAGGCAGCAGCATATACATTATTAGCGACTGTACCATTGTGAAGCACAACGAGAACCCCATCGCTAATGGCATAACTGCAATTGTCGTTGATCTTCGTCAGGGCAATGTCGCTGACTTCAGCCGCGGCGTTGCTGATGGAAGAGAGTTCCGCAGTGTCTGCGGTAGCGGCCAAAGCGCCCATGGAACCAAAGGCCAATACACAGGCAATGACCAAGCACAAAACAAGTAGTTTTTTCTTCATTTTTACATTCATCCTCCTAATTTATTTTTGGATAGTGATTTATGATAGGCTAATTGTACCATAGTTTCATGATTCTGTAAACATCGTATTAATATTTTTAACGACAAAATTCTACAAAACCAAGGCCGACGGTAAAAATATAGATTTATAGATTGTAAAAAGAACTAAGATTTCAAGTTTTATGTTAAATACAGCGCTTTACGACGATTGAAGCATGGAACTGAAAGACAACCCCATTTCCGCAACAGAAATACACTATGATTCCAAGCATCATGCTTGAGAATTTAAATTTTTTAGGAATTATGGAAAAAATATATGAAAACTCCTTTGCAAGGCCTTGCTTTTTTTGTATAATAAGGTATAATGAACGGATTATAAAATAATTTTGAAGAATTAGGAGTGAAACGAAAAATGGCATTTTATTATGATGAGCCTTCCCATACATTCAGTGAATATTTGTTGGTTCCCGGATATTCCTCTTCCCAGTGCATTCCTGCCAATGTATCGTTAAAAACCCCTTTGGTCAAATTTAAAAAAGGAGAAGAACCCTCCATTTCCATGAATATTCCTCTGATTTCTGCCATCATGCAGTCGGTTTCCGATGACAGAATGGCCATTGCCCTCGCAAAAGAAGGCGGCGTTTCCTTTTTATACGGTTCTCAAACCGTAGAGCAGCAGGCTGATATGGTGCGCCGCGTAAAAAACCATAAGGCAGGCTTTGTATCCAGTGATTCCAATATCGGACCCGAAAATACTTTAGCTGACATTTTAGCGTTAAAGGAAAAAACCGGCCACTCTACCGTGGCGGTAACAGAGGACGGCACTGCCAATGGAAAAATGATTGGTATTGTCACCAGCCGCGATTACCGTGTCAGCCGCATGGAAAAAACCGTAAAGGTCAAGGAGTTCATGACCCCCATTGAAAAGGTGGTCTACGCCAAAGAAGGTACCAGCCTGAAAGAAGCCAACGACATCATTTGGGAACATAAGCTCAATGCCCTGCCCATTCTCGACGACAACCAGAGAATGGTGGCTTTTGTGTTCCGAAAGGATTACGATTCCCATAAAGAAAACCCCAATGAATTGTTGGACAGCCATAAACGCTATGTGGTAGGCGCCGGGATCAACACCAGAGACTACGCCCAGCGTGTCCCCGCTTTGGTGGAAGCAGGCGCCGACGTGCTCTGCATCGATTCCTCGGAAGGGTTTTCTGAATGGCAAAAACTCACCATTGACTGGATTCGCGAACATTATGGCGACAGCGTCAAGGTAGGCGCCGGCAACGTCGTGGACGCCGAAGGTTTCCGTTTCCTGGCAGAAGCAGGTGCGGACTTCATTAAAATCGGTATCGGCGGCGGCTCCATCTGTATTACCCGTGAAGCGAAAGGGATTGGCCGCGGTCAGGCCACTGCCGTCATCGACGTGGCAAAGGCCCGTGACGAATATTTCAAGGAAACCGGTGTGTATATTCCCATCTGCTCTGACGGCGGTATTGTTCATGACTACCACATCACCCTGGCCTTGGCCATGGGCTGCGATTTCTGTATGCTGGGTCGTTACTTCTCCCGCTTTGACGAAAGCCCCACCAACAAGGTCATCGTCAATGGCAACTATATGAAGGAATATTGGGGCGAAGGTTCCGCCCGTGCCAGAAACTGGCAGCGTTACGACTTGGGCGGCGACGCCAAACTCTCCTTTGAAGAAGGCGTGGATTCCTACGTTCCCTACGCAGGCAGTCTCCATGACAATGTAGGCATTACCCTGAGCAAAATCAAATCCACCATGTGTAATTGCGGCGCTTTGAATATCCCTGAATTGCAGGAGAAGGCCAAGTTGACCTTAGTTTCCTCTGTCAGCATCATTGAAGGCGGCGCCCACGACGTAGTAGTAAAAGACAAAAACACCATCCTTTCCGAATAATTTTTATGATAAAGCAATCAAAGCAGTGCCGTTTTCAGCGCTGCTTTTTATTTTATCAGCGAAGTGCTTTAACACTACATTTTTTGGGAAATGGGCATTAAAAATCATTGCATCTTATCCCCAGAGAAAGCCATAAATACAATGATTCCTACAATGACCATGGAAAAAAAGACCAGTACGGCAATTTCACCGCTTATGGTTCCCGATTTAAAAAGTACGCCGATCATAAGCCCGATCCATCCGGTATATAAAAGACACCCACCGCCCCCAAGGCGTCCGTCATCTGTTTTCTCAATGTCGCTATGATACTTACATTCTGTATTTTTATTTGACATCCAATTCCTCCTTCCCGTTGTTTCCAAGGGAAATAAAAAGTGCTGTGCCCCAAAACGGGTACACAGCACTTTTATGATAAAATAAAGGCTTATCACAATGGAGATAATGCAAACCTACCACACGTCAAAATACGGTAAATCCCTTGCAAAACGCAGGTAATTCACGTATAATGTACACGTGCGGTGTGAGTCAAAAACTCTTGGCTTTGGGTGTGTGGACCCTGGCTGACCTCTGAAATGTTGGCGCATTTCAGGGGATGCCGCATCTTTATTATATTTTATCCATTTCCCAAGACCGAACAGTAATCTGTTCGATGGTCTGAATATAACACAGATTACCAAATTTTGCAAGAATTTTCTTGTTTGCGCCAATTTCATAGAAACAAAGAAACGATGCTGTCAAAAGACAGCACTTTTTTACCTTTTGTAAACATATGTTCTATAATAAATTTCGTCTTTGTTTTTCTATGGTCCTGTGCTATAATAAAATAGAAGAACATGGAAAAAGAAACAACCTTGGCGGAAAGGAAATAAAATGGCAAAAGTAATCGTCATTGCGAACCAAAAAGGCGGTGTAGGCAAAACCACAACTGCGGTGAACCTTAGTGCTTATTTGGGACATCATCATAAAAAAACCCTGCTAGTGGACATGGATCCCCAGGGAAATGCAACCAGCGGCGTGGGCATTGACCGCAAGGGCTTGGAGCATTGCGTTTATGATTCTCTCATCAACGACGTGCCGGCCAAGGCCCTTATTATCAAAACCCCCTTTGAAAAACTGGAGGTTCTCCCCTCCTCCCGCCAGCTGGGCGGCGCTGAAATTGAGCTAGTGGATGAAAGTAACCGGGAAAAGAAATTAAAAGAACAGATTGACCGTCTGCGGGATGACTATGACTTTATTATCATTGACGCTCCGCCGACCTTAGGCCTTTTGACATTAAACGGCCTCAACGCCGCTGACAGTCTTCTGGTTCCGCTACAATGTGAGTATTACGCTTTGGAGGGGTTGGGAGACATCACCAACACCTTTCAACTGGTGAAACGCCACATGAACCCGAACTTGGAGTTAGAGGGGGTTCTTTTGACGATGTACGATGGCCGCACCAATCTTTCCCAGGAGGTGGCCGAGGAGGTGCGTGCTCATTTTAAGGACAAGGTCTTCAAAACGGTGATTCCCAGAACCGTGCGGCTTTCTGAGGCCCCCAGCTACGGTGTACCGATTTTGGAATATGATCCCAAATCCAAGGGAGCCGAGGTATACGACGCATTGGCGAAGGAGGTAATCAAACATGGCAAAAAGCGGAAATAAGCGGGGCTTAGGCCGTGGCTTAGGAGCATTGATTCCCGAAGCCGAGGAAAATTTTATCATGGAGTCTCCTGCCAAATCACCTCAACCTCATGTGGCAGAGACCGACAGTGAAAATCCCGCCATGGTGGCCATATCTAAAATCAAGGCCAGCTCAGAACAGGCACGCAGAAATTTTGAAGACGAAAAAATGGAGGAGCTTACAGAGTCCATTCGTCGCCATGGCGTATTGCAGCCCTTGGCGGTACGGATCAAGGGGAACGGCTATGAGTTAATCGCAGGGGAGCGGCGACTTCGCGGCGCCAAAGCAGCAGGATTAAAGGAAGTACCCATTATCGTCATTGATGCCGATGATCACAAAGCGGCGGAGCTGGGACTTATTGAAAATCTCCAGCGTGAGGACTTGGGACCTATCGAAGAGGCCCTGGCTTTCCACCGCATGATGGAGGAATATCACTATACCCAAGAAACATTAAGTGAGACTTTGGGAAAAAGCCGCAGCTATGTGGCGAATTCTCTGCGTCTTTTATCCCTAGGAGAAAAGGAACGGAAATATTTGGAACGAGGCGATATTTCGCCTGGTCACGGACGTGCCATTCTTTCCGTGAAAACTCCCGAGGGTCGCATCTTCTTGCTGGATGAAATTTTGAAGCGCGGTCTTTCAGTGCGCCAAGCAGAAGAGATGGCAAAACGAATCAACAAAGTTGGCAGTGGCGAGCCGAAACCTGCCCCGAAAAGGCCCCAACCTGCCACCGTCTACCAACAGCAAATGGAGGATAAGCTTCGTCAACGCTTTGGCACTAAGGTGAAGATCCGCGGCACGGAACAGGGTGGTAAAATTGAAATTGACTATTACAGTGAAGACGATTTAAACCGAATATTATCCTTAGTCATCGAAGAAGAAAAGTCACTTCTAGAATAATAGTGGCTAAAATATTATATTTTGTTAAGAAACCGCAGAAGCAATTATGGTGCGACTGCGGTTTTTTGTACTCTATGGTTTTATATGAAGCGTCATCAAAGTCCTATCTAGGATTAGGAAATAAAACATTGTCCATCAATGTTTCACGTGAAACGATATCTTATGACAATCCCCAATTGTTTCACGTGAAACATCGAAACGTGAAAAAATACAAAATCTCGCTGCAAAAAAGAATTGTGGAACCTTGGCAGAAATGTAATCCATAAAGAATCACTATTCAGCGTGAAAATCTGATATTGATGAATATTTGGCGTAAAATGTTATAAACTATATTATTAATGAAATATTCCGTGGAGGGCCTATGATATATTTCGACCATGCAGCTACTTCATACCCCAAACCTCCCGAGGTATTGGAGGAAGCGGCCAAAGTAATAAAGCATTTTGCCGGAAATCCCGGCAGGGGGGATTACGCATTGGCCAAAGACAGCGGCCATTATCTCTATCAGGCCAGAAAAACCGTGGCAGAATTCCTGGGGATTCGCCCCAGCAGCAATTTAATTTTCACTGATGGTTGTACAACTTCGGCAAATGTCCTGCTCAAGGGCTATTTGCGGCAGGGTGATCATGTCGTTTTTTCTTCCATGGAGCATAACGCAAATTGGCGGCCGCTGAAAGCCCTAGAATCCAGAGGAATTTCTTTAACGAAGGTAAATGTATTGGGCGATGCAAAATCGGCCGTTTCTCGTCTCGAGGGCGCGTTGACACATTCTACCAGGCTTTTTGTAGCCGTTCATGGCTCCAATGTCAGCGGAGATTTACTGCCGCTGGAGGAATTGACAGAATGCGCACACCGTTATGGCATAAAGGTATATTGCGATATGGCTCAAACAGCGGGATTCCTTCCCATGAATCTTTCCTCCTTGGGAGTAGACTTTGCATCCTTCGCCGGGCATAAAAGTCTTTTGGGACCTGGCGGCGTGGGTATGCTCTATATCAAAGACGAAAAGGATGTGGCGCCTCTAAAGCATGGTGGCACGGGCATGCATTCCGAATCCCCGGATATGCCGGAATTTTTACCGGATCGACTGGAAAGTGGCACCCCAAACCTGATGGGGATCGGCGGTCTGATGGGTGGCATCCGATATATTAAGAACCGAGGCGTCGAACAAATCAACCGCCACGAAATTTCATTGACAGAACGTTTCTTGGCCGGGTTAGAACAAATGGATCATGTAACGGTTTATGGTCCCCAATGTGGTATGCCGCGAGTTCCGGTGGTGTCACTGAACGTTGGGAATTTATCACCGCACAAGACATCTCAGCACCTGGAGGAAAAGGCAGAAATCGCCGTCCGATCTGGTTTGCATTGTTCCCCTTTGGCCCACGAAACCTTGGGAACCCTGGGCCGCGGTACAGTGCGGTTTAGCTTTGGTTACCATAATACGGAAGAAGAAGTGGACACTGCGTTGGAAGTTCTCAATGATTTAAAATTTATTATATAAAAAACGGGACGTCACGTCCCGCTCAGATTGTCGAAAACCCAGTTTTTCGGCAAGATGACAGCCTGTCAAGAAAGGCTTAGAATTAGTAAAACTTCCTGAGCTGCGGACACGACGCGTACAAAATAGTACTCAAGTGGTCGCATGCTCAGGAATTTTGCTGATGATCAGACTTTATCGGCAGGCTGAACGGGACGTGACGTCCCGCTTCTTATTTAGGAGAGCATTTTTAAGAGCAGTTTATGCAGCTCTTCCATGGTTGATACCAGATGGTTGGGTCGGGCTTCTTTTACTTTATCCGCAGCGTCTGCGCCCCAGGTCACACCAATGGTGGCACAGCCCGCGCCTTTACCGGACAAAATATCATAAGGGGAATCCCCCACCATTACGGCATTCTTCGGCTCCGTGCCGGAGATTTCCAATGCCTTCTCCACAGGGCCGGGATGGGGTTTGTGGAATTCTGTATCCTCATTGGCTACGATAAAATCAAACAAATCCTGAGCCTGAAGCTTTTTTAGGTTTTGCAAAAGACTGTCCCGCCGCTTGGAAGTAACGATACCTATGATGATTCCTCTCGCCCGCAGGGCTTCAATCATCTCCAAGACCCCGGGGAAAAAATTTACCAACTGACCGCCAATGGCGGGAAACTCATCCAAATATATATTAACAAACTCGGCAGTCCGTGCCTCCCCCACCAGGGGCGGCGCCATGTTTACCAGGGGTTTTCCAATTAGGGACTGGGCCAATTCCATGGAAAAATCCACCTTCATCCTCTGTTTGGTGGCTTCCAAGGTGGCTAAAATTCCCGGAATGGTGTTGCCTATGGTGCCGTCAAAGTCAAAAAAAACAGCTCTATTTATCATAACTGAGTTCTCTCCTTATAATAGTAAGTTACCGCCTCATTCACTTCGGATAACGAAAGGTTTCGTTCCTCAGCAATGGCCTTCAAATCTTCGAACTCCGCTTTCCAGCGTTTTACACCATAGCCTTGGGATTCCTTCAAACGAACGGTCCCAAAAGGCATTTCTTCCTTGCGGATGACGCGATCCATCACAAAGCGTTCCTCTCTTCGGCACAGCATTCCAATGGTGGTACTATGGAGAAAGATAGCGTTTCTCACTGCTTCCAGTTTCGCCTCCTCCGTCAGTACGGTAATACGCTGGCCGCAGCGTCCTTTTTTCATCTGTACCGCCGTGATATACATATCCAGCGCTCCCGCCTCGTAAACCTTGTCCCAGAGATAGCCAATTTCTTGCCCTGTCATGTCATCGACGGTGGCTTCCAACTGAATTACGTGAATAGGAGAGCTTTGGGTCGTACCGATAATCACGCGAAGCATATTGGGGCGGTTCAACTCTCTTGTGCCACCGCCCAACCCCACGGAGGAAACAGTCATCGGCGGAATGGCGTCAAAGGTGGCATAATGCCCCTTTAAAAGAGCGATTCCCGTGGGTGTCACGGTTTCCTTCGTCTCCTCACAGCCAAAAACCGATACTCCCAACAACAAATGGTTCAAGGCCGGGGCAGGATGGGGCATGGTGCCATGACAGCCTTCCATTAGTCCTTGCCCCAGAGGTAAGGGCGAGGCATAAACCCTTTCGATTTTCATGGCATAAAGCAGCCAGGTCACCGCAGTGATGTCCAGAATGGTATCGTCGGCCCCTACCTCATGAAAGTGAACCTCCTCCAAGGGAATGCCGTGGGCTTTGCTTTCGGCTTCACCTAGCAGTTGAAATACTTCTAAAATCCTCTCCTTGACCACTTGGGGCAAATCCCCTCCTTGGATGATTTCCCGAATATGGCTCAAATGGCGATGGGGTTGGTGGCTGTCAATGAGAAAATTAATGTGATTGGCACGAAACTCCCCTTTTTTTATCTCCCCGCGCTGCCATTTCCAGGGCTTCAACGGCAAGGAGCGCAAAGCTTTTAACAGCGGTTTTTCCAAATCCGTGGCATCCAAAAGCGATGAAACCATCATATCGCCGCTGATGCCGCCGACACAGTCAAAATAGACGATATTCACCGTGATATATCTTCCTTTCTATCAAAACTTCCGCTGGCATATGGCGCCAAATCCAGCGTTACTTCGGTAAAGCCAAGACGCCTTAAAGCGGTTCGTATTGCCTGCCGCTGTTCTAATACCGCGGCCATTTCTTCTTCAGTCACTTCAATGCGGGCCTTATTCGGACCTGCCCAACGCAGTCGAACGTCCCTTTCGCATATCCCGCGTAAAAATTCTTCGCCCTGTCCAATGGAGGTAATCATTTCCCCTGTAATCGCATCTGTCATATGGTAGGGGAATCGCGTCAATAAACAGGGGGAGGAGGGTTTCTGCCAATTATTTAAGCCCCATCTCTTTGCCAATATGCGAACATTTGTTTTGCACAATCCTGCATTTTGCAGCGGACTGGCAATCCCTGCTTCCTTTGCGGCCACAGAGCCGGGGCGGTATTGATCCTTATCGTCGAGATTGCTGCCATCTAGCACGATGGAGCATCCATGCTCCGCCCCGATCTCCATAATTTTGCGGAGCATAGCAGTTTTACAATGATAACAGCGATCTTTGTCATTTCGTGCCACCGGTGGCAGCGTCAACACGTCAATTTCCGCCACAATAAGGGAGCATCCCAAAAAATCCGCAATGCTCCGGGCCTCTTCAACTTCCCGCTGTGGCACGGCCTCGTTTTTTATCATGACGGCAAGACACTGTTTGCCATGAATCTTTGCTGTGGCAGCCAAAACCAAGGTGCTATCAATCCCTGCGGAGAATGCCACCGCAGGATTTCGATAACGTGCGACCTCTGTCAAAAGTTTTTGTTCCAAAAATGGGAGCATTTTATCATGCTCCGTCGAATTTTCGTTATAATTATAATTCATGATAATGAGAAAGGCACCCCAAAAGAGTTCCTTGATATTCCTTTTTAATGTTATTTATTTTGCCAGTAAGGCTTCTTCCATCGCCCGAACGCCTTTTCCCAGCTCAATATCGGCGCCCAGGGATTTCAAAGCAACTTCCAAGCCGCTGAGGGCGGCAATCAAATCCATATCCTGGACCGCTCCAAGATGCCCCACACGGAAGGTAGTACCCGCAAACTTCCCTTGACCACCGGCAATGATGATGTTGTATTTATCCAACAGTAATTTCCGTAAGGCTGTGGGGTCGATGCCTTCGGGACACTTCACGGCAGTTACCGCAGGTGAGGCAATGGCGTCATCCTCCACCAACAGTTCCAAGCCCATGGCTCGGAGACCGGTACGAACCAGATCTCTGTGGCGGTAGTGGTTTTTCACCACGGCGTCGATACCAACCTTATCAAAATAGTTCAGAGCCTCTTCCACCGCGTAAAACACGGAAATGGCGGGGGTAAAGGGAGTCTGGCCCTTTTCCAGCCACCTGCGGGCTTCCATCAGGTTAAAATAAAATTTATGGTTGGTGCAAACAGCGGCTTTTTCCATAGCCCGTTCATTGGCAGCGATAAAGGCCAAGCCAGGAGGGGCCATAAAGGCCTTTTGAGAACCGGCAATGGCAACGTCTATGCCCCAACCGTCCATATCAAATTCCGCAGCGCCCAAACCACTGACAGTGTCCACAATCAAAAGGGCAGGGTGGCCTTTTCTGGCTTCGGATACCGCCTGAATGGGGTTAACAATGGCGGTAGAGGTTTCGTTATGCTGGCACAAAATGGCTTTGATTTCATGATTCACGTCCTTGGCCAGCCGTTCTTCGATGACCTTGGGATCAATGGCGTTGCCCCAGCCAAAGTCGATGAATTCCACATCAGCGTCGTACTGTTCGGCAATTTTTTTGAAGCGCTCACCAAAGTTACCAATGGAGGCCACGATGACTTTTTCTCCGGGATTGACGAAATTCACCACAGCGGCTTCCAAGCCTCCGGTTCCCGAAGAGGTCAGGGTAAACACTTCCCCCTTCGTTTGAAAAACGGTTTTTACTTTTCTGGTGATGGTTTCCAAAATCTCTTTAAAAGCCGGGCCACGATGGTTGACCATAGGCGCCGACATGGCACGCAATACATTATTTGGGACATTGGTGGGTCCCGGCAATAAGAAGTATTCCTGTAATTTCATCTGAATCCTCCGTAAGAAGATATAATTCTTATTCTATAATTCCTATCATATATCATACTCTTTTCCTGTGAAAGTGACAATAGAAAATATCGAGGGAATTCGAAATTTTTTTCTTTTTTTGTAAGAGAGTAGGGAAAACGTATATTTATTCGTTAATTTTTGACCATGATCCATAGAGGTTGGTTGATTTTGACGACAATATTTGTTATAATTTAAAATTGCAAATAAAAATTATGACGATGATGTCAAACTAGGAAGGAAAGAAACAAGTTGTCCACTGCAAAAACGTTCAAAGCCGCGTTTCCTCATACCATTCCGGTTCTGTTAGGCTATATCTTCATGGGAATGGCCTTTGGCATTTTGTTGAGCAGCAAAGGCTATTCTTTTTTTTGGGCTTTTTTCATGGCGCTCACCATCTTCGCAGGTACCGGCCAGTTTGTGGCCATTCAGATGCTTGTGCCAGGCTTTGGTCTTATCAACGCCGTGGTAATGGAGCTAATGGTCAACGCCCGTCATATTTTCTACGGATTGTCCCTCTTGGACAAGTTCAAAAACATGGGCTGGAAAAAGCTCTATATGATGTTCGCTCTCACCGATGAAACATATTCCCTGCTCTGCTCCGCCAAACCCCCCGAAGGCATCAGTGAGAAAAAATTCAATTTCCTCATTGCCATTTTGGACCACAGCTATTGGATCATCGGTTGTACCCTCGGCGCCATGGTGGGCTCTCTCTTTAAATTCAACACCACCGGCATTGATTTCGTCATGACAGCTCTGTTTATTGTCATTACTCTGGATCAATGGAAGGAAACCAAGTGTCATATTCCCGCCATTATCGGCCTTTTGGCAGCCATTGTCTGCCTTCTGATTTTTGGACCTGACAGCTTTCTCATCCCAGCCCTGCTGGTAATCTTGGCTTCCTTGACTTTGGGCCGCTCCATGATTGAAAAACGCACCGATGAAGGGAAGGAGGGCGAGCAATGCTGAACAATACGGAAATGCTCATCTTTGTCCTGGCCATCGCCGCCACGGTATTCCTTACCCGGGCCATTCCTTTTCTGCTCTTTGGGGGACGCACCACTCCTCCCTATATCATGTATCTGGGCAAGGTACTGCCCTACGCGATTATTGCTCTTTTGGTGGTCTACTGTCTGCAAAATACCACGGTCCTATCCTATCCTTATGGCATTCCCGAAGCCATCGCCGTGGCCGCTGTGGTTCTCGTCCACCTCTGGAAGCGAAATAATCTCCTGAGCATTGCCGGCGGAACGGTACTGTATATGCTCCTGGTTCAGCTTGTGTTTTAACGGAACCTATCATATTCGCTCCCCACAAAATGGAAACCCTCAAACATCATCATACAATGAATCCCACGAAGCCAAGGAATGGTTCGTGGGATTTTTATGTCTTTGAATCGCTTCAGCAGGGCCGTGTGACTTACTTCCAACAATATCGGCGGGGGGATCAGGAGGGCATAGAACAAGGAAAAGCCCAAGGCGAAAGCACGGCACCGCTTTTCCTTCAGGTAACTTTGGCGGGGTTTTTCTCACCGCTTAGGGCCAGGCAATGGAAAAGAGTTAGGCCCGCCGTGTACCAAAATATACATAAGGGTCTGACGCTTTTTTGTTAACAACGCCATCAGCGGCGAAAGAAACCCCAGGTTTTAAAGAGGGGACTTGGCCGGCTTCCCCACCCTCCTCGGATATTTTTCTTCCGTGGGCGCTGTTTTTTTGATGATGTAAATGGTGCGTTCTCCTTGGCCTAAAAGGTCGTAGTGATGTTCCACCGTGATTTCGCCGTGGAGCGCCGCCAGGGCACCGTCGGCGCTGTCCTCTTCGGCTTTGCCCTTTAAGGGGAGGAAGGCGCCGCCTACCTTCAAAAGGGGCAGAGCATATTCCAACAACACCGGCAGAGCGGCCACGGCCCGGGCTGTGGCGTAATCGTATCGCTCCCGATGGTTCTCTTCGCGGCCTGCTTCCTCAGCCCGGCAGCAAAGAACGGAGATTTCCTCAAGGCCCAATTCCCCGGCAGCGCTTTTCAGGAATTTGCAGCGTTTTTCCAGGGAATCCATGAGGGTAATGCGGAGGTCGGGACGGAATATTTTCAAGACCAGACCCGGAAACCCTGCGCCGCTGCCGATGTCAATAAGGGCGGCGTTTTCCGCCACTTCGCCGTATTTTAACAGACAAAGGGAGTCGGCAAAGTGCTTGACGGCGATATCCTCATCGTCAGTAATGGCGGTAAGGTTCATCTTTTCATTTTCCCGCAGCAAAATGACCTTGTATTCCTCGGCCAAGGAAAGCTGTTCTTCCGTAAAGGCGATATCCAGACGGGTCAGGGCATCTTTGAGATAATGACAAAATCGGCTCATTCCTCACGCTCCTTTTGGGCTTTGCGGCGGTGGAATTCCTCCAGATAGACCAAAAGCACACCAATGTCCGCCGGAGATACCCCGGAAATGCGGGAGGCTTGCCCCACGCTGAAAGGACGCAGCTTTTTCATCTTTTCCCTGGCCTCCAGGCGCAGACCCTTGATGTCGTCATAATCAATGGCATCGGGAATCAGCTTTCCCTCTCCCTTGTTAAAACGGTTCACCTGTTCCCGCTGTTTTTTCAAATAGCCCTCGTACTTTGTTTCCAGCTCCGCCTGGCGAAGGGATTCCTCGTCCCAACGGCCCTCTTGACCGTCGAGCCTGATCAGACGGATAATGTCAATCTCGGGACGTTTCAGCAGCTCTGCGCCGCTGACAGTGCCGTTCATGGCAGAGGAACCGATTTCCTCCAGGTAGGCGCTGACGTCATCGTCACTGCCTTGGAACCGGGATTCCTCCAGCCATTGATTCACTTCGCCAATGGCGTCTACTTTCTCGTTGAAAACACGCCACCGTTCATCGGTCACAAGACCGATTTCGCGTCCCTTTTCCGTCAACCGCAGGTCGGCGTTGTCGTTCCGCAAAAGCAGACGGTATTCGGCCCTGGAGGTGAACAGGCGGTAAGGCTCGTTGGTGCCCTTCATCACCAGGTCGTCGATGAGAACTCCCAAATAACCGTCAGAACGGCGGAGAATAAAGGGTTCCTGCTCCTTGATTTTCAAGGCGGCGTTGATGCCCGCCATCAAGCCCTGGCCCGCGGCTTCCTCGTAACCCGAAGTACCGTTGATTTGTCCAGCGCCGTAAAGTCCCTGGATATCACGATATTCCAACGTGGGCTTGAGCTGGGTGGGAACGATGCCGTCATATTCAATGGCGTAAGCGGGGCGCATGATTTCCACATGCTCCAGCCCGGCAATGGTGCGGAGAAATTTTTCCTGCACCGACATGGGCAACCCCGTGGACATCCCCTGAACGTAAATCTCATTGGTGTGAAGTCCCTCTGGCTCCAAAAAGAGCTGGTGTGCGTCACGGTCGGCAAAGCGCACCACCTTATCCTCAATGGAGGGGCAGTAACGGGCGCCGACGCCTTCAATGATGCCACTGTACATGGGCGCCAAATGGAGATTTTCCCGAATAATGTCATGGGTGGTGGGGTTGGTGTAGGTCAGGTGGCAGGGCACCATGGGGCGGTCAAAGGTCTTGGTCATATAGGAAAAGGCCAGCTTTTGGCTGCTGCCATTCTGCACCGTGGTCTTGGAAAAGTCAATGCTTCGCTTGTCCACACGGGCGGGGGTTCCTGTTTTAAAGCGGAAAAGCTCCAACCCTAAATCCTTTAAGGAACCGGAGAGAGCCGCCGCCGTAGGCTGATTATTGGGACCGGCAGGAGTCAGCAGATCCCCTAAAATGGTGCGGCTTCTGAGATAGGTGCCGGTGGTGAGGATTACAGCCTTGGCGCCGAACACCGCCCCGGTATTGCAGCGCAGGCCTTTGACCCTTGTGCCCTCCATGAGGATTTCCTCTGCCGCCGCCTGCTTCACGTCAAGATTTTCCTGGCATTCCACAGTGTAGGTCATGGTCTCCTGATACAGGCGCTTGTCAGCTTGGGCCCGCAACGCCTGAACGGCAGGGCCTTTGGAGGTATTGAGGAGACGAATTTGAATTTGCGTCTTGTCGATGTTAATGCCCATCTGGCCGCCAAGAGCGTCGATTTCACGGACGAGATGACCCTTGGCCGGGCCGCCCACCGAAGGATTACAGGGCATCAAAGCAATATGGTCGAGACTCAGCGACAAAAGCAGGGTTTTCATCCCCAGCCTTGCCGCCGCCAGCGACGCTTCTACGCCGCCGTGGCCGCCGCCAACCACGACGACGTCATAATTTCCAGCATGATATGTTTCCATTACATTCACTTACCTTTTTATTTTCCGATACAAAAATCCGAGAAAATGCGGTCGATGATTTCCGAGGAAATGCTCTCGCCGCTGATCTCTCCCAGGGCTTCCAAAGCCGAGCGCAGGTCGATGACTTGAAAATCCAGGGGCATGGCCATTTCCTGGGCCCGCAGCACCTCTTCCAGATGGTGCTTGGCTCGGAGGAACACTTCCTTATGGCGGAGGTTTCCCACCCATTCGCCGCTGTCGGCGGCAATTTCTCCCTGTAAAAACATTTCCCGCACCGCGTTGCCCAAGGCGTCGAGGTTCCATTGCTCACGGGCGGAAATCTCCAAACAGGGGAGGGGAGCCACGGCCTGTTTCAATGATTCCCGATGGTCTGAGGGGAGGTCGCATTTATTCAACAGCGCGATGGTTTTTTTAGCGCCGATGACGTCTAAAATCTCTCGGTCCTCTTGGGAGAAAGCCTCGGTGCTGTCCAACACAAAAAGCACGAGATCCGCGTTTTTCACCGCCTCACGACTGCGGTCCACGCCGATTTTTTCCACCGGATCCAGGGTATCCCGAATCCCCGCCGTGTCCACCATCTTCAAAGGTACACCGTTTAAAACGGCGGTTTCCTCAATGGTATCCCGGGTGGTGCCGGGAATGTCGGTAACAATGGCGCGTTCCTCCGCCAGCAGGGCGTTGAGAAGGCTGGATTTTCCCACGTTGGTGCGGCCCAAAATCACGGTGCGCAGTCCCTCTTTATAAATACGACCCTCTTCGGCCTTTTTGATTTCACGGTCCAGGGCTTCCAGTATAGGGCCGATGCGGTCATGGATGGTGGCGGCCACAGTGTCGTCAAGGCCGTCCTCAGGAAAATCAATGACAGCTTCCGTCTCGGCAATCAGGGTCAAAAGCTCTTCCCGCAGGGCCATAAACCGCTCTCCCTTTTGGCCCTCCAAACGGCGGAGGGAAAAGTCCAAATCACGGTCGCCCTGGGCCTCAATGGTTTCAATGACGGCCTCAGCCTGGGACAAGTCAAGACGTCCCGACAAAAAAGCCCGCTTGGTGAATTCCCCCGGCCCCGCCATGGCAACACCCAGAGACATCAGCAGCTCCAAAATGCGGCGGGCAGCCACAAAGCCGCCGTGGCACTGGATTTCCGCCATTTGCTCTCTGGTGTAGGAGGCCTGCTCCTTCATGAGAGCCAAAAGCACTTCGTCATAGGTTTTTCCGCTATATTGAATATGGCCGTAGTGGAGACTGTATCCCGCCACGGTGTCCCAATCAAAAGGACGAAAGGGACAGAAAATTTTTTTCACCATGTCCCAAGCGCCGTCGCCGGACAACCGCACAATGGCAATGCCGCCCCGGCCCTCCGCTGTGGCCAGCGCCGCGATGAGTGGTTCATCCATTATGATACCTCTTTCACAAAATAATTCTAACTATTAATTATAACAAATAAAAATAGAAATTACCATATAGCTACGGCAATTCCCACTGTAATCTCATAAATTACTGAAATTCGACAATCATCTATATGAACCTCGCTCGCACTCTTCCATAATACGAATATGCGGAGTGGAGTATTACGACACGTTTCCGCATCGCCCGTCAGTACTTTTAGTTCCAACGTACTAGCAGTAAAAAATGACCGCCGGCCTCGACACCGTAAGCGGTCATTTAAGGATAAATAAGGCTTGATGATCGCCTTTCTCTTAGTTCCGTGGTAACAAACATCGGCGGCGGAGTCAATCCGCCTTTTTATTTTGGCAGCAATGAGAAGCGTCGGTGTATTCCACCACGGCTCTGGGGACGGATTGGCCTGGGGCCATCAAGGTGATCGTAGCCTGACTGCCGTTTTCATAAATCATGGGAACAACGGTTTCCCCCTCCAGCAAAGCTGCTTTAAATTCCAGCCGCACCCGGCCTACTTCAAAACCATCGGGCAGCAGAGGTTCCGTCACCTCAATGTATTTGCTGTTATTCATATGGCCAAAGCCATCAATATAGCTGCGGGGGACGGTAAATTCCGTACCTTGGCGATAGGAACAAGGCCCCTGGGGAACGGCGACTTTCCGCGGCAGACGTTCCATTTCCATCGGGGGATCGATCATCATGGCGTCTACGATTTCTTGAGGGGCCCGAATCATGGAAGCCCGCTCCAAATCCACAAAAGCGCCGATTTCATAGTCCTTCATCGCCACTGAGCCTTCTTTATCCAAGAGCACGGTGTTACGGCTGCCAATGGCGCGGTTGCATTGAAACACCGAGGTCTCAATGGCGATTTTTTCATTATAAGAGGGGCGATGGAAAAGATCTACCTGACGGTAAATCAAATACATCCCGCAATGCTCCTCCTGAAAATAGCGGGAGAGTACAGGGTTATCCTCCAAATCAAAGCAGGCGCAGTCCTGCATAAAATCAACGGCATTCACCAGGCGAAGGCGGTTGTCCCGCCCCACGGCGCTGCTGCCAATTCTCAATTCCGAACGATACATAAGTCACTCCTTTTCACCGACATTTCCATGGCGCAAAAATTCCGCCAGGGCTTTACGGTCCAAATCACAGCCAATGAGAACAAAACGTCCTTGGACTTTGTGGGGGAAGTGTTCAACGGAAACACGGCCGCCCACCAAATCCACCTTCAGAGCGCCTTGAGCAGTGGGGAAAAACCCCTTGCCCCGATATACTTTGCCGAAAACGTCTTGGGCCACCATTTGGAAGAAGCGGCGGAGATCCCTTTCCCGCCATGGCTTTGTGACGCGGAAGGCCAAAGAGCGAAAGGGATTTTTTTCGCTTGGGGAGCCGTCATCCTCGGGACAGCCCCGTTCCTCAGCGAGAGCCAGCACCTCCATGGCGTCTATCTCCCACCAAGGGGCGGTGAAGAGGGGTGCGTCGACGTTGAGCTTACGGAGACCTTGACTGATGGCCTCAACGGTCGTTTCCTCCAGTTCCTGGGTCATGCTGACCACAATGACGCCGGCTTGTTTGATTTGATTTTCGTAAAATTCAGGGGCGTCGTCGAGATATTCCAAAACAGAGACGCCATCCACAATGGTAATGACAGCGTTGATGATTACATTGGTTTCCTCAGCGGCACGGCGGCAAGCCCGAAAAATATCGGTGAGCCGCCCCAGCCCTGTGGGCTCAATGACGATGCGTTGGGGATGATATTCCGCTGAGAGCTCTTGGATGGCGCTAATAAAATTTCCCTGCAAGGTACAGCAAATACAGCCGTTGGCAATTTCCTTCATGGCGATATTACTGTCCCGCAATGCTTCACCATCAATGGCCACCTCGCCGAATTCGTTTTCCAACAGGGCCACAGATTCCCCAGCATAGGCTTGAGTCAAAAGTTTTTTTAAGAACGTGGTCTTACCCGCCCCCAAAAACCCGGAAATAATGTCAATTTTTATGGGCGTTTTTTCTTCCATAGGCTTATTCCTTTGATTGGTTTTCCTTTTAGTATACCACGATTTTCCAGAATGTAAACCAAGCATGATGCTTGGATTCATAGTACATCCACGTTGCGGAAACGATTTCACAGCTTTCCGTTCCATGCATCGTACCCCGAAAAGTCACGCTCCATGGCATGATGCTTGGATTCATAATGCATTCACGTTACGGAAACGATTTCACAGCTTTCCGTTCCATGCATCGTACCCCGAAAAGTCACGCT
>CAZWWH010000003.1:91812-102148 GCA_964637365.1 uncultured Peptococcaceae bacterium
CCATGGCATGATGCTTGGATTCATAATGCATTCACGTTACGGAAAAGTCAAAACAAACTTCACCCGAAAAGTAGACAAAATCCCCTCAATCATTGAAATCAAAAAAAATGGGATAGAACAAGGAAAAGCCCGGAGGAAAAGCTCGATGTGTACAAAAAACGTACTCGAGAGTTTTCGCTCCGGGCTTTGACACAGTTATCACCGATGTCAGGCGTTTTCAATTAGAACATGGGGATAACGGCACCATTATACTTCTCTTCCATAAACTGTTTGACTTCGTCGCTTTGAAGGGCTTTGACGAGGGCTTTGATGGCCTCGTTATTTTCGTTACCAGCTTTCACGGCAACGATATTTGCATAAGTTTCTGCGGCGATGGAATCGGCGTCTTCGGTGGCGATGGCGTCGGTACCGACAACGAGACCGGCTTCGATGGCGTAGTTGCCGTTGATGACGGCCATATCAACATCGGACAAGGAACGGGCCAGCTGTGCGGCTTCAATTTCTTTGATGTCGAGATTTTTGGGATTTTCCGCAATATCAACTTTGGTGGCGGAGAGACCGGCATTTTCCTTCAAGGTGATGAGACCTTCTTGTTCCAAGAGGAGCAGAGCGCGGGCTTCATTGGTACCGTCGTTGGGGATAGCGATGGAAGCGCCGTCGGCCAATTCCTCAATGGAAGCGGTTTTGCCGGGATAGAGGCCAAAGGGTTCATAGTGGATGGCGGCAACGGAGACTAAATCGGTTTCATTTTCTTCATTAAATTCATCCATGTAGGGTTTGTGTTGGAAATAGTTGGCGTCGAGTTCACCGGTGTCAACATTGAGGTTGGGCTGGACATAATCGTTGAATTCCACGATTTCCAGGATATAGCCTTCTTTTTCCAAGATGGGTTTTACCACTTCAAGAATTTCAGCATGGGGCGTTACACTGGCGCCTACTTTAATGGTGGTGCTTTCAGCGCTGTCGCTTTGGGCGTCCTTATCTCCGCCGCAGGATGCAAAGGCAAAGATGCTCAAGGCAGCCAATAACATCACAAGTACTTTTTTCATTTTTTTCTTCCTCCTTATAAATCTATCTCAAAAAGCACACTTCGCACTTATTTGATGCGTCGATCGCCAATTTTCGCCAGTTTCATGCCAATTTCCTGGAAAAGCTGAACAATGACGACCAGAATCAAAACCGTAACCAGCATCATATCGCTTTGATAACGGTAGTAACCATAGTTAATGGCAATGGTACCGAGACCGCCGCCGCCGACAAAACCGGCCATGGCAGTGTACCCCAAAATCGTGGTAATGGCAATGGCGCTGCCCACAATCAGCGAGGGCCGGGATTCCGGGAGCAGTACCTTCATAACGATCTGCATGGGGGTAGCTCCCATGGACTGGGCTGCCTCAATCACGCCGGCGTCTACTTCTTTGATGGAGGATTCCACCATACGGGCGACAAAGGGCGCCGCGCCGATGACCAGAGGAACCACCGTGGCGGTAGAGCCCAGAGAGGTGCCGACGATGAAACGGGTCAGGGGAATGACCGCCACCAACAGGATGATGAAGGGAACGGAACGCAGAAAATTGACGATAAATCCCAGCACAGCGTTGAGCCCTACCATGGGACGGATACCGGATTTATCGGTGACAACCAGAATCAGGCCCAAGGGCAGGCCAATGATATAAGACAGCAAAGTGGAAAACAATGTCATATAAAGGGTTTCCCATAAGCCTGTACCGAGAAGACTAAGAGTGGTGGAATCAAACATGATGTACGGCCTCCTCTTCAAAATGAATCTTATGGAGCCGCAGATAAGCCAGCATCCGCTGGGCAATCTGTTCGTGGTCCGGCAGCTCAATAAGCATATGACCAAAGGTCTTGCCTTCGACCTTGTTTAAATCGGCAAAAAGGATGTTCACCGCAGCGCCGCATTCCATCACCATGGAGCCGATGACAGGCTCGGCAAAGGTTTCCCCATCGAAAACCAGGCGCAGGGTACGGCCGCCGCTGAATTCCATGACTCGCTTGCCGGCGGGAAAAATCAGCTGTTTCGCCATGTCCGATTGAGGATCCAGGAAAATGTCTTCCACCTTGCCCACTTCGACAATATGGCTTTTATCAATCACGGCCATGCGCTGGCAAATTTCCTCAATAACGCTCATTTCATGGGTAATCACAACGATGGTGATACCCAATTCACGGTTGATTTTTTTCAACAAATCTAAAATAGATCGGGTGGTAGTGGGATCCAGGGCGCTGGTGGCTTCGTCGCAAAGAAGCGCCTTGGGGTTGGTAGCCAAGGCACGGGCAATGGCCACCCGCTGCTTTTGGCCGCCGCTCAGTTGGGCGGGATAAGCGTTGGCCTTATCCGTCAAGCCGACAATGTCCAGCAGCTCCATAGCGCGTTTTTTCGCTTCCTCCTTGGGAACCTTGGTGATATCCATGGGAAAGCAAATGTTTTGCAGAGCGGTCTTCTGCATCAGCAGGTTAAACTGCTGAAAAATCATGCTCATGGAGTGGCGGGCTTCCAGCAATTCCTTGGGCTTCAGCGACACAAGATCCTTGCCGTCAAACCAGACCTTGCCTTCGGTGGGGCGCTCCAGCAGGTTCATGCAGCGAACCAAGGTACTTTTACCGGCGCCGCTCAAGCCGATGATGCCGAAGATTTCTCCCTGTTGAATGGACAGGTTAATGTTGTCCAACGCCACAACCGTGTTCTGTTTTGAACGGAAGGTCTTGTTAAGCCCCTCCAGCTTAATAATCTCGTTCATATGTTCCAGCCTTTGTTACATAATAAGTATTTGATCAATAAAAAGCAACGACTATAATGACCTACCTTCTATTACCGATTTTGTTGCGGACTATCATTTTGATAATTATATTTATACGATAAAATTTTACAACAACGGGAAACCAATGTCAATACAAAGCCCCTCATAACTCTCGTTTTTCTGGGATTTCCCCGTAGCACGGGAAAAAGCCTCTCATCGTAAAATGAGAGGCTTTTCAGGTTGTTTGGTTGTTTTTAGAAGGGATGTTAAACAATGAAAAGGTTATTGGGGTTTTGTTTGGATTTGCTTTGTCTTATGGGTTTGTTCATTGGGAGGTTTCTCCCGAGCACATTTATAATATAACGGAACTTCGTGTTCCATTGCCAGCGATGGCGAGAAGATATCAGGGAATATCTGTGTTCTTTTGGTGTTGCCATAAAGCCTCGCCATAAGGCTCCGTAACATCAAAAATTTCTCCGCTGATTTCGTCAAATATTTCATAATATTTCTTTGCATTTTTCTGCGGCTTTGTTTATAATAGATAAATCATCGGCTTTGCCGAAAACAAAGCAAAAAGGAAGTACAAAGCATGAGCAAAGAATACAAAGTGGCGTCTTACACCGGCCAATGCCCCTTTTTAATGGCCAGAAGAGATATTGATATCAAATTTGAACGCCAAGGAGATTTGGCCATTCCCGTGGAAAACCAATGCGATTATGATGAGGATTGCAATTATTTCGATGGGTGTCCGGTTTTGGAATCCTGCAAACGGGAAACTCATTCCTGGTAAATCAATAGAGAAAACAAAAGTCGAAGCATCATATGCTTCGACTTTTCAGATTGTCGAAAATCTGGTTTTTCGGCAAGATGACAGCCTGTCAAGAACGGCTTAGCATCAGTAAAACTTCCTGAGCGGCGGACACGACGTGTACATATGCGTACTCTAGTGGTCGCAGCTCTGGAATTTTGCTGATGATCAGACGTTATCGGCAGGCTTAGTCGAAGCATATCATGCTTCGACTTTTATGATTAAGGGCGCTATTATGCTTCCTCCCGCTTCAAGTAATTATAGATACCGCAAAAGGCCCCATAGCATATCCCCACCAAAGGGAAGATTACCCAGGCCGAGTCCCATAAATCGCCGATAAAGCCGCAGGCCAAATAGGCGACGGCAGCCAAAGGAAATACCACGGAAGCCACGGCTCCTGTTGCGCCGCTGTTTTTCTTCCGGGAAACAGTATATTCCTCAATTTGCAGCAGTTTTTGGTAAGCGCCCCTCCGGGAGCAAGACCGTATAAAGAGGAATACAGCCACGGCAATCATCACCAGCATCAAATCGACAATCAAAGTAATATAAAGCTCTGAAATCATGCGGCCATCAAATAAGACGGCGGAAACCACAAGAATCATGGGCCCTAAAATACAGAGGGTCACACCCAGGACAATGTCCCTGGTATAAGCCGGAGTAAAATCCTCATACTCCTGCCGTAATATTGCTGCCAAAGACGGGGAAAGCTCCAGGGCCTCCTCCATATAGCGGTAACGGTTCATACAAATGCCGCTGTGAATGAACATTGCCACCGCCGCGGCAACACAGAGAAACAACCATATTAGGCCCAAGGCCGCCACATCATCGGTAATAAGGCGGCCGAAAAAGGCAATCCATTCCGAAGCAATCAATAGAAGGGGGCTGACAATGCAGAGGAACACACCCCAAGCAATACGGCGGCTGTATTTTTTATTATCCGCCAAAAATTGGCGGGCTTCCTCTTCACTGACTAAGGGAAGGCCCGAGGATTTTTGAGGAGCGTCAGCAATGCAATCAGAGGAAAGATTTAACTCCGCCAGAAGCTCATCGAAATTGCCAAACTCCTCAATCACCGTGGCAATGGCCTCGTGCTCGCTGCGTCCCTCCTGCTTTAAGGCGTCGTAATGGTCGGCCATGTCCGAAAACAAAGACTCCTTCATCCGCACTACCTCCTCAGTCTTAGGCAGGGAGGCAAACATATTATCAAGATACGTCCTGATGGTTTCCATGGTATCACTCCTCGTTTGTTTTTTCGATAAATCGGCTGATAACCTCCTGGGTCAGCCGCCATTCCTCGCATTTTTCCTTATAATACCGCCTTCCCTCCTCGGTAATACGATAATAGGTGCGGCGTTTGCCAAAGGTCTCACTGCCGTAAAAAGATTCAATATAACCATTCTTTTCCAAACGGTTGAAGGCGGAATACAAAGTGGTTTCCTTCATGATATACCGTTCCTCGGAAATCTCCCGCACTTTGCGGGAAATCTCGTAGCCATAAGAATCCTTTTCCAGCAGAAGCGACAAAATAATGGTGTCGTTATATCCGCGAATCACGTCACTGCTGATCATGGCTTCACCTCTATAAATTACTTCATCTGTCGTGGTAGTTATAGTATCTCATAATTACTACGACAGGTCAAGTAATTTTTTTATTTTTTTCAAAGAAAATCTCACTCACAATATTTTCTATTGCTCATCATAGCTGCAATCAATCTTTTCAATGGGGCAATTTTTACAAGCTCTTTTCATAAAAAGAGGAAACAAGTCCCTTTGAGGGAAAGGAACTTGTTTGATTTTATATGGTTTTAGAGGACATCACCACGCCGTCGGCAATTTCAAGAGATATGCCGCTGCCACGGTGAATAAAGTCATGCTCCTTGGTGCCGGTAATAAAGGTCTGAATTTTGTCATTGACTACGCCAATCAAAGCGGCCCGACGATTATGATCCAATTCCGACAGCACATCGTCCAGCAATAAAATAGGATATTCCCCTCGATGGCCCTTCATCAGCTCCAATTCGCCGATTTTTAAAGCCAAAGTAGCAGTGCGCTGTTGGCCCTGAGAACCGTATTTTTTCACGTCGTCTCCGTTAATGGTAAAGCCAACGTCATCCCGATGGGGGCCAAAGGTGGTAGTACCGCGACGAATATCCTCGCTGCGGCGATCCTTTAACACATCAAAAAAGGTCTCCTGCCATTGGGGCAGCAGGGCGCGGCGCATATCCAGTCCCTCCATTCCCTCGAAGCCGCCGAGATAGCTTAAAATCAGTTCCTCCTTGCCATCGGTAATTTTACGATGGGCCAAGCGGGTCAAAGGCAGCAAACGGTCCAAGGCCTCCTTTCGCTTCCACAGGATATAGCCCCCTGTTTCCGACAGCTGCCTGTCAAAGGCTGTCAGAACCCCGGCATTATCGGCGCCGCCGCCGTCCCGCAAATCCTTCAGTAAGTTATTCCGCTGGCGCAAGGTTTTCTGATACCGCTGAAAAATAGCGTAGCTCTGGGGGGACATCTGAACGATTTCTCCATCAAGAAACCGTCGCCGTTCCTCAGGATTGCCCTTCATCAAAAAGAGGTCGTCGGGAGAAAACACCACAGCGTTTAAAACCCCGATCATATCCCCCAGACGGCGCTTGACATTGCCATCCAGCTTCAGCATATATTTTTTCTTTTGGGAATAGGCGGCTTTGACGGTATGCTTCAGGCCGCCGCTGACGAACTCTCCTCCCACATAGAAAAAATCGCCGCCTTTGCCCACCATTTCCCCAACTACACTGCGTCGAAAAGAGCCGTAGGCGCTAAGAAAATAAATGGCTTCCAGTAAATTGGTTTTGCCCTGGGCATTGGCGCCCCATATCATATTGATGCCGGGACTCCATTCCACATCAAAACCACGGTAGTTTCTGAAATTGGTTAAGGTTAAATGTTGTAAAATCATAATACCTTATACCTTCCCATTTTTATTCGTCGAAATATTGTAGTAATCTTTAAAAATCTGTCTAAAAGTTTCGTTTTATATCTTGTTTCAATTCGCTGTCGAAGATAGGATTCCCTTTGTTGTCAAAATAAAAAGTTTTCCGAAATCTGTTGTGAACAAAATTCATGGGATTTTCAGCTCCTTTGACATGCATAGCCCGATGCGGACAAAACTCAAAGGAATCCCAAAAACTTTTTTTGGCATATTTTCTCTTTCCACAAATTGCCCACCCATGCCCAAATTGTTTTGCTACTATAATATATAACATTCAGCAAATATTCCGTTGTCCGCTTGTCCGCAAATTTCTTAAAAAATAGTTATCCGCAAAGTTATCCGTAATTGATGAAAAGATTTCTTCCTATAATATATGTATTTTAGAGAGTTCTCAGTTATTCACCTTTATCCCCAAAAAAAGCCCACATGAATTAATTTTTCATTTTTTTTGTGTGGATAACCTCGGTTGTGTTTTTTCGCAAATTTTGCTAAACTAAGGTTCCAAGATCATTCTTCCTTTTCCGGCATTCTATTTGCACCGCGGACAAGCCAAGATCAGACACAAAAAAAAGGGAGCAGGCTTTGTCAAATTTTCCGGAAGCAATGGTTTTTCTCCCCTATGATGAAAAAACTGCCTTTCATCAACTAAAATAGGAGGTAACTCAATTGACCAACCCTGTAAGCGCTTTGAGCGCCAATACCTTAGAACAATGGAACCGTTTTTGGAAAGAAACCTTGATTCTTATTCGCGATAATGAAAACATCATTAAAAACAGTTACGAAACTTGGTTAGAACCCCTAGATGTAGTGGATTATCAAAAAGGCATTCTCTTTTTAGACGCCCACAATTACTTCATCCGAGATTGGGTTGACAATAATTATAAAGAAGTCATTCAACGATATTTGAAAAAACACTCCGACAACACCGTTACCAAAGCCGCCATCGTGGTTACAAACCCAGATGGATCTTACAGCTACACTCAGGAGGACGAGGAGGAAATCAAATCTCCGGAGCCTCCCACACCGGAACGGCCCTTTGTGAGCCCTAGTATTTTCAATCCCAAATATACTTTTGATTCCTTTGTAGTGGGGGATAATAACCGCTTTGCCCATGCCGCCGCTATGGCTGTGGCCGAAGCGCCGGGCCGCGGCTATAATCCCATGCTGTTTTTCGGCGGCGTGGGATTGGGAAAAACCCATCTCATGCAGGCCATCGGCAATTTTATTACCGAAACCGACCGCCATGCCAACGTGGGATACTTCTCCTCGGAGCAGTTTATCAATGAATGGATCACCGCCATTCGCCACAAAACCACTGAGGAATTTCAAAAGAAATATCGCAATTACGACGCCCTTCTCATCGACGATATTCAATTTTTTGAAGGCAAGGACAGCTGCCAGGAGGAATTCTTCCATACCTTTAACGCCCTTTACGAAGGAAATAAGCAAATCGTTTTAAGCGCCGACCGGCCCCTGCGGGAAATCGCCAATTTGGAAGACCGCCTCATCAGCCGTTTCAGCGGCGGACTCACCACGGAGCTGATGCCGCCCAACCTGGAAACTCGTATTGCCATCTTAAAAAATAAAGCCAAAAACGAAAATATCTACGTTGACGGCGATGAACCCCTCTTTTACATCGCCAACCGGGTGGATTCCAATATCCGTGCCCTGGAAGGGGCTCTCAACCGAGTCGTGGCCTTTTCCAAAATCAACGGCTCCAAAATTACCTTGGAGCTCACCGCCAAGGCCCTGGAAAATATCGTAGCCGAAAGCAAGCTGAAAACCATCACTGTCGAAGCTATTCAGCAGGTTACCGCCCAATATTTCAATATCAAGGTCGAAGACCTCAAGGGCAGCAAGCGCAGCAACGCCATTGCCTACCCACGGCAAATCGCGATGTATTTATGCCGCCAATTTACCGACCTCACCTTCCAGGAAATCGGCATGGAATTCGGCAACCGCCACCATTCCACTGTCATGCATGCCCAAAACGAAATTGACAAGCAGGTCAATACCGACCCGAAAACGAAAAAATACGTCGATGAAATCACCAGCCAAATCAAAAAAATGTGAAGCGTGACGCTTCACCCATAGTATTATCTACGTTATCAAAATAAGTCTATATATGATCGTTCTATGCTTTGGACACTTAAAGCACAAGAAGCATCCAGGCGTCTAACCATGGCAAATCATGCCAAGGGAACAAATGTGGATAGAATGAATCCACATTCCTCATCCCATCCACATTTCCATCTATGGATAACCTTTTTTCGGAAAAATCACGGCTGATTCATCCGCATTCCATCCATAGCCTGTCCAAAACCAATCCATAGACAAAAACCGCCAAAATACAGGCAAAACGCACCCTTATCCTAAAATTCACACCCCTTATTATTGTTATTATCTATTTTATATTAATATTATTATCAAGGAGAACATCATGAAAATTAAATGTGAAAAAGAAAGTCTCCTCAAGGGACTTCAAGCGGTTTACCGCGCCGTCTCCACGAAAAACACCATCTTCGCGTTAAGCGGTATTCTCCTCATTGCCCAGGATGGCGTATTAACCTTTAAAGCTACGGATATGGAAATTGCCATTGAGTATAAGGAACAGGACCTCACCATCGAAGAGGAAGGCAGTATCATCGTTCCAGCTCGCTACATCCTGGAAATCGCCAAAAAACTTCCTTCGGAAGAAGTTACTCTCTTCACCGAAGGTTACACTGTTTATATCCGTTACAGCGGCTCTGAAATTACAATCAACGGCTTGGATCAGGAGGAATTTCCCGCCTTTCCTCAAGTCAGCGGCGATGTGGCCGGCCGTTTTGATTTGGAGGTTTTCCAAAGAGATATCAAGGAGGTTTCCATTGCCAGCGCCTTGGATGAAAGCCGTCCCGCCTTTACCGGCGTTCTCTTTGAAATTGAAGGCAAAACCCTTCGCATGGTAGCTACCGACACCCATCGTCTGGCTTTGAAGAACACCTTTTGGGAACCTACCGGCGAAAAGGACACCGCTTCGGTGCTGATTCCCGCCAAAATTCTTCGGGAGATTTCCAAACTCACCGCTGACGACGACGAATCTGTGGAAGTGGTCATCGGCAGCCATCAGGTCAGCTTCTCCGTAGGGAACACCCTCTTTATTTCCCGCCTCATTGATGGGAAATTCCCCAATTACCACTCGGTGATTCCTGATGAAAGCCGCTTTGTGGCTTCGGCGGAAATCGACGTTCACCATTTTCTTTCTACGCTGGATCGGGCCTCCATTATGGTTAAGGACCAAATTCGGGAGCGCGCCGGCAAAGCCCGTTTGATTTTGGAAAACGAGTCCCTGGCCGTTCATACCCAAAACGTGGAGGTCGGGAAAATTCACGAATCCATTCCCGTGTTCCAGGAGGGGCAGGACATTGAAGTGGTAGTGAATTCCCGCTACGTTCTGGACGTCCTCAATGTCCTAGGGGAAGAAACCATGGTCATTAAATTTACAGGCCCCAGTACTCCCATGGTGATGGAAGCGAAGGAAAATAAAGATTACCTCTATTTGACCTTGCCTTTAAAAGCTTAATTCACGCAGAGGAGCTTTAAAGCAGGTTGCAGATTTTGTGATATACTTATATAAAAAGTATAAAATAAAACAGCGCCCGGTAAATTATTACCAGGCGCTGGGCTATTTTTCTGTTAAAAGTAAAAAAAGGCCGCGCCTTTTATTATGGCGCGGCCTTGCGAGCTGCTTAGAATTATTTTTAAATCAATTATTCTTCGATGTCGGAAACGACGCCGGAACCAACGGTTCTGCCGCCT